>NZ_JBFRGC010000012.1:0-300711 GCF_052115145.1 Paenibacillus sp. 2TAB26
TTGATACGACCATCCCTCTTCAACATGTAAGCGGATTGCCTCCACTTTCGTTGTATCTTCATAATGCTTAAACTTTTGCCCTTTAACCGCCACAAAAATGCACCCCCTAGAATTTCATCGGAATAACCTAGGGGTTTTTCCAATGTCTACTCTAAGGGGTGCACTTCAGCGCAGGATGGGTGCTTTCTTATTTTGCTCGCAAGAGCAAATAAGTATTTTCCAAGCATTAGGGAACTTTACCCTAGTTATCGTTGTCTAATAGGTTGGAGGTGATGAAATGGAAACCGATTATTTGAAGCATATCGATGTTATCGACGCTACTGAAATGTATAATCTGATGACTCTATACGGAGATGATGTGTTTGGCTTTGCTTACGCGATAACCAAAAATCGAGAGCAAGCAAAAGATATCGCACAGGAAACATTTATTAAGGCGTATTATAAAATGCACACATTTCGAGGTCAGTCCTCGTTTAAAACATGGTTGTTAGCCATTGCAAGAAATCTTGCGCTGAATGAGTTAAAATCCAGTTATTTTCGCAAAATCCTTTTGTTTGAGAGTGTCAACCATTCGGAAGTTGCCCCTTCTGCAGAAGCAGCATTTTTACGCAATCAAAATTCAGTGGAAGTGTGGGAAATTATTTTAAGACTATCCGTTAAGCTCCGTGAGGTTCTGATACTAGATTTGGAGCATGAATTATCTATAAATGAAATGTCCAGCTTACTTGGACTGTCGGAAGGCACGGTAAAGTCTCGATTATTTCGAGCACGCAAAGCGGTTGAGAAAGAGTGGAGAGGGAGGAACCTTGAATGAGCAAAATGATCGAGGACAGGCCAGCTTGGTATGCAACAGCAAAAGGCGGCTTTAAAGGTAATTTCACGGCAGACATGAAGGAAAAGGTCATACAGAACGTTCAGCGGAAAGGGGAAGCCAGAAGTATGCAAGCTTATTTTAAAAGGTTCCTGGCCACTGCGGCTGGCATTTGTTTTCTGGCGGCATGCTTTATTTTCTTTGATGGAAGCTCCTTTTCTATGAGGTCTCTCCTTCACGCAGGCGGCAGCCCTGTTCAAAATAATGAGGGGATTGAATCAACATTTCCTTTAGAAGAGAAAAGCTTACATTACACGAGTGAACCTGTATACATATCAGGGACTAATATTCCATTAATGGATAGCAGCGACTACCAGTTTCCGATCGTAACAAAATCGTCGGTAAAGCTGAACACTGTCATTGATTTGGGCGGTGGTAACCATTATTTGACCTACACCAAGCCAAACGAGGCAGAGACTAACATCTATCAGGGGATTGAATTAAACGGATATTCCAAGGAAGGTGAAATATTTGAATGGGGTTATGGGTCCATATCTGAAGTGAAGTTAGGATTAAGCAAAGCTTTTGGTGGGGATTTTAACCGATTAAGCGGTAGATGTGGTCCGAACCTATTTTGCACATTATGGTTAACCGTCGACGAAAACAACGTCATCTTGAGCCATTTGCTCAGCTCAGACGGCTATGAAGTCGATTTGGATGGGGATGGAGCAGCGGAGATCATTGCCACAACGGGCAAAGAATTTAACAATCGGGTTTATATTATTAGAAAAAGAGATGGGATAACGGAGTGGGTTGACGTCGACGCTGCGCTGAACGCAGGAGGTGGAGGCTCGGTGTCTTACGATCCGAATAATCAAGTTTTTATACTCAGCTCCGAATCGGGCTTGCAATATTATCGTTATGCGCAGGGTGAGGATAAGCTCGTTGTTATAAAAGAATAAGTCATAATCGGTATAATCAATGATCTTTGGATAAACTTCCGATATATGGTAACCCCGGTAAATTCGCAATAAAGTCTATATGCATATTAAACCGTCGAGCTCAGCGCTCGAACGGTTTTTTTTATGCCTAAAAACTACGCTTCATCTGGTCGTATGCCAAATAACAGTTGGATAGTGCCATTTTATAATCGTTAAAGAGGAGAAAAGCATATTTTTTATTTGTAAAATTTAACCGTAAAGAACTTATTATTGCAAAATGCTAACTGTGGGAATGACACGAATGTAAAGAATGTTTTTCATCTACTTAACGAAGTATAACTAAGCTTTTACGTTGGGAGGTGGGGCCTCAGGTAACGGCAATTAAGATGGGTTAAAAATGGAGAAAAGCACAATTTATTATGGGAGGCTCATTTGTGAAACAAAATCTTAAATCCTTGCTGCTAACATTCATAATCGCTGTTATGCTCTGCGCAATGCCAGTTGCTGCTATGGCAGAGGAAGCTGAAGCACCAGAAGCTTTAGGTAAAACATTTATAGATTTGCTGGACCAGAAGGATTCTGATCGCTGGTATGCTTCCAACGGATGGTCCAATGGCGGAACCTTTCTGAGCGGCTGGAGAGATGATCATGTCATCTTTGAAGACGGGAAATTGAAATTGTTGATTGACGACAAGCCGTGTGCACAGGATAAAGCGCAATGCTCCGATAAACCGTATGCTTCAGGGGAATATTCTACAACACAGCGTTACGGATACGGTAAGTTTGAGGTTCGAATGAAAGCGGTTAAAGGCGATGGAGTCGTAACCGGTTTTTTCACCTATGGCGCTGATTCAGACGGTAAGGCTGACGAGATCGATATTGAGATTTTAGGTAAAAACACGACGCAGTTCGAAACGAATTATTTTACAAAAGGTGTTGGCATGCATTCGACGATCATTCCTCTAGGGTTTGATGCAGCGGATGATTTCCATGATTACGCCTTTGAATGGGCGCCGGATTCAATCAAGTGGTATGTAGACGGCAAGCTCGTTCATACGGAAACCGGCTCGCGAGGAGAGCTCCCTTCAGCACCTGGCTATATAATTGCGAACATGTGGCCGGCTACCAAAACCAATGGCTGGGCGAACGAGTATGTGTATCCAGGTAAAACCCAGATCGCTGAGGTGGATCGAATCGCTTATACGCTGCCAAAGCAGCAGCCTGAAACTAATGTAGATCCTTCAACACCTGTAAAACAAGGGAAATCAGTAGATCTGCTAGTTGAAGATGCACGAGAACTAAAAGTATTCAAAATCGGACAAACAGAAATGGCACCGCTTCGTTTTGTTATGGAAAGCTTATATGCAACGGTGAAATGGAATGCAGCTAAACAAGAAATCATCGTCAATGACAAATTGTCCAAATCCGAAATGATCTTTAAGGTGAATTCGAACGTTGCTTTTATTAATGGGATAAAAACGATGATGAAAAATCCAGTCATTCTGAATAATGGCCATGCTTACGTACCGCTGCTTGTTTTAACGGATGCGATTGGTGCTGACGTCATTCGGAAGGATGGAAAAGTAAGCATTAGCAGAGGAAACGAGTAAATTGAAAGCCTATTTACCACTTTTTTTCGCAATACCAATCTGAGAAAGAGGTGTGTAATGATGAACAAGGCAAGCAATAGCAAAAAAAGAATGATGGTATGGCTCTTATCCTGTATGCTGCTTCTCTCTTTAATGATGCCGACTGTTACATCTGCTGCTGATATTGCGTTTGATGAACCGTTGAATGGGATTAACAATAATTTGTTCTATACGTCGGATGGCTGGGGCAACGGAGTGGACTTTGGCGTTGGCTGGCGGGCAGCGAATCAAGAGTTTAGTAATGGAATAATGGCGCTTCGTTTGGACAATACGGGTTGCCCTACCAATTGCGCAGGCAAAAATTATGCTTCCGGCGAATATGCAACGAATGTGAAATATGGATACGGTCGTGTTGAAGCGCGCATTAAAGCGGCTAAGGGTACAGGGCTTGTGACAGCACTCTTTACGTATTCGGGCCAAGCGACAAACACGTCAAACGATGAAATTGACATTGAAATATTAGGCAAGGATACGACTAAGCTGGAAGCGAACTACTTCACAAACGGCGTAGGCCAGCATAGCACGATTATCGATCTTGGATTCGACTCTTCCTTGGCCTTCCATAACTATGCCTTCGAATGGTCTCCTACGTATATAAAGTGGTTCGTTGATGGTAATTTGGTGCATACGGAGAACGGCTCGCGTGGTACGCTTCCTACAAGTCCAGGTCATATTATGGCCAATTTATGGTCAGGCGCAGGGCCTGCTGAAGTCTGGACAGGGCCGTTCGTCTATCCAGGCACGCCGATTCGGGCGTATTACGATTGGGTCAAATTTACGCCAGCAAGCGATCTTCCTCCGGGAGAAGCAGAAGGCACGGGGCTTACTGCCAATTACTTCAACAACATGGATTTCACCTCGTTAAAAGCGACTAGAACCGATGCAACCGTAACTTCGATTGGGGTTTAGGGGCTCCTATGACCAGTATGGATGCAGATACCTTCTCCGTAAGATGGACGGGCAAAGTGAAGCCTCAATACACAGGAACCTATACTTTTTATACGAGTAGCGATGATGGGGTTCGGCTCTGGGTGAACAATCAGCTCATCATTAATAAGTGGGTGGATCAGGCTACGACGGAATGGTCTGGAACGATTCAATTAACAGCGGGGCAGAAGTACGATATTAAGCTTGAATATTACGACAATACGGAAGACGCCATCGCTAAGTTGTCTTGGTCGAGTCCGCTTCAAGCGAAACAAATCATCCCGCAAAATAGATTGTATTTGAATTAATGGCAGTATGATCCTCCGTGACGAAATCTGTTGCGGAGGATCATTTTCAAAAGGGAGTAATGACAAAAGGAGAGATGTATTATGAACATGAAAAGGCCGGTATTTGTAACACTGCTCATCATGATATTATTTATCGTTGCTGCTTGCGGTTCAAATAATGGGAGTGCTGAGGCGGAAAAGCCAGCAGCTTCTGACACGCCATCCGCTGTGGCTAATGGACTTAAGGGAGAGTTTGAAATCCAATATTTTGTCGGGGGTTATGGGGATGCTTGGTGGATTGATGTTATTGATCAATTCCAGAAGCTAAATCCTAATCTGAAAATCAAGCAATCGGCTGGCCCCAAAATTAACGATCAAATGAAACCAAGATGGATTCAAGGCAATCCCCCAGATCTTATTTACATAGATGGAGCTGGATCAAATCCGAGGCAGATGGTAGAAGACGACCAGCTTCTGGATCTATCGGATTGGATTCATGAAGCGAGCAACGTAGACGAAGAGAAAATTACTGATGTTATGATCGCAAGTCCTGAGCAATACGGCGGCAAAACCTATAATATTCCGCTTGTATTCGGCTCATATGGCACATTCTACGATGCAGCGTTGTTTGAGAAAAATGGATGGGCTGTTCCTACAGACTTTGATAGTTTCTTGGAGGTAAGTGAGAAAATAAAAGCTGCTGGTATTAGTCCCTATATTCATACAGGCGTATATCCGGATTACATTCTTGGCGGCTTCGTATATCCAGCGATTATATCGGCGAACGGTGATAATGGGCAAATTCTGAAAGACATGGGTGACATGAAAGAAGGTATTTTCAAAAGCGAGCCAGTTCTTAAAGCGCTTCGTCAATTAAGCGAGATTTCCGCTAAGGGTCTAATTGATAAAGGTGCTCCTGCGCTTAACCATACAGATTCGCAGATGCAATTTCTACAGCACAAGGCTGCTATGATTCCGAATGGGCTATGGCTGGAAAGCGAAATGAAAAATGATGCGCCGACAGATTTTAAGTATGGGTTCGTTCCTTCAATAACCCAAGCGAAGGGCGGGAAATTCATAGCGTTGCCGTACACAAGTACGATGGCGATTGCCAAAAAAGCGAAAAATCCTGAAGCTGCCAAAGCGTTCATCGAATTTATTTTCACCAAAAAAGCGTCGTTGAACTGGGCGGAGAAAACCGGTGCTCTCATGAACGTGAAAGTAGATTTGGAATCTTCCAATGCTGGGGATACGGCCAAAAATGCTATGAAATATTACAATAGCGACAATACGATTGTCGCACCTGTAGTTGTGTTTAATGCTGATGTATTCAAGGTGATGAGTGATGCAACGATAGCTTTGACGATCAACAAAATCACACCGGAAGAGTGGACGGAGCGGGTTGAGGCAGCAGCAGCCAAGGCTAGAAAGTAAGCCACTTGCAATCTAGTTATTTCAGGTAAAGGATGAGCGTCAATGTCGCGTCAAGCACAAAGAAAGCTATTCATTATTACATTCCTTATTCCAACGTTTCTCTTCTTCTGCCTTTTTACACTGTTTCCCATTTCCAAAGGCATATACATCTCTTTGTTTGACTGGTCTGGCAGCTCTGAGCACATGACTTATATTGGTTTGGACAACTTTAAGGCTCTGATTCAGGATCCGATCGTATGGAGAGCGATTGGCAACGATTATTTTCTAGTCATTGGGAAAGTAATTGGAATCATTCTGTTAGCTACTTTCTTCGCAGTTGCAGTTACTAGGCTCAGAGTGCGGGGGCAGCAGTTTTTTAGATTAGTCTTTTTTCTTCCGAATTTGATCTCAATTGTGGTTATAGGTGTGTTATGGCGATTTGTTTATAATCCGAGCATCGGCTTTCTGAATTCGTTTCTTGGGATATTCACGAATGCCCATAACAATAGGCCTTGGCTAGGGGAAGAAGGAACGGCATTGTGGTCGATCTTATGGCCCTCGATTTGGGCTGGGGTAGGATTTTATTTTCTCCTGCTCGTTGCCAGCATTCTTAGCATACCTGCTTCTTTGTACGAGGCGGCTGAAATGGATGGAGCCTCGCCTAATCGACAGTTTTGGAGGATTACGCTTCCCTTGATCTGGGAGCAGGTTAAGGTCAGCATTCTTCATATTGTGATGACGACTTTAAACGGCTCCTTCGTGATGGTTTTATTGATGACGGAAGGAGGACCAGATAATTCAACGCAAGTGCTAGGTTCCTATTTGTACCAAATGGGATTCCGTCAATTTCATATGGGTTACGCTGCAGCACTTGGTGTATTGATCTTGATCTTATCTCTAGCAACAACGCTAGTCTTGCAGCGAGTGCTTCGACGCGATAGCATTGAATTTTCATAGAGGAGATGCATGTATGAGCTTCAGTCAGCCTTCACGAATATTTAGGACAGCAGCCATCCTCGTTCTTCTTCTGTGGACCTCGGCTGTGCTTTATCCGCTGCTTTGGACATTGCTAAGCGCTTTAAAAAATAATACGCAATTTTTAACGAACAAACCTTGGTCACTGCCTGAATTTCCGCTTTACTGGAGCAACTTTTCTTATGTGTGGAAAACCTATCATTTTGGCGACTATTTTTTGAATTCCGTATACATTACTTTAATGAGCTCATGTTTATCCATTTTGTTATCGGCTACAACTGCCTATGTTATAGCACGTTTCAAGTTCAGCGGCAGCCAGTTGATGTATATGATCTATTTGTCCTCAATGATGATCCCTCTTATTTTGGGGCTGGTACCGTTGTTCTTTCTCCTAAACGATTTGTACTTAATTAATAAACTAAACGGATTAGTACTTGTATATACAGCGTGGTCATTGCCGTTTGGCGTTTTTGTGTTGGTCAGTTTTTTCAAATCGCTGCCGAAGGAATTGGAGGAAGCCTCCTATATTGACGGGGCGGGGTATTTTAGAACCTTTTTTCAAATTATGCTGCCGATGGCTCGATCCGGTATGATTCCCATTTTGATTATGAACGCTTTGAACAATTGGAATGAGTACATTATGGGGACGATCTTCGTGAATGAGCCTTCCAAGTACACACTGCCTGTTGGAATTGCGATCATGCAGGGGGAGATGCAGTACCGAACCGAATGGGGGCCATTGTTCGCTGGACTGTTAATTTCAATGGTGCCTGTTGTACTCGTCTATGCTTTTTTTCAAAGATATATTGTAGCTGGAATAACTGCTGGTGCGGTAAAATAATGATTATTTGCGACAAACAATCGGCTTTGGGCGAAACATTTTGCCTAGAGGCGGTTGTTTTTTTATATAAAGATGACATGTTTTTTAGGATTGAATCGTGTTCGTTATCTCATGTTTGGATAAAAAACTCGCATGAGAATGGACATTGTATCCCAAAACCATAATGATATAATTGCTCATGAACGAAATGAGAATGATAATCAATGAAAACATTTCGTTACGACAATACATATACAGGAGTGGGTAAAATATGTTTCGGCATACAGGTTCACGCAGCATTATCGTAAGGGGTCTCATTTCTCTACTGATTGTTTTCATCGCACTCACAGGATGCAGCACACCGCAAGAAGAGAAGGAAGAAGCAGCGAACAAAGGAAATGCTGTGAATACGCAAACAGACAAAGCCGCAGAGAATGATAAAGAAGTGAAAACGAATGAGAATGAAACACGCGTAGTGAAGGATTTTTTTGGTGACGTTGAAATTCCGGTTAAACCAAAGCGAATAGCTGCTATTTATTTGGAGGATTATTTAGTCACTCTTGGCGTGGAGCCTGTTGTACAGTGGTACCATCCGATGTGGGGCAAACAGGAATATTTGAATTTAGACGTTCCTCCATTTGATATAACAGGAAGCATTGAAGCACTGCTGGATGCGGAACCAGATCTTATTATTACAGATGGTTTTGTAGATGAAGCGATCTATGAAAAATACTCTAAGGTAGCACCAACCTTTCGGATGCCTGACGACATTTTGATGAGCAGCTCCTCCGATATTCTTCTTAAGATTGCTGATCTAATTGGTGAACAAGAGAAAGCCGAGAAGCTGGTGAAGGACTACGAGCAGCAAATCGCGGATACAAAAAGCAAGCTGAAAGCAGCAATTGGAGAAGAATCTGTTGCTGTGTTGCGACTTAATATCGGCGAGACTGACCTCAATCTTCTTGGAATTAAGAACAAATTTATTGGTTCTATCCTTTACAAAGAATTAGGCTTAACTCCGCCAAAGATGGTTGCGGATATGGAAGCCTTTATTGAAACGATCTCCATGGAGAAGCTTCCTGATCTTAATGCAGACCATATCATTATTTTAACTTCAAATGGATCTTGGTCATCGGCCGAAAATCAAGAATCCATTAAAAATCTATTCGATAGTCCGATTTGGCAAAGCGTCCCTGCTATAAAGAAAGGAAATGTTTATCAAGTGGATCGGACCTATTGGCAGACGGGTGCTTTCACGGCTAACCAACTCAAAATTAAAGATTTGGAAAAAGTGCTGCTGAAGTAACATTCGCGCTGCGATTACAATTTTATCGGAAGAGCATTTCAACGAACAGTTGAAGTGCTCTTCTTTATCGTTTATAGTGATTTTATTGATAATCATTCTCACGGAAAGGAGGGCTTATGAATCTATGCAAGAGACAAACGCCAATACGAATACATCTCCAAGCAAAATCTATCGCTTAACCGGAGTGAAATATAAGGAATCTGAACCTCATGAACAACAAAAAGCGAGAAAAAATGATTGCTATCGATTGTTTGTCATTATGGACGGAGGAGGGCGCCTCGTTCTTGATGGATGTGGTTATCAGCTCGAGCGCGGCAAATGTTTTATTTCCGAGCCAGGGGCAACCATTACAAATGAAGTTGGCAGCAGCGGACTCATTCATTATGAACTAAGCTTTGAGATTCTTTACATTGGAAAAGATGCTCGGGCCGCATCGGATAGCGATTGGAGTACTTCATTTCCATGTACAGGAGAAGTGGTGTGCCACCCATTTTCCCAATGCTTGGAGTGGGTTGAGAGGCTACATAGCTTTAGCTTATCAGACACTAGTGATGAGCTGGACGATTTGGATCAACAAATATGTTTTCAACAATTGCTCCGACATATTCTCAAGCACAATCTGACCATTTCTCATGCCCAGAGTAGTCGGAAAGCGGTTGAAGCTACAATTGATCGGCTATACCATGACTATCGCAACGAATGGTCGGTGGGCCAGCTGGCGAATTTGACCGATGTTGGCCGCACACACTATTCGCGTTTGTTCAAAGAGATAACGGGTCAGGTGCCGCTGCAGTACTTATCCGGCATTCGAATTAATCAAGCGAAGCACCTGCTGCAAGCAACCGATGATCGTTTGTCCGATATTGCACAGAACGCCGGATTTGGCGATGAGTTTTATTTTAACCGCCGCTTCAAGAAGACGGTCGGCATATCGCCAGGGCAATACCGAAGACATTACCGAGAGGAGATTCGTGTATTCGCACCGTTTCTTGAAGATTTTCTGGTAACGCTTGGCGTTACGCCTATCCTGCAGTGCTCCATAACGAATTGGGGAAAACAGTCGTACTTGGGGCTTGAGCATATTCCCGCAATTGAGATTTCTGATAAATATGCTGCTCAGCTGCCGATAAAGCCGGACTTTATTTTGGTAGACAATGGCTTTCCAGATAAATGGGACCATCATCTCTTGGAGGAACAGGCTCCGCTCTACAAAATGTCCAATGAGGGGGAAGATTGGCAGGAAACTTTGCGAATCATGGCAGATCTAATTGGGAGAGGAAAAAACGTAAAAGTCGTTGATATTATAGCGAAGTATGAAAAAAAAGCAGAAGCTGCTCGGAAAAAGCTTCGCCCGATTCATCATCAAACGACCGTTTTTCTACGAATTCAAGCTAATGGAATATTGCTGTATGGCGGTCCGGATAAGGGATACACGGGGCCCGTTCTCTATAGTGACCTGGGAATGACGCCTCATCCGCTTGTAAAGCAATTGACAAAGAGCACAAGGACAGCCATGCTAACACCAGAATTGCTCGCGCAGATTGATGCCGATAATGTGTTCGTCACTTTTGAAATTTCAGAACAAGAGAAAAGGAAGCTTTACGCGACGCCCCATTGGCAATCGCTTCCCGCAGTACGTCATAACCGTGTTTTCGAGGTTGATTTTTTGAGTTGGATGAATTACGGCGTCCTCGCCCATAGCTTGAAAATCGATGATGTCCTTCGTGCGCTTGGCTAGATAAGGAAGAGCGTGAAGGAGCCCCTCCTCTCCGATATCTTCAAGCTGCAACTTCAGTGCTTTCATGGCTAGCCTACCCCTACTTTTAACCGTTCCGAGCGGAATGTCGCAGTTCACGGACACTTCTTTCGAGTTTTTTTTCGAATAACAAAAAGACGGACAAATGAGAAACCATTTGTCCGTCTTTTTGTTATCGATGAAGTTGTTTAGCAGCTGCTAAAATCAATCGTTATCCATAGCCTGCTGATTGCTGTTGTTTGGAATGACAAACGACACGGTGGTTCCTTCCTTGGGCTTACTGATTATAGATAAGCCTTGACCATACATTTGAGTTAATCGTCGATTCGTATTGGCAATCCCTATTCCGCCTTTTCCTTTCATCGTTGGACTGAGCAGTTGAATGACCTGTTCTTCATTCATGCCTGTGCCATTATCAATGACTTCAACTCGTATGAAGCTGTCTTGGCGATTGATTCGAATATGCAGCGTGCCGCCATTGTTCTGACTAAGAAGCCCATGTTTGATCGCATTTTCAACCAGCGGCTGTATAGAAAGAGGCGGGATAAGCAAGCTGATGTTGGCATCAACTTCCCATAGGACAGTCAACCTGTCCTCAAAACGTTCTTTTTCAATATACAAATAGGCTTCGACAAGCTCCAGCTCGTGAGAAAGCTCAACAAGCTCCCCTGTATTTAAGAAGTCAAAGCTAATCCGTAAAAAGGATACAAAAGAATCGCCCAGATTACGCATCTTGTCTGTATCAATATCGCTTAGCGCCATTAAGGAGTTAAGTGTATTGAACAGAAAATGCGGATGGATTTGTGCCTGAAGATAGGCGGCTTCTAAACGCAAACGTTCATTAATAGACTGCTTCAGCATGGTCAACGCCCTGATTCGGTATTTGAGTTCCAGAGCATCTACAGGCTTGGTAACATAATCATTGGCTCCAGACGAGAATCCGGTATAGATGTCAGCAGGCTGACTACGTGCAGTCAACAGCAAAATGGGGAGCTCCGATACAGAGTATTGCTCCCGTACCTTCTTCGTTAACTCGTAGCCGGACATCTGTGGCATCATAACATCGGCAACTAATAGATCCCACTGCCCACTGCTGAGCAACACTAACGCTTCACGTGCTGAATTGGCTGTTGTAATGTTATACGGCTCGGAAGATAAAATGCCAACAAGCACATTCAGATTAACCGGGTCGTCATCCACTGCAAGAATATTCATTTTTCCATCATTCAGAAATGGCGGGTTGGTTGTAGAGGCTGCTATTTCGTCGATTGTGATGTCAGGAAAAATTAATCCACCATGGCTTTCTTCTGTTCCTTCCGTTGTATGGTGTATAGGAAGCAAGGGCTGTGCTGAAGGTAGGCTGTACATATTGGCAAGCGGTAATTGAAAGCTGAAAACAGAACCTTTGCCGAGTGTAGAGCGAACAGTTAGTGCTCCGCCATGCAATTCGACCAACTGCTTGCAAATGCTTAAACCAAGCCCGATTCCTCTTCCATCATTGATTCCGTAAATGCCTTGTTCGTAAGGGAGAAAGATGCGCGCCTGCGTTTCTTTATTCATGCCGACTCCGGTATCGGAGACATGAATGACGGCATTCCCATGCTGAATTTCGGTAGAGATGGAAATTGTTCCTTCTTCCGTGTATTTTAGAGCGTTGTGCAATAAGTTGTACAAAATTTGTACAAGCCTTTTCTCATCTGCCATGACCCAAGGCATCGATTCAGCTATATTCACATGCAGTTGAATAGGTTTGCCTTCGATCATAAATTTCAGCATGCTAACGATGCCAGGCACGACTGATTGAATTTGTAAAGGCTCCTGCTGCAGCACGATTCGGTGTTCCTTCAGCCTTGCTACATCTAGAAGATCACCGAGCATATGCGACATACGGCGGCTTATTCTTATAAGCAGCTCCATATCGTTAACGCTTTTTGTATTCATTTGCCCTTTCTCTTTCGTTACAACGGTTTGAGCAATATTCATAATACCGTGCAGCGGCGTTCGCAGTTCATGTGAAGTATTGGCAAGAAATTGGTCTTTCAGCTTGTCAGCCTTTTTTAACTGTTCGTTCAGCTCTTTGTTTTCCTTCGAGTTACGGAAAAATTGCTTTAACCAGTACGTAGAAAAACCAATGATAGCTGCTATGATATCTATTGGATAATATACAACCGAAACCTGGCTATTTGAGTTGATTAAGCTCCACAGAAAGCTGGACATAACGCCTGCAGCAGATAACAACAGGAAGACGACGTCGTTGTTGTCTGTTTGCTTCCTTAAGACCATCGTTCCTGTTATATAAACGAACCAAGCAAAGGGCAATAGATAAAAAAAAGAAAATATTTTTAATGCTACCGATTCATTTACAAGCGGTGCGTTTGCGACAATTAGAAACACAGAATAAAAAATGAGCGCTGCAGTGAATGCTCCCAGCCAGCGGTTCTTCGGAGGAGCCGAAGACAATCTTCTAAATAGTAGAAAAATAAAAAAGGAATGCCAAAGCAGAGAGAGCAGCCTGAGCTTCAGCGCCCATGTATAGTTGAGTGGCAGCCATAACAAGAGCAGGTTGTCATGGCCGACGACGATCGTAATACCGGTAGCGAGCGTTAATAAACCAACGATAAGCAAACTTTTTTCTTTAGGATTGAATAAGAAAAGGATAGTAGCATACAAGCCGTGAAGCAGCAAAACAACAAATATGACGAGCTGAAAGCCGATAGAGTACCATCGCACATAATCAATCGCTGCTTGTGAACCAAATTGAATGGAGTGTAAAATTCCCCCGTTGTAAGCATCGTCATAGTTAGCAACACGAATGAGCAGTTCAAGCTCTTTGGTGCCTTTTACAGAGTAAGAAGCGGTGTAGGAGATTTTCTTGGGCTTGTACTCCTCAGCATTTTCGGCAGGTTTTCCGAAGTCGTTCTCAACAAGTCCATTTAATTCTACGCCTGATGAGGCTTGTATTTTTTGCAGCCAAAATGCAACAGGCTGCTCTAGCGGATCGATCAGAATACGCAAACGGTACGTTCCGTACCCGATAGAGGTGTCTGCCTCTTTGGTCAGCACACTGCCCCAGTCACCTGGAACCTGAATATAGCGGAACTGGTTTTGCAGCGGCTGAACATCCTGTTGATGGATTAATTTTGCAGGGTAAAACTCCCATTGGCCATCCAAGGGAATGGTAGCTGAGTTGTTAAAGTCCCAGCCGCGCATGTCGAGTACGCCATTTACAGCACGAGGGTGCTCCGCTGYAGAAAATAGTTCAGACCATGTCCATCGCAGGGCAAGAAGAATGCTAAGAAACAATAGAATAATAGCTACATATTTGAAGGTGATTTTATTTTTCAGCTGTATCATCATACATTGAAATTCGACATAATACGCGTTTTTCCTTTAACATATTTTGGATATTTTATGATTGAAGCGAGTAATATATACGATTGGCAGCTTGGGAAAATATCAAAAAAACAGCGGCAAAGGTGCTTCTAGTTATGTTCATTAAGCTAATTAGTAGAATATGTTCTCATAGGTAGTTAGTTTTGATATACTGTATGAGTAAATGAGAATCATTATCGATTATTTTATCTTTCTTTACATCAGGGGGAAATGTATCTGATTACATTCAATTTTCTTTACCATGTTTATCGCATCAATAAATATAGGAAATAAGGGACACTTAGGATCGTAACGATAATACCTGCTGGAATATCAGCTCCAAAACTAACGGTGCGGGCAATCGTATCGGCCGCAACCATAATAATGCCGCCAATGAGCGCTGAAGCAGGAAGCAATAGCTTATGGTCTGGACCAACAAGTTTGCGTGCAATATGAGGACTGATCAGCCCGAGGAAGACGATTGAGCCTCCGAGTGCGACGCATCCCGATGCAATGGCGACCGCGGCTAGGACGAGCCCTAGAAATTCTTTTTTAACGTGAGCGCCTACGCCAGTAGCAATCTCAGTGCCAAGATTCAATGTATTGAGCACTAATGATTTGTACCAGATATACGACACAAGTATCAGCACCCATGGGGCAAGAAGCGCAATATATTGCCATTCCGTCCCCCATAAATAACCAGCCTGCCATTTCTGAGCGAAGACATACTGCTCATCATCGAGCTTGAGAGTTAGAAACAGGGTTAAGGCGCTGAGGCCGACATTTATTGCTGCTCCTGTCAGTACGAGACGAGTGGAGGAAGGAGCGCTTCGTGACCTATAGGCAAGAATATAAATCAACAGTGCAGCCAGCAATCCCCCAACAAACGCCATGACGGGAAGCAGGAAGGCAGATGATAATCCAGAAAGGCCGAATAGCGTAATGAACAGTAGAACCATGAGCCCTGAACCGGCGTTGATGCCGAGCATTCCTGGATCAGCGAGATCGTTGCGCAGAAGTCCTTGGAGGACAGCTCCAGAGATCGCCATCCCAATGCCTACAAGCGCAGCCAATACGATGCGCGGCAGCCGAAACTTGAACACGACAAGATTTTGTCTCTCCGTGCCTTGTCCAAATAAAGTGTTCAACACCTCTCCGGGGTGAAGCGCCATCTTCCCTGTATTCATGCTGATAAGAATACCAGCAATTAGCATCACCAGCAGCCCTGCTAGCAGCAGACTTCTTCTTCCGTGTAATAGTTGCTGCCTCATTCAAACGCTCTCCTTTCCCTGCGAGAAATCAACAAGAAGAAAGGAACGCCGACAATGGCGAAAATAATGCCAAGCGCCATTTCGTTCGGACGGTTGACCAAACGGCCGATTAGATCGGCGATTAGCATAAACAGTCCGCCATATACAGCCGAGGCAGGAATGATATACCGATAATCTACCCCAACCATGAACCGCATCATATGCGGAACAATAAGTCCTACGAATCCGACCGGGCCTACCAGCACAACAGAAACACCGGCCAATAGAAGAACAGCAAGGGAAGAGAGGAGCTTGACGACTACGGTTCGCTGACCCACGCCCCTTGCAATTTCCTCGCCTAAATTCAGGATGGTAATTGAGCGGGCGAGTCCCATCGATAGGGCTAACCCTAGCACAAACCAAGGGGCAGTCAGTGCGAGCTCCGCCCAAGTAGCCCCAGCAACGCTACCTGACGTCCAGTAGGAAAGAGCTTGGCCGATATTAAAATTAATAGAGATAAATGTACCAATTGCTCCAAAAAGCAGTGTGATTGACATTCCCGCAAGCACTAGCCGCTGCGGTGACATGCCCTTGCGGCTCAGAGAAGCGGTTAAATACGTTAACCCTGCGCCAAGACCGGCTCCGATAAAGCATACCAATAGCAGCACGCTGTACTGGCTCCCTGGCATAAATGCTAATGCAATCGCCATAGCTAAGGCGGCTCCTGCGTTTATTCCCATCAACCCTGAATCAGCCAGCGGATTGCGTGTGCTTCCTTGCATAATCGCTCCTGCGACCGCAAGGCTGGAACCAACGATGATATCTGCAATGGTTCGGGGGAACCGCAGGAAACGAATAATTTGGTGTTCAGTTAGCTTTTGATCAAAAGAAAAGACAGCGCTCCATGCCGTTGATAGGTTCATTCGAGCAGCTCCGAAGGAAATGGACGCTGTAGCAGTTAACAGCACTAACAGGCATCCAACGAGCATAATGGTAGCAAAATAAGTGTTTGTAGGCTGGCTTTTTGAAGCCAGCTGCTCTTTTACGTAGACCATGCCGGTTTAGTTTTTTGTTGCTGTGGCCAGCAATTGTTCGACGATAAAGTCAAGCTGTTCATCAAGGGAATAGATATCACTGTAATATGAGAGGTTAAAGCTGAGCTCGATCATTCTGCCTTCTTTGACAGCTGGAATGCTATTCCAAATAGGATTGCCAGTCAAATCATCCATTCCTTCATAGGAAGAACGGACAACATAATCGCCAATATACTCTGGAAGGACTTCCATAGAAACGGTATCACCTTCTTCATTCGTTGATCCATCAATTTTTTTCTGAATGATCTCTGGCGCTTTCATGCCTAAATATTCATAAATAATTTGGGAGCCGCGTCCAAATTGCTTGCCGGTTACGACCGACATTTCCTTTTTTCCGCCTTCAATAATGGTTACCGTTTTGTCCAGTACGTCAGCTGCTGCGAGCTTCTCTTTGCTTTCTTTTACCTTCGTATTAAAGTTGTCAAGGAGGGTTTGCGTTTCCTGCTCCTTACCGAAGGTTTTGCCCAGCAAAGCAAGTCTTTCATCCGTAGTCATTTTTTCATTTGGAACAAGAATGGTTGGTGCAATTTGGCTTAATTTCTTATACGTATCCTCAGAAGGGACAATAATGAGATCTGGCTCAAGCGCCATAATGGCTTCGGGGCTTGGCTCAAACCAACTGCCCAGCATTTTCACCCCTGCAAGATCCTTTTCAAAAGCAGCCCCTTCGAATACATCGGACACACCAACTGGCTTAATTCCCATAGCAACGACGTCACCTAGCAAATAAAGCACGACTACACGTTTAGGTTCAGCTGGAACCTCAACATCACCCATTACAGTAGACACGATACGTGTTGATTTACTTGCTTGATTGTTATCGCCAGCGGTACCATTCGTATTTTGAGCGGCATTGGATGCAGCTGCGGTATTTGTAGTAGTCGAAGAAGAATTGCCGGTATTCGTTCCGCCTGCTGAGCAAGCTCCTAGCAGTAGCATTAAACTGAGCAATATGCTCACAGCTAATCCAGGTTTTGTGTGTCTTTTCATTTGTATAGACCCTCCACGTTTATATTGATAATGATTATCATCATCGTTACCAATATAACGCCTCATCCCGCCTGATCCAATGGATAATCTGGTTAAATTAAATGGATAATCATCTATTTTTCGTCGCTGCCGCTCTGATGTCCGAAAGTGAAGCGGTGACAATCCCGTATATTTTTTGAAAATTCGGCTGAAATAATAGACATCTGAATAGCCGATTTCCCTTGCGATTTCCTGCATATCAGCATCTGTACCAAGCAGTAATTCGATGGCGTGAGCTACCCGAACCTGAATTAAATAATGGATCGGACCGGCCCCTTTTTCTTCCTTAAACCGCATGGATAGATGACGTGGGCTGTAATTCAGCGTATCAGCAATTGATTCCAGTGTTAGGCTCTTTTGATAATGTTCATCTATGTACCTTATGGCTTGTGATACAAGATCCGGTTTGCGCGCATCAATCCCTTGAGTATCCATTTGACGAAGAAGCTCATGCAGAAACTGATAAAAGAGTCCCTTAATATGAAGCTGATCCAAACTATGCGCACCTTGCCATATATTTCTCATAAGGGTGAGGCAGCGGAGCAGAGCGAGCGGCTCCTCTGGCCGAAAGGCATATTGGAGCGAAAAAGGATTATAGCGCTCCATTAATTGTGTAAGCTCTTTCCGGCCCGTGAATGCATACCCGGTTTTGTAAAACAGTTGATAATATTCAAATTCTTCCTTTGCCTCTATATCTAGGCGCATCCCTTTACCGCCATGCAGCATATGAAAGCGCCTTGCTTCATGCTTATTGCCGTCGAGCTGTAGAGTTGCTGAACCTCGAACACCATAAATAAAGCTGCTTGCCGGCAGCAGATAAGACTCAAGCAGCTCGCCTGGTTCCATAATAACGTGACGTATGTCCAATATTTTTACAGCTGCATGATTCCATAACAAAATATGTTCTTCCAGTTTCATAATGCTTTCATCTCCAATCCTTCTCCCTGTAAGATTGGATTCGTATAAACGGGGAGAAGTACGTTAGAGCTATACGATCTCACCATTATAATTGATAACCATTATCACTTACAATTTAAATATGCTGATTTGCTGTCGAATTGGCATTTAAGTGATGACTGTGTGCTTGCGATTCTAACGAACAGTATGACGCTTATTATGAAGAAAACTAATATTCTTACGTTTTAGCGAATCGTATTAGCGTTATTGCATGCTGTTTGGGGTGTTTTGCGTTGTTTTTCAACAAATAATGATTCTGGAGTTCGTTAAACTTCTAATCGTTAATAAATTGGCGAAATAAGAGCTGCTAGGTTCGTAAGCGAGGTACCTGGCACATAGAAAAACACAATGCACAACGAAAAGTGCAGAACATGCCTAGGACTAACTTTTCCACGAGACATTATGTTAATTGTAGAACACTGACAATGAGCTTTTTGCATAGTCGTATTATCATCAAATTTCATATCTTGTTTTCGAGTATTCGAATGAAAAAGCAACTTTTTCAGCATGTTGTAGAAAGATATGGTTATGAAACCCGGATGGAAGAGGTGGGGAGTGCCTCGGGGGTTGGTGGTTCTACTGAACTGAAAATCTAAAATTACTGCACCAAAAGGTAGAAACAAAGTGTACTCTTGGCAATTGTATAATGAGCTTGGGTCACTATTGAAAGCGATTGCAAAAAAATGAGAGAAGAGAGGGAGCGAAAAAATGAACTACAAAACCCAGCATAGAAGGGGTAAGAAAATGCTGTCTTTGGTGCTTGCAGGGGTTCTTGCCACAAGCATAACTGCAAACGCCGTCCAGCCAGTTCAAGCAGCAGCAAATGTTGTATTTAAAACGCAGAACGGAGGAGTCTTTGACGGGATGCCGTTATTTGATGGCAATCCGGAGCATTTGGATGCGTATGTGGATACGTATTTTGATTATACGGGGCTCGAGGGACCCGCTGTTTATGTAACAGGCTCACGCAATCATTATACGCTGACACAAGGGCGAAATGCCGGGAAAATCATTCCTGGCGCACTTGCGGCCGCGGATAATGTGCAAGGGGTGTCAACGGATTTCCCAGCGCTGGTAGGCATGGGACAATCCTGGAACAAGGAGCTGCTCTCCAATATAGGGAAGGTAGTGGGCAGTGAAAAAATCAGTTTACTTAAAGTAAAACAAGGAGAGTCCAATATTCATGGCGGTACGAATGCATCGGCTACTGTTGCTTTTACAGTGGTCAGCGACATGCGTATCAACCCTTTAAGCGGAAGATTCGACGAGGGCTATTCTGAAGATCCTTACATGGCAGGGACATTAATAGATAAGATGGCTTCGGGACTTAGCGGCATAGACCAAGCGGCAAGCGATGACGGATTCTGGATGCGTGCAGCTGTCGGTACCAAGCATTATTCTGTTTATAACGCGCAATGGTTCCGTGAGACTTCAAACAATAGCGCCGGGGCAAGAGCGATGTTCGAGTACCAGACACGCAGCCCACTTAAGGGTCTGGAATCGGGCTCAATTGCAGGTGTTATGACTTCATATGGCCGTACGAATGGGATACCGAATATTTTATCTCCCCTGCAGCTGCATGCGAATGATTTCTCGAAGTACGGCGTTTACAGCTCGCCAGACTTTAACGCGGATGCCCATGTATCGAGTTCAGGCAATTTAAGCAACGGCTATGATACTAATTATGCTGTCGACCGTACGCATGCAACGGTACTGATGGCGCTGGCTGAAGCGAATGCCGGAAGGCCGTCAGGTACGACGCCTGCCGATGTGCCGGATTTGGTTGCACTGGTAAATAAAGGGGAGTATGGCATTACCGCAGAGGATTTAATTAAGGCAGCAAGGCCTCATGTGAATCAAATGGTACGCGTTGGCATTTTTAATGAAGTCAATGAAAACGGAATACCGAAATTTTATCCGTTTGCACAGGATGCTAAGGATGTGCGTACGGCAGCGGCAGCAACTTACAGCTTGCCGGAGCATCAGCTAATTGCACTTCAAGCAGCGCAAGAGAGCATTGTTTTATTGAAAAATGACGGTATTCTGCCGCTGGCCAAAAATAAAAATGCAGCGGTATCCGGTATCTACGCAGATGCGAGATTTAAAACGACTTATTCAGTAGGAACAACTCCTGCGCTTCCTGAATCGGGCGTATCTCCGCTGCTCGCGATTATTAATGCGAATGGATCTAACCATGTTACTTACGATTCAGCGAGCAAGGTTATCGCACTTACTGCAATGAATAATAATCAGACCGTTACCGCTAATGTGTATGATCCTGCAGCTAATACGGGAGGAGCTCAGCTAGTAACGACAGCGGACCAGCTTAATGTTTCCGATCCTGCCCAGCTATTCCGGGTCTTCGATTGGGGACAAGAAGGGTACAGCTTGCTATCGCTCAAAAACAACCGCTGGGTGACATCTCCGGCCAGTAATAATGCAGCGGTAGGCAATACGGATGGAACAACGCTCAATTTAACCAACAATGATTGGGATCTTGCAGCGATGCTTGGGAATACGAGTGCGATCACGCCAAGAATTCGCATCGAGCAAAACGCTGACCAAACCATATCGCTTGTAGCGAATGGCTATAGAAGCGGCTTCTCCGGTGATTTTACAAATTGGTATTATTCAAATGGACGTTTTATTACAGCAGGTGCAGATGCCAAGCTGAAAACAGCAGCTGCGGTACTCGGAAATGAATCGAATGCAGCTATTCGCAGTGCAGATGTGAAATTTAAAGAAACGGTTGTGAAGGAAGTCGGACAGGATGCTGTTGCTAGGGCGGCGACTGCTGATTATGCCGTAGTATTCGTGGGAGCAGTCCCGCGCCATAGCGCAGGGGAAGGCAATGACCGCTCCAGCCTGTACATGGGCGATGCCGATTACGAGCTTGTAGACAAGGTGTCTGCTGCTTTCGCGGCGAAAGGCAAGAAGACGATCGTTGTTGTCAAAAGTAGCTTTCCAGTTGGGCTTGAGGAAATTCAGAACAATCCGAATGTCTCTGCTATCGTGTATCAGCCATATGGGGGGCAATACGATTCACGGGCACTGGCTCAGGTGCTTTATGGCGATTATGCGCCAACGGGCCGCCTGACGTCCACTTGGTATTCAGATATGTCCGCTTTCCCGGCAATAAATAAATATGTTATTCCAGAGGGTAACAAGACTGCATCAATGGCTACCATTGATCCGCGTTTTACATTGGACATGACGAATGCCGATCCTATGGAGTCAAAGCTTACTTATATGTACACGGATGCACCAATTACGTATCCGTTCGGATACGGCCTCTCTTACAGCAGCTTTATATACAGCGATTTGGCAGTGCCAATGAGTGCTAGCGGGAATGAGCCGTTTACCGTTTCTGTAAAAGTGAAAAATGCTGGCGTTGTCGATACTTCAGAAGTCGTTCAGCTTTATATTAAAAACAATCAATCAGGCTATGGCGGCTCTGCTCCGAAGAAGCAGCTCGTCGCGTTTGAGAAAATCGCTTTGGCAGCAGGCGAGAGTAAAGTGGTTACTCTGTCTGTTGACCCTGGTGACTTCGGCATCTGGGACGTGAATAAAAATAGCTTCATTGTAGAAAATGGTGCATACACGTTAATGGTTGGCGCATCCTCCAAGGACATTCGCGGTGAGAAGGTCCTTGCAATTAATGGAGATGCGATTGCACCGCTGCAGGTCTATAAACCGTTTAATGTGTTCGACCATGCTTATGCCTCCCATGAAGTCATCTATCATGAGGTTTCTAAAGAACGCACTGCGCAAAATCTGAAAGCGAAAAAGGTAGTCGGAGGTTATTATGCCGTCCGCTCAAAACAAAACGGTTCCTACGTAGCGCTGCCGAATGTGGATCTGACAAATGCAAAAAGCGTTAAAGCCTCGGTAGCTTCTGACGCAGCGGGAGGAATAATTACATTACACGCGGATTCCCCAAGCAGCGCCCCGCTCGCGATGATTGAGGTTCCGGCAACAAAGCCTAGATCCTATACGATTGCGAATGCATCTGTTCCGGTAACGGAGCTGGCTTATGTCGACGTAAAAGCAGAATTGAGCAACACGAGCTTGAAGGGCAAGCACAATCTCTACGTTGTGTTCAAAGCCGCCGATCTTCGTATTGACAGCTTGGCGTTTGAGAGTGAACCCGTAATCAGCAGCTCTAGTCAGCTTACTGCTGCCCAAATAAACCCTGCCGTTGTTGTGAAGAGCGACGGTGCTCCTTTTGGTGCAGATGCCTCCAATTTGGACAATTGGAATATTGTTTCTGCTGCCAGCGGCTTAACGTTAGCTTCGGTCACTCCAGCGGCATCTGGCTTAGAAGCCACGCTGCAGTTCAGCGGAACTGCGAAAGCTGCAACAATCGCCATCCAATCGAAGGCAGCTTCCTTCGACGGCAATTTGACAAACAGCAATACGTTGACACTAACGATTGCAAATTCTTCATCAGGAGGCGGTAACACATCTGGCACTGGTACGCCTAGCATAGAGCAGACGGTTACGATTACAGCAGCAACCGCGTCCGATACTGCTAAGGTGAAGAATATCAAGGCTGAGGGCGTTACTGTAGTTGGGGCGCCAGTAGGCATTAAAGTAAAGGATTTGAAAGGCTCTTATGTAACAGCAACGATTTCGATTCAGTCTGAAGCAGGCAAAAAGGTGACCGCACTGGCGATGGTTGCCGATGACGGCACGTTAACACCGGTGCCGAGCCGAATTACAACAGATACGAGCGGTAAGTCGATCATCAAAGCGCTTGTATCCTTAAGCGGCACTTATGTGACTGTATCATCGGAGCGTGTGTTTACTGACGTTCCAGTTAAAGCGTGGTACGCAGCAGAGATTGCCAAAGCAAGCAGTCAGCTTTTAATCAATGGTGTGACATCATCTACGATGCAACCGGGAGCTTCAACAACCAAGGCACAGACGCTGATGGCAGCACTTAACGTGCTTGGCATAACGCCGGTAAAAAACGCAGCGGATGTGAAATGGTATGATGAAGTGGTCAGAACTGCAAGTCAGCATAGATTAGTTAGCTACACAACACTAGCGATAGATACGCCAATGTCTCGTGAAGGCATGGCTGACGTACTCGTCAATGCCCTTCGGTATGCTGGTCTCGACATCACGCTGAGCGAAGGGGAAGTGAGCAAGCTGCTGCAAGGCTTCTCGGATACTGCGAGCATATCCAAGGAAAACCGAACAGCAATGGCGGTCGCTGTTAAATACGGTATTTTCAAAGGGAATTCGGCGCAGCAACTGCTGCCTTCAAGCACGATTACGCGTGCTGAGTTGGCTGCTGTCGCGATCCGTACCTACAGCGTAATTATCGATCTCATTTCCTAATATTAAGAGATAGGAGAATAGCCTGCACCTCGTGAGAGGRCAGGCTATTCTTACTTAGCTTTAGCTTTTGCGAAATTCTTCTGGCGTGTGGCCTGTCATTTTTTTAAATACCCGAAAAAAGTATTTGGGATTATCATAACCTAGCTGCTTCGCAACCTTGTATATTTTGTCATCGGTGCTTTTTAATAGTGTTTTGGCTTGCTCAATGCGCAGCTGGTTAATATAGTCGGTAAAATTTTGCGCAGTTTTTTCTTTGAACAGGAAACTTAAATAGCTTGGATTAAGATAAAAAAGAGATGATATTTTTTCCAGTGTTAAATCCTTGGTGTAATTTTTGTGTATATACGTTTTAATATTATCGATCATGTTTTCGGAGGAGTAAGCTGAGTTTTCCTTCAATAAATCGGCGGTACTCATTAAGACAGTGAGCAGGTACTCCTGAATGGAAATCAGATCAAAAGAAATATTAAGCACGGACTCCAGGCTTGAGGACGGCGAGCCGTCTTCATGCGTTTGGAGGTAGGCCGAAAGTATTTTTTTGACCTCTTGAATCATATCTCTGCTTTGCTCCTTTAGCTGAGCAAGGGAGACGGCAGGCTGTCGTATATAAAAGGCGAAAAAATCAAGTACCAGCTCTTTCACCTTCGCGGTTTGACCTGATTCAATCAGGAACAGCAGCTCATGAGTCCGTTCCCACAGCATAACATCCGGTAAAAGTCTTTGTTTGTTGTAAAGATAGCAGCGCCCAAAATCGGTAATCGACCGCTGATCCAATGCGGCAATCGTTTCATGGTGTGCTTGGCGCAGCATACTTAAATGGTGGACAACAGTACTTATGCCTACGCAGCCTTCGCTGCCCTTCCTTACACTAACGGTGTGGATAAGCTCCGCTGCCGTTCTTTCGGCATGCTTAAGCATCGTCGTGACTGATCGCTCCTCCGTAAACGATAGAAGGATGAATGCGAGCTTATCGCTTTGGGAATGCGGGATATAAATATAATCCTGCTGAAGCCCGATCATAGGCTGTTGAATCGAAGCTGGCGCATAGAGCGTCAGTAAAATATGTGCCGAAGCAGCAGACACTTCCTTTAGCCGCGCCGATTGGAAGATGGGCAGCTTATCTTTCTGCTGAATCCCAATTAGGAGATGCAGCAGCGATTGGATATCGGAATGATAACTGATGTGCTCCTTTTCAGCTGCTTTTAGTACTACCTCCTGCTTGACGTTCCGCTCCTTCTCAATAGCATCGATCGCTTGCTCCAGCGTGCGATGAATCTCTTCCCTGCTAAATGGTTTCAGCAAATAACTAACAACTTTAGCGGATATCGCTTCTTTCATATATTCAAAGTCCGAATGTCCGCTAATAACGATCATTTTTTTGTCGGGATATTGCTGATGCACGATTTTCATTAATGATTTTCCATCCATTTCAGGCATGCGCATATCCGTAAAGATAATATCCGGGTCTAGGTGCTGAATTAATTCCAGCCCATCGGCACCATTGTCGGCCTCTCCGGCGAATGTGAGCTTATGCTCGAAGGATTGAATTTTTTTGAGTAGTCCCTTTCGTATTAAGGGCTCATCATCTACGATAATGAATGAATACATCTGGCGTTCACCTCTTCTCCCAATTCGAAGGAATTTTGATTTGAATGGTTGTGCCTATGTTTTTTTCGCTTTCAATGGTAACGCCATCTTCGATTCCGTAATAAAGAGTGAGCCGAGAATGGACGTTCTTTATACCAATACTTTGCTTGGTACGCTGCCCAATAGACGAAAACTCAGGCGGCTGGGCGAGCAGATTGCGTAGCTCCGTGACCTGCTCTTGCGACATGCCTGCACCGTCATCGCAAATTTCGAAGATTATGAGTTCATTGTGCTGATAACCCTTGATCGTGATTCGACCTTTGCCACGCTTGTTCTCAAGGCCGTGATAAATCGCGTTTTCCACGAGTGGCTGCAGAATCAGCTTCAACATCTTGGTTTGCAGTACTTGTTCTTCAATTTCTTTTGTAAATGCAATTTTTTCGCTATAACGGATTTGCTGAATTGCCATATAATTGTCCACGTGCTGGATTTCCTCGGCAGCGGCAACCAGCTCGCTATCGGTTTTAATGCTGTACCTGAACATATCACCTAAAGCTTTGGTCATAACAACGATGCTTTCGACTTCTTCGATTTCTGCAATGCTATTGATTGATTCAAGCGTGTTGTACAAGAAATGTGAGTTGATTTGAGCTTCCAGCGCCTTCATTTGCGAATCCATGGTCAAAATGCGATTTTGGTAGCTCTCGCGAATATGGGTATCAATATCCTTCATCATCTTGCCGTACTCATAATACAGAATCCCAATTTCATCGACTCTTTTTTTGTCGGCTTCAATCATGACGAAGCGCTGCGATTTGTTTTTGCGCATCATCTTTGTTAATTGAATGATCGGCTTTGTAATTAAATTAGAGAGGAAGAAGGAAAGAAGTAGAAAGATAATGGCGCAGGAGGCCGATACATAAATGATCAGCTTTTGCGATATGCCGTATTGTTCATACACTTTGGCGACCGAAATATTGGCAATGACCTTCCAATTATTGCTCGGTACAGCTTGAATGACTGTTAAGCTTTTGGAATCTGTGAATTGCTGCTTAGAGCCCGTCATCGCCATAGACTTGCGGAGCAGTCCATCCGGCAAATATTGACCAATGTCACGATTAGTGCCGTCATATAATATTTTCCCCTGCTCATTTGCTAAATAAATATTTGATATGCTTGGGGCTGGATTCCTGTTTAAGCCTGCAAAAATGTCCATGCTGCAATCCAGCATAAAAACGCCTAAAAATTCATTGGAATTGGGATCAAAAAGCGACCTTGAAAAACCGATTGAAGATTTGGCATTAATGATATAGGGCTTTACACTAACATCGCCGATGTAAAGCTCTCCTTTGCTTGCAACGGTCTGCTTGTACCATTCGTCGTTGAAGGGAATGTAATCGACCATTAAGTCTGTTCCATTCCCGTAGCTGATGAATTTTCCGTCAGGCATGAAAAGGTAAATTCCATTAATGTAATTATAACCCAGTAAAATATTTTCGAAAATCAGCTTCAGCTTGGCTCTCGTAATGAAAATCTCGTATTGGTTGTTCGTATTTTGCAGCTTTCTCAGCTCATCGCTGACTGTGCTGTAAGCGGTTGCAGTGGATGACTGCTGCTGCACAGTAATTGAGATCCGGTCAATATTTTTCAAGATTTCCTCAATGCTTTTTAYCGAGTTGTTGATCGTTGTGGATGCGACAAGGGAGGTCTGTTCATTGACAAGCCGGGTATAGCTGCGATAAGAACTGACAGTAACGACAATAATAGGCACGATGGATACGAGAACAAGAACAAGAAACAGCTTAGTTTTAATATTAAAAAAGAGCATACACGTATCCTCCTTGTTTGTCTAATCTAAAAATAGTGCACCAAATGAGCTAAAGCATTTATACTGTTTCTCACATTATTATAAAAGTGTGCTTAAGGCAATAGCGTCTCATGAAATGGCAGGAGAGAGTAAGTCATTAACACAAACAATAAAAACAGGGGGAAATGCAAAATGAAATCAGTAAAAACAATGGGGCTCGCTATTTTAGTATTTTGCTTCGTTCTGCTCAGTGCTTGCAGCTCCAACAATGGTGCTTCGAACGCGACGAATACGCCGGCAACTAATGCAGGCACCAACGACGCAGGTGGTAAAAATGCAGGAACTGATTCTTCAGAGCCGATTACGTTGACGATGATGATGTCTGGCAACAAAGCGTCGGAAGGGGAAGATTTTGAGCTGGAGACGCTGCCGCGTCTCGTGAAGGAGAAATTCCCGAACATCACGCTTGAAGTACAGAAGCTTCCCGATGATCAATACAATACTTCGGTGCGTACAAAGCTTGCAGCGGGACAAGGGCCGGATATTTTCTGGATCTTCCCTAAAAATGCAGCAGGCGGAGTCATCGATTTCGCTAAAGCGGGTTTTGCTGCTGATCTGTCCGATTTAAAATTCTGGGACAATATCGGTGCTGGCGCTAAGGAGGATATGTCCTATGACGGCAAGCCTTACGGCGTCGCTGAAGGTCTTGATTACCTAGGCGTTTACTACAACAAGGAAATGCTGGAGCAAGTGGGTGTGACCGAATTCCCGAAAGACTGGACATCCTTCCTTGAAGCTTGCCAAAAGCTGAAGGATGCAGGCATTACGCCAATCGTGCTTGGCGATAAAGACCCTTGGGTCATTCAATTCGGTATGTACCCGATTGCAGCAAACGTGGTTTACCCGGATGAAATGGATTTTGATGTAAAAGTGCAAAATGGTGAAAAATCGCTGAACGACCCTAAATGGGTGAAAACTATTTCGATGTACAAAGAGCTGTATGACAAAGGTTATGTCGTGAAAAATTCACTTGGAGTAGGCAGCGCGCAGGCTTCCCAGTTGTTCATCGATGGCAAAGCGGCTATGACGTTTACAGGCACATGGGACTACGCTTCTATGACGTCGAAGGGCGCGGCGGAGTTTAATCGCGGATTTGCTTCTCTTCCAGGCAATGACGCTGGCAAACCAACGTTTGTATCAGCGGCAACCGCTGCTGGCTATGGGTTAAATGCAAAGTCCAAAAATCTTGATGCAGCTAAAGAAATTCTTAATTATCTGTTCGACGGTGAATCGGAATTGTTTAAAGCTTATGTTGCTTCCAACAGCTCCATCAGTGTATACAAGGATGTTCCTTTGACAAACGAGTTGTTCAAGGACGTCAACGATAACTATCAAACAAACGGCAATTCGGTATACTTTAGCAACCAAATGTGGCCTGCAGGTGTTTCTGATGTGATGCAAGCCAAATTCGCAGAAATCATTGGCGGACAAAAAACGACGCCGGAGGATGTTGCGAAGGCGATGGATGAGAAGTTCCAGGAGCTATGGAAAAATAAATAATCTTTAGAGTGAATGGGTAAGTAGTAGCGGAGGGAAGACGACTGTCTTCCCTGCCGTTATGAGGTTAGCTGGAGAGGATGGAGCAACATGAATTCGACCGTAATGAAAAAAACAATGTACTTTTTTGCAATACCGGCCCTCATTTTTTATTTAATTTTTTGGATATTTCCGATATTGAGATTGTTTCAATATAGTATCACTGATTACAACGGTTTCGCTCAAGCGTACAATTACATCGGACTAGATAACTACAAAGCACTATTTAAAGGAGATACACTAGGTATTTCCGTCAAGAATACGTTGATTTATACGCTAGTTACAGTGGTGCTCGGCAATATCATTGGTCTTGCACTTGCACTTCTCTTAAACATGAAAATTAGAGGGAAAGGGATTTATCGCTCCTTGTCTTACATTCCGACGTTATTCAGCGCAATCGTTGTCGGATTCATTTGGAGCTACGTATACATGCCGGATTACGGTATGATCTCAACCTTCCTGGATAAATTTGGCGTAAATGACGACAATCTAAATTTCCTAGGCAGCTACTCCTCAGCACTATATGCCATCATTTTTGTTGAGATATGGAAAAATATTGGAACGACAATGATTATTTTCCTTGCTGGCTTGCAAACCGTCCCTAATGATTTGCTCGAAGCAGGGAAAATGGACGGTTGTGGCCCTTGGCGGCTGTTGCAGCATGTGAAGCTGCCGCTGCTTGCGACTGCGATAACGATTAATGTAACGCTTAGTCTAATCAATGGATTGAAGGCCTTCGACTTCCCGTTTATTATGACAAACGGTGGTCCGGGCACTTCTACCAATACGTTGATTTATTCCATCTACAAGATGGCTTTTACGGAGCAGCTGTTCGGTAAGGCATCAGCGCTTGGCGTTATTTCCTTTGCCCTGATTATTGTGCTTACTGCAGCATTTGTTATCCGCATGAACAAACGGGAGGTGTCGGCATGACTATCGGTTCTTTGACGAAAAAGACACTGGTTCAACTGGGCGTCATCGTTGTGATGGCTGTTAATTTGATCCCGCTCATTATTGCATTGTCGACTTCGCTTCGTGATCCAAAAAATAATGCCAATCCGCTAAACTTGTTTAGTGAAATTTCTTTTGCAAGCTATCGTACTGCCTTTGAACGGATGCATTTTCCGCAAGCACTTATGAACAGCATTATACTTACAGGAATTTCTGTTATCTTCGTCGTACTGCTGGCAGCGATGGCGGCTTACCCAATGGCGAGGCTTAAAACCAAATGGAGCAAATTTTTATATTTGTTTTTTCTCTCGGGACTGGTTGTGCCCTCACAGATGGTGCTCATCCCGATCGTGCAGATGATCAATTCGCTTCATATACCGACTTCACAGTATACACCGATACTGATGTTTATTACATGCAGTCTTCCTTTTTCCACATTTTTGTATACAGGCTTCATTAGAAGCGGCGTACCGGAAGAGGTGGAGGAAGCGGCTCATATCGATGGAGCGGGGTTGTTCCGCAGGTTTTGGCTGGTGGTATTCCCTCTGCTTATCCCGGTTACGGTGTCGGTCATTATTACACAGGGTGTATGGATATGGAATGACTACTTCTTTAATATGATCTTCATCTCCCGAGCGGCTGAATCCCCATTGCCCCTAGCTATGCTGGGCTTTCTCGGTGATCAGCAAAACCCTACGCAGTGGAATGTGCTGTTTGCTGCCTGTTTCCTGTGCGCGCTGCCGCTCCTAGTTGCTTTTCTGTTTTTGCAAAAATACTTTGTGGGCGGGATGACGGTTGGAGCAGTCAAAGGCTGAGTAGCAAACCAAGTGGAGAGAAAAACTCCCCCCGATCTATTTTGACCGCAGGCCTTACGATTATTAGCCTTCAGGCAGAAGTGGAGATAAGGCAATGAAAACGAAACAAACGAACCAACCATTCGTGGACTTGGCGGAGACGCTGATTCCACATTTATATGAAGAAAAGGTTTTTCCTACAAGCCTGATTGACATTGTGAAAGACACAGACGCCTTTCAGGGCTGGCGGACAGTGCGTATCGATTCGATTGATGAGCTAGCCAATCGAGTATTATCCAAAGGAGACAGCGTAACGCTCGATTTTGGGGTTCATCAGGTTGGGTACCTTACGCTCTCAATTAACAATGTACACAGTAATGCGGATGCGCCGCTTCGGTTAAAGCTCATATTCGGTGAGATGCCTTGTGAGATCGGAGAGGACTTCGACAATTATGAAGGCTGGCTCAGCCGGTCTTGGCTGCAGGATGAGACGATCAATATCGACGTGCTGCCAGGGATGGTAACGCTGCCAAGGCGCTATACTTTCCGGTATTTGAAAATAATCGTACTGGCCACATCACAGCGGTACAGCGTTTCATTTTCTGAGATTTATTGCAAGACCGTAACCTCAGGTGATGTCTCGCAGGTCAAGCCGCTTCCGGACGGTATATCCAATGAGCTAAAGGTGATGGATCACATCGGTATTAAGACACTTCAGGACTGTATGCATACTGTCTTTGAGGACGGTCCGAAGCGGGATCGAAGGCTTTGGATCGGCGATCTGCGACTTCAAGCGCTAGTAAACTATGAAACGTTTAACAGCAATGACCTTGTCAAAAGATGTTTGTATCTCTTTGGCGGAATGCTGCTTGAGGACGGACAGGTAGGTGCTTGTTTATATGAGAAGCCTGCACCTTTTGTAGATGACATCTATTTATATGATTACTCGCTCTTTTTCGTTGCCACTTTATATGATTATTATGAAGCAACCAAGGATCGTATTACGCTAAATGAGCTGTGGCCGATTGCAGTGGAGCAGCTTCGAATTGGGTTGAAGCGACTGGATGAACGGGGAATCGTAACGGATGATGATACATGGTACTGCTTTCTTGATTGGCATGATGAGCTGAACAAGCAGGCAGGCGCGCAGGCCGTTCTAATTTATTGTCTTAAAAGAGGACTTGCACTAGCTGAGAAGCTGGGTGAAGGTGAAGCGCATGCTTTTATTTCGTCGGCAATCCAGCAAGCGACGGACGCGGCTATGACGTTTCTTTGGGATCAAGATCAAGGGTATTTCACAAGCGGGCCTGGTAGTCAGATATCTTGGGCCTCACAAATTTGGATGGTGCTGGCAGAGGTGATGGATGCGGAACAAAATGGCATGCTGCTTGATCGTTTATTCGATCGGCCTCCGGCAATTGCGATGTCGACGCCATACCTTTATCATCATCTGATTGAGGCACTGCTGTTGAGTGGAAGAAAAGAGAAGGCAATGTCCGAAATGCGCGCCTATTGGGGCGAGATGATCAAGGATGGAGCGGATACCTTCTGGGAGCTGTATAATCCTAGCGATAAGAAGCTGTCGCCGTACGGCAGCAATTTAATCAACAGCTACTGTCATGCATGGAGCTGTACTCCGACTTATTTTATACGGAAATACTTTGTAAATGACTACAGCTAGAAAGCTATTCTCTAGGAGGAGAGCCTCTCAACTCGATTATAAAAAAGAGAGGATATTGGAACTAATTTAAAGTGCATCCCTAAAAATGGACATTGAAACAAACCTCAGGTTTATTCGATGGAATTTTAGGGACGCATTTTTTTGTGCTGCTATCAAAGGGGCAAAAGCTAAGGACATATCTTCTATTTCGAAAGGGACGGATTAACTCAGCATATTGGAGTTGGCATCTTTAAGCGCGGGGATAAGAAATTTATGATCGATAGGCGATGACATGACAATTAGAATTGTATAGGTTCCGTATTTGTCACATTGATTTCCGAACTCTTCAAGAGCTTGTGTGGAGTCGGTTATTACTTTCAATAAGTAATTGTGTTCTCCGCTGATGCGGTAACATTCTACGACTTCAGGAGCAGAGCGGCAGAACGCAAGGAATGCATGACAATCTCTTGAATGAAACAACATGTAGGCTGATGCATGCTTACCAATTTTATCAGGAGAAATAACGGTGCGATACTCACTAATAATTCCTTTTTCCTCCATGCGCTTAACTCTTTCTGTTACTGCTGGCTGCGATAAACCGACACTTTTTCCAAGTTCAGTCATAGAAATTCTCGCTTGGCTTTGGAGATGATAAAGTATTTGCTTATCTACATGGTCCATACAAATCTACTCCTTTAAATTTAAGGTATCCGTTATAAACTAGCTTGGCTTTAACCGTAAAAAGGCGAATCTAACTTCGTTCCCTTATGTAAGCTCGATAACTTATTTTATATAATATACTTACAATAGTAAAGTGTATAAGGCTTTAACTATTTCGAAAGGATGAGCATCTAAGTATGTTGCATACAAACAAGTTTAGTACAGAACGATTAGCAGGTAGGATCGATGAGGTCATCGATCGAACGCTTGCTGATAAGCGGTTGGTCGGTGCTGTCATTAAAGTGGCGATAGACGGGGATGTGGTTTATAGCCGCGCTGCGGGTTATGCCGATCGTGAAATGAATCGGCTCATGCGTGAAGATGCATTATTCCGGCTAGCTTCTGTTACCAAACCTATCGTTACAACAGCTGCCTTAGCATTAGTTGGGCAAGGCCTACTCAAGCTGAATGACCGTGTTGATCACTGGCTGCCAAACTTTCAGCCACGTCTCCAAAATGGTGAGCTTGCCCTATTAACGGTTCGTCATTTGATGACGCACACTGCTGGGCTGACCTATCGGTTCTTTCAAGAAGAAAATGGTTCTTATCATCAAGCTGGTGTATCGGATGGTATGGATCAGCCTGGCATCAGTTTGGAAGAGAACCTGATTCGTTTAGCTTCTGTACCGCTCCTTTATACGCCAGGCACCAAGTGGAAATATTCGATCGCGACAGATGTGCTGGGCGCAGTAATTGAGAAGGTTACAGGAACACCGTTAAGCGAAGCAGTGCATTCACTTGTGACAAAGCCAATTGGTATGAGCGATACTAGCTTTATTGCAATCGACCCAGAACGTCTTACTACTGCTTATACTAATGAAGTTCCAGAACCACGGCCTTTGCTTGAGCACGATAGCATTCCCTTCTTAGAAGGAACAGCGGGCTTCCGTCTTTCCCCGCGCCGGGCACTTGATGATACGGCTTATCCTTCTGGGGGTGCTGGCATGATTGGAAGTGCAGACGATTTTTTGGTGCTGCTGGAAACATTACGGAATGGCGGAGCTCCTCTGCTGCCACAGTCTCTTGTTCATGAGATGTCCACAAACCAGATTGGTGATCTGCCAATGGATTTCTGGCCGGGGAGAGGCTTTGGCCTAGGCATTACGGTGCTTAAGGATCCAGTGTTAGCAAACACTTCTGAATCAACTGGTACATGGCGCATGGGTGGCACCTATGGTCATTCGTGGTTCGTTGATCCTGATCAGCGTCTAAGTGTGGTGGCGTTCACCAATACTGCACTCGAAGGCATGTCAGGTCAGTTTACCGTTGACCTTTGCGATGCTGTTTATGACGGGCTTAATAAATAGAGATCGAACATAAATAAAAGAGAGGTACTTTTATAATGAATTCAAACCCAGCTTCTGTTACACAGAGTGCTTCCAGCGCAGTTCCTTCAGAACGTCTCCCGTGGGCTGGATTACTCGCCCTTGCGATGACGGGGTTTATTTGTATCCTAACTGAAACGATTCCAGCAGGCTTGCTGCTGCAAATAGGTCATGGACTTGGAGTATCGGAAGCCTTTGCTGGTCAGCTTGTAACCTTGTACGCCCTTGGTTCACTGCTGGCTGCGATTCCCCTAACGACCATGACGCGCGGCTGGCGGAGAAGGCCGTTGCTGCTTATGTGCATTCTTGGTTTTCTCGTCTTTAACACAGTTACCACTTTTTCTTCCAACTATACACTGACGCTGATCGCTCGGTTTTTCGCGGGCGTTTCTGCGGGTGTCTTATGGGGCATGATAGCAGGTTATGCCCGCCGTATGGTGCCGGAATCACTCAAGGGAAGAGCTATGGCAGTGGCCATGGTGGGTACACCTCTAGCGCTGGCGCTTGGTGTCCCCGCAGGAACTTGGCTTGGTTCGCTCGTAGGCTGGCGCTTTGTCTTTGGGATTATGTCACTTATGGCTCTGATATTAGTCGTCTGGGTGGTTTGGAAATTACCGGACTATCCAGGAGAATCGCCAGGTAAAAGACTCTCGTTATATAAGGTATTTGGTATGTCAGGAGTACGTCCGGTACTGTTTGTTGTTCTTGCTTGGGTGCTTGCACATAACATCTTGTATACCTATATTGCACCGTATCTTGCTCATGCTCGACTCTCTCATCGTGTAGACTTGGTACTGCTTATTTTCGGCATAACAGCGCTTGTTGGAATTTGGATCATCGGTGTTTTGATCGACCGGAAACTGCGGCCACTCGTTTTGATTAGCCTGCTTGCTTTCGCCATCGCATCCATCGTATTAACCTTTAGTAATAACCAACCGATCGTGATCTACCTAGTGGTTGCTGTATGGGGGCTGACGTTCGGAGGCGCGGCGACATTGCTGCAGACAACCATGGCTGAAGCTGCTGGCGAGAGCGCAGATGTGGCCCAGTCTATGCTGGTGACGGCATGGAACCTAGCCATCGGCGTTGGTGGCGTGTTGGGCGCTATTCTTATAGAAACTGTAGGTGTCGGTTCTCTCCCGCTGTCATTGCTTATTCTTATCGTTCTTGCACTACTAGTCGCGTGGCGTGCTAAAGAATACGGATTCCCTTCAAAGAGGCATTAGGTGTTTATTATGAATTTAATCAGCTGAATGATTTATGCGAGTTTAAGTTGTTACTTGCTTCAGAGAAGAAAGCCGTCAGACATGAGCTGGCGGCTTCTGTTTTTTTATGGTGATTAAGGATGGGGGGATTGCTGTTTATCGCAAACGCATATTCTAGTCTGTATTTTTTAAGCTATCGTGATTTCTTAGTAACGTATTAAAGCAGATATTTTAGATGAAGTGCAGCATCATACGGTGTTAAGCTGGTTCCGGCCTTCAGACGTTGAACAAAATCAGGATTGGCAAGGAGCGGGCGCCCGAAAGCCGCTAGATCAATGGTTCCGGCTTTTATAGCAGATGCAGCAGATTCATAATCTAAATTTCCTACTCCGATTATTGTACCATTCCAATGTTCGCGCACAGCTTGATGAAATGTCATTCCTTTGGTGAATATCTTAGTAAACTGGTTGGTTGAGGGGTGAAGAATCTTAAGGCCTAATGCCTTGAAAATTTGTATATAAGCAGCCATTGTTTGTTCGGGATTATCCCAACTATAATTCGGAATATCATCTTTTATTTCTGAAAAACGAACGATAGTCCTTAGCGCCCCTATTTCTGTCACTACGGAAGTTAGCAGCTCTTTCATGAATGTTAAACGCTGTGATAAGTCCCCGCCATAGGTGTCCGTCCGAGTGTTTGTAACCTCTGAATTAAACTGATCGATTAAATACCCATGGGCTGCATGGATTTCAACCCCGTCAAAACCGGCAATTATCGCATTTCTCGCAGCAGCAGCATGCTGTTCAATCACTTCGGAAATTTCGTCCTGAGACATCGCCTCAGGCATCTCATAAGGTTTGCGTAACCGATGCACGAGTCCATTTGCTGCAATGCTAGATGGAGCTTGAGGAGGAAGGCCTCCCGTTAATTCATGATGGGTCAGCCTGCCAACATGCCAAAGCTGCGCCACGATCGTTCCACCTTCCAAATGAACAGCATCAGTCACCTTTTTCCATGCTTGGATCTGCTCGTTGGTGTATAGCCCTGATATACCATAGGTTCCTTTGGCTCTTGGGCTTGGATTTATCCCCTCCGTAATGATCAGACCAATACCATCAGCAGCCCGTTTACGGTAATATTCTACGACATCTGGACCAACCACACCTGACTTATTGTCGGCAAAGGAACGAGTCATAGGCGCCATGACTACACGTGATTGAAGCGTCCAATTTTCAATCGTAACTTGTTCAAGCAATTTATTAGATTCCATCTTTATGCCTCCTCAGTGCTTAACAGTTGATTATGCATTAATGTTATAATGGAATCGTTCTATTTTACATAATAAATTAAAGGTGTTGTATCATGATATCCTTTAAAATTATTTTATTAATGTTATTTGACATTGAAATTAAAGGAGTGACTAGTTTGGTCGATGAACTGGATAAAAACATTATTATGATTCTTCAAGATCAGGCAAGAATTTCAATGACGGAGTTAGGAAAAGCCGTTGCATTGTCGCAGCCAGCAGTAACAGAAAGAGTGCGGAGGTTGGAGGAAAAAGGCATTATTGATCATTACCGTGCTGTTGTTTCTCTTGAAAAATTGAACAAATCGATTGTTGCCTACTTATTATTTCATACGAAGAGCTGCGAAAGTTTTGTTGATCATTGCAAAAATTCGCTTGATGTACTTGAGATGCATCGTATAAGTGGTCAGTACAATTTTTTGGTTAAGGTGATTAGCGAATCATTGCATTCCATGGAAAATGTTATTAATGAAATGGGAAAGTTTGGAGACTCGACAACTTTAATCGTCCTCTCCTCACCTATTGAGCATAGTAAGGTTGTTCCTAATATTCAGGATAAATAGATAGAAACCCATATATTCATTTTGAATATATTCCTGACACTAGCTTTAAATATGCCAATATAAATTTGCGTTCACACTAAACATCAGATACGATTTTATTATTCATTACGGTTGCCAAACACAGTGAATTTAAGCTTTATAGGCTCCCGAAACTGCAGTATCTACTGATGTAGCCTGTCATATGGGCATTATTGTGCACAATCGCTTGACTTGGAGTTAACTCCAAGGAGTACACTACAACTGAAGGAAACAATATCTATTTGAAAGTGAGGAACGATTAAATGGAATATGTGAAACTCGGTAATACAGGCTTGGATGTGTCTCGGCTTTGTCTTGGCTGTATGAGCTTTGGTGTAGCGGAGCGGTGGGTGCATCCTTGGGTACTTGATGAAGCGAGCAGCCGTCCAATCATAAAAAAAGCATTGGATTTAGGCATCAACTTTTTTGATACTGCGAACGTATATTCAGATGGAACAAGCGAAGAAATTGTGGGTCAAGCGTTAAAGGATTATGCCAATCGAGATGAAATTGTTCTGGCGACAAAGGTTCATTTTCGGATGCAACAAGGCCCAAACGGTGCTGGTCTTTCTCGAAAGGCAATCATGAGTGAAATAGATAAGAGCCTTAAGCGACTCGGAACGGATTATGTAGACCTTTATCAAATTCATCGCTGGGATTACCATACACCCATTGAAGAAACGATGGAAGCATTACATGATGTTGTGAAGGCTGGAAAGGCAAGATACATTGGCGCTTCAGCCATGTACGCATGGCAGTTCCTAAAGGCATTGCATGTAGCTGAAAAAAATGGATGGACTCGGTTTGTATCGATGCAAAATCATTTAAACCTCATCTACCGTGAAGAAGAGAGAGAAATGCTGCCGCTTTGTAAGGAAGAAAAAATTGGCGTCATTCCTTACAGCCCGCTCGCATCAGGAAGATTGACACGTGATTGGTCAGAAACAACGCATCGTTTCGAAACCGATCAAGTTCAAAAATCTAAATACGATGCGACTGCAAATACTGACCGATTAATTGTAGAGCGGGTTGCAGCCATTGCCGAAAAACATGGCGTTCCCCGTGCTCAGATCGCGTTAGCCTGGGTACTACATAAAGAACCAGTAACCGCACCAATTATTGGCGCTACAAAAATGTCGCATCTCGAAGATGCAGCAGCTGCAGTTTCCATTAAGCTATCACCAGAAGAAATTGCATCGCTGGAAGAGCCGTATGTTCCACATCCAGTCGTTGGGCCTATTACGATGTAATGAGTGTTTAATATAAGGAACAACAAGAACGCCCGATTGATTTTTTCGGGCGTTCTTGATCTTAAATTAGGGAGTGAAATCTGCATGTTGATAGCTGAGGCAAGTGCGAAATTTGATTTATCACCGGACACGCTCCGCTATTATGAACGGGTCGGGCTTATTCCACGGGTGAATCGCAATAAAAGCGGAATCAGGGATTATACGGAGGAAGACTGCAGATGGGTTGAATATATCAAATGCATGCGTGGTGTAGGTCTTCCTATTGAGATTTTGATTGAATATGTTGCGTTGTATCAACAGGGTGATGAAACCATCGGGGCTAGGAAAGAGCTTTTAATCGAGCAGCATAAACTGCTAGCCAAAAAAATGGAAGAGATGAAAAAAGGATTAGAACGCATGGATGATAAAATTGCAAGATATGAACAGACAATATTAAAAAAAGAAAAAATGCTAAGTAGATCTAAGACGCAATAGTCCATCGAATCCCCCTCGTTTTATTGACATTGATTCATGTAGGGCTTCACATAAATATTCGGTTAATAGAAAAATTCAGATGAATGTGATAATTTATTAATTATGACTTGCATTTGAAAAGGTGGTTTGTAAACGTTATGGAGCTCGATTTTCCAAAAGTAGAGACAGTGGAAGAAGTCTCGGCTTTAGCGCAATTGGCATCGGAAATTTGGAATGAATATTTTGTAAGCATTATAACAAAAGAACAAATTGATTATATGGTGGATAAATTCCAATCGGATCATGCGATTACGAATCAAATTGAAAATCAAGGTTATGAATATTTTTTCATGAATATACATGGCCATAATATCGGCTACTTGGGGATAAAACAAGAAGAAGACAAGTTGTTTTTAAGCAAGTTTTATATACGCAAAGAGCATCGCGGAAAAGGTTATGCAAGTCAGGCTATGGCGTTCTTGGAAGAGATATGTAAAGATCGAGGGTTAGGTATGATATGGCTCACGGTAAATCGTTACAATGATACAACGATTGCTGTGTATGAGAAAAAAGGGTTTAAATCAGTTCGTACTCAGGTGGCTGATATAGGAAATGGTTTTGTAATGGATGATTTTATAATGGAAAAAGAAATTGGATTGGAAAAAGTCGAGTAACAAGGGGGTACTGATGAATGGAGAAGTTTGAGTTAATGTTGAACAAATATGCTGAATTAGTCGTTAAGGTTGGTGTGAACGTCCAAGTGGGGCAAGTGCTTATTGTACATGCCCCGATTGAAACGGCTGAACTAACGCGATTAATTGTAGCAAAAGCTTATGAGGCAGGAGCCAAATACGTCATTGTAGAGTGGGATGACGATGCCATTACTCGCGTTCGGTATGAGAAGGCATCAGATGATTCCTTCGATTATTATCCACAGTGGCTTGCTGACAGTATGGTGCATTTTGCTGAAGAAGGCGGAGCTATACTGCATATTAAAGTGCCTAATCCAGAGCTGTTTCGCGGCATCGATTCTGCAAAAGTATCGGCTGCGGTCAAGTCCGCGGCTGTCGCGCGAGAAGAATATTCAAAGTATACGCGCAACAGCAAAATTAGCTGGTCGCTGATCAAGGCGCCAACTCGCGCATGGGCGGATAAAGTGTATGCCGATCTTCCGGAGGAGCAGCGCGTGGATGCGATGTGGGAAGCAATTTTCCACATGGTGCGAGTAAATACAGATGATCCTATTGCCGCTTGGCGTGAGCATATTAATCATTTGAAAACAAGCCAGGATCTTCTTAATGCGAAACGCTATAAGAGTCTGCATTATCGCGCGCCGGGAACGGACCTGCGAGTACAACTGCCTGAAGGACATATTTGGCGTGGCGGCGGCGGGGAAAATGAGAAATGTGTTTATTTTGTTGCGAATATGCCAACTGAAGAAGTGTACACCATGCCTCATCGTACCGGTGTGAACGGCACGGTAAAAAGCACATTGCCTCTCAATTTGAACGGCAGGTTAGTTGAAGGAATCACGTTTACGTTCAAAGACGGCAAAGTGGTTGCTTATGATGCCGAATCGGGACTTGAACATTTAACTTCATTGCTCGAAACGGATGAAGGTGCATCCTATCTCGGAGAGATGGCATTAGTGCCACATGATTCCCCAATATCGAACTTGAATAGAGTATTTTATAATACAGGCATTGACGAGAATGCTTCCTGTCATTTTGCACTGGGAAGTGCTTATCCTGTCAACCTGGAAGGTGGAACGAAGCTCTCCAAAGAGGAACTACTGGAGCGAGGCGCTAACGTAAGTCTTACACATGTTGACTTCATGATTGGTTGCGCCGATCTCGATATTGATGGAGAACTGCCTGACGGCACAATCGAGCCTGTCTTTCGTCAAGGGAATTGGGCTTATTAAATGTAAATTATGGAAAAGTTACTGAGTCGTGTGCTCTTGAAGCGCTATAGAGAAAGGTTAGCATATCAATTGATGTGCTAACCTTTTTTTGTTAATTAGAGTGTTAATTTAGAATAAGGAGAACCAGCAGCCCGCGCCTCTACCATAGAAAAACCCGACCATAAGAGGTCGGGTTTTTATTTGTTGTACGCCAAAATTGGCGTGAACTCTAGGATTTAAATTCAAAGGTGACTGGCATGGTTGAACTATCTATTGCGTCTAAATAAAATCTTGGTATGATTCCTTTATGAATGTTAACGGCAAAAGCCCTCCGTTAAGAAGTTGAACAATCTGATCCGAGTCTCTGTTATTCTGGTTATATTAATTAGCATCGAGAAGTTTTCCTAGATGGTGAAGAAGGGGATATCCTATGAAATTGCAGGCTGCCGGCAAAGCGAAGTGGTTCGTCTATCAGAAAATTGTCATCGTATTTATCGTGTTTCTTGTTCCCCTCATTTCGATGAATATTTGGGTCAATTACAAGGGCATGTCGTTTTCGAAAAATACAATGCTGGATTCCGCCGAAGCGGGAGCTTCTTTTTATGCGAAGCAGCTGGACAAGGAAATGTATTTTATTCGCAATCAGCAATTAGGCTTTATTAACGGTGAAGATTTGCAAAAGCTAAGCTTCAGGGGAGGAAGCCTCGGGAAATATGATGAGGTTAGACTCATTGAGCAGGTGAAGGATCGATTGAGCTTTCTAATGAATTCGAGTGAATACGTACTTAATGCAGGCGTTTATATTGCTTCAGAGGGGAAAACCATCTCGATTTCGAATGGGGTTACCAACACGCCAAATGATGAATACGAGCTTATTTCTAAGCTTATAGGCGTTGCAATCAAGCCCTCTTTTTACCTGGATGGTGATCGGATCTTCTTTATTGAGACGGCAAATAATGATGGCATATGGTCGTATATCGAAATTTCTAAAGTGAAGCTGCTCGAAGAGCTGCATACCATTACTACCCTCTATCAGGAGTCAGAGGTTTTGCTTGGGAGCGAGGGTTTGGGGAGTGTGTTTGCGACTACGCAAGATGCGCAAGCTATTATTGTACAGCAACAGCTGGTTAAATTACCTAATGAGCAAGATGACAATATGTCCAAAATGGAGAAGGTAAACGGCATCCGTTATTTTGTTATCCATAATTTTGTAAGCTCTTTAAATCTGTCATTAATTATGTATGTGAATCAGAACGAGATCACTAGATCATTAAGCCAGTTTTATACGCTGTATTATCTGCTGTTCAGCATTACCATTATCATTCTTTTGCTTTATTCATTCTCTGTAAACGTCATGATCCATCGCCCATTGTCCAATCTAGGCAAGGCGTTTCGTATGATAGAAACAGATAATCTGAACTTAGTGATCGAATCCAAGACAAAGGATGAATTTCATTATTTATTTCAAAGCTTTAATCGGATGGCACATCGCTTGAAGGTTTCCATAAAGGAAAACTATGAACAAAAGATAGCGCTGCAGCACTCGGAATTAAAGCAGCTGCAATCTCAAATTAACCCTCATTTTTTATACAACAGCTTTTTTAACATTTATATGATGTGTAAGGTAGGCGATTCGGATAGTGCGGCGGAGCTCTCCCAAAAGCTGGGAAGCTATTATCAATACATTACAAGAAGCGGTTCTGATGAAGTGCTGCTTAACAAAGAATTTCAGCATGCGCTCGATTATTGTGAGATTCAATGTATTCGCTTTTCCAACCGCATTTCTTATGAATACACGGAGATTTCAGATCAATTGCATACCGTTTACGTTCCAAGACTTATCATTCAGCCGATCGTAGAGAATGTATTTGATCATGCCTTTGAAGATGGTACGATGAACGGAGTTGTCTATATTGGAGCCAGCTATCAGGATGATATCGTACGCATCACCGTAGAGGACAACGGCAGTTTATTAACAGATGATAAAATTGAGCAGTTGCAGGAGCAGCTTGCAGTCAAAACGAAACAGATTGAGAAAACGGGATTAATTAACGTCAGCAATCGGCTAAAATTAATTTATGGAGCGGACAGCGGCTTATTTGTCTCCCGAAGCCAATACGGCGGATTAAAAGTGGAGCTTATCATACATCTTGAGAATAAGGGGGCACAATAATGTACCGATTGTTAATCGTAGATGACGAGCCTGTCATTGTGAATGGGCTAGTGCAGCTTTTTCAGGGAAACAAAGACTTTGAGCTAGATATATGCAAAGCCTATTCCTCTGGTGAAGCGCTTGAAATAGCAAAAAAAACGAAACTGGATATTTTGATCAGCGACATTCGTATGCCTCAGAAGAATGGCCTGCAATTGGTGGATGAGATGGTATATTATTGGCCCGCATGCCGAGTCATTTTTCTTACAGGGTATAGCGAATTTGATTACGTATACGAAGCGTTAAAGAAAAACGTAGAAAACTATATTTTGAAAACAGAAGGCATTGAGCCTATTTTCCAAGCGGTAAAAGAGGTAATAGGTAAGCTGGAAGAAGAGAAAAGCGTTAAGCTGCAGCAGGAGAAGGCGCAAAGACATATTCAAATCGCCGAGCCTTATCTCAAAAAAGAAATGATGGACGCCATGCTTGGCGGAGAGCCGCTTCCTTCTCTATTGACCGAGTCCATTTATGCAGAAGTGGAATTTGGCATTGCTGCTGAGCGCCCCGCATTCTTCCTGGTAGGGCAAGTGGATCGGCTTGAGGTTGAAAATTTAAAGGTGCTGGAATCGGTGCAACGGATTTTTGACAATCATTTGCCGGCTTCCATAGCTAGAGAGAAAGCTATCTACAATGGCAGCTCACTTCTATGGATTCTTCAAGCGGATGAGGAATTATTGGGACGTTTTCGAGGGAATCAGCCAGATGAGAATACGAAGGAGCAAGGCATCGCATCCTATATGAAAGGCATTCTTGAGCTTGTACAAAATGAATGTGTTGAGGTTCTCTCGGCTTCGGTTTCATTTGGCATTTCTGGGAATTTGTTAGGAAAGTGGGATACGCTCCATCTCCAAGTGGAAGCTGTTCGTGCAATGATTCAGAAAAGAGCGGCATTTGGCCAAAAAATGGTTATTGTTGATTACGAGAAATCGAATGCTTGTGAATCCGATATGAGCGGAGAGATGAAGCAAGAAGAATTTAAACAATTGCTTATCGAACAAATTCATCAATATGTTCATAACAATCTGTCCAAGGATGTGTCTCTAACGGCTATTGCGGACGAGGTTCATTTTAATCCATCCTATTTGTCTCGCTATTACAAGCAGATCACAGGGCATAATCTATTAGAGTACATTCAATCTACAAAAATGACCGTTGCCATCGATCTGATGATGAATACTTCCTTGAAATTAAATGAAATTGCGAGTAAGGCGGGTTTTGACTCGGCTTCGTATTTTACGACTTTTTTCAAAAAAATGACGGGTCTTTCACCTCAAGAGTATCGAAATTCGCAATAAGTAAAAAATTCAAAAGCGATGTAAAAAAAGTGAAATTGAAACCGCTTTCCCTCTCGAAATATAATAAACACAGGGATCAGGGCTACTAACATTATCAAAAGGGGGAAGTGTTCCATATGAAAAATTATAAGACAATGAAGATGATTTTGTTGTTATCGCTGTCTGCTTCAGCCATTACAGCATGCTCCAGCCAAGGAAATGACAAAGGAAACACATCCACATCTAAACCGTCAACAGAGAACAACCAGACTGAAGCCACTCCGCCAGATCCATTCGGTAAATACGCTGAACCGGTTACGGTTACAGAAGTGCTTGGATTTAATCCACCTGAGGATTCAAGAACGCCAAAAGGAATTACTCCAGATCAAAATGCTTACTTTAAAGATTTAAAAGAGATGATGAACATCGAAGTGAAATATAAATGGACCGTGCCTTCCAGCCAATTTGAACAAAAGTTCTCACTTGCGATGGCATCGGGCGACCTGCCTGATATTTTGGAGCTGGACCCGAAAAACTTCGAAAAGCTGAAAAAGCAAGATATGCTCGCTGATCTGACAGAAGCATATGAGCAATATGCATCTCCTACACTTAAGAAATATATGGAGTCTGATGGCGGCTTTGCAATGAAGACTTATAACGCAGACGGCAAACAGCTGGCCATTCCAGCTTTTGAAGATCCATTCCTATCCACGCAGCTGCTTTGGATTCGGAAGGATTGGCTGGATAATTTGAACTTGCAAGCGCCTACGACAATCGATGAGCTGGAGAAGGTTGCAGAAGCATTTGTGAAAAACGATCCAGATCAAAACAAGCAAAATGATACTTATGGTATTTCATTGCAAAAAACATTGTTTTTCTGGGGCTTTGATGTAAGAGGATTGTTTAACGGATTCGGAGCTTACCCATCCATTGGTGATGCTCAGACGGCTTGGATCAAAAATGGTGAAGATAAACTAATACCGGGCCTTATTCAACCTGAGGTGAAGACGGCACTTAGCAAGCTGCAGTCTTGGTACCAAAATGGCATTCTCAATAAGGAGTTTGCGCTGAAGGATGAGAACAAAGCAGTAGAAGATCTTACTTCGGGCAAGGTAGGTATTTCCTACGGAGAATGGTGGTACCCGAACTGGCCGCTTAATTTAAATATTGACAAAGATCCGAAGGCTGAATGGATTGCTGTTCAAATTCCAGGGCTGGACGGTCCAGCAAAATCACTCGTTCCGAAAATTCGCGCTGGCAAGGTTTTCGCTGTAAACAAAAAAGCGAAAAATCCAGAAGCTGCTATTAAAATGATCAACTTCTATATCGAAATGGGTAACAAACAATATTTAGAGAAAAACAAAGCCGAGAATGGTTATGTATACAACTGGTTTAATCCACGTATCTACAACCCGGCTCAAATTGAAACCATCTATACAGAAGTAAACAAAGCACTCGACGCTAAACAAACTGAAATTACGCTGGATGATGAGAACTACAAGAACGTGGCGGACGTATTCAAAGCAGGAACCGATTTCCTCGCAGGCAATACAAAAGATGCTTCCAAAGGCGTCAATTGGGGTCAATATTACAGCCGTGCAGCAAAAGATGGCGGCTGGGGAACGACGCGTAAAATTAAAGAAAGCGGAGCGTTTGTAAACAATGAATTCTATGGCCTTCCTACAAAAACACAAGTAGAAAAAGGTGCTCAGCTTGATAAGCTTATGCAGGAATCCTTTACAAAGATCATTATGGGCRCTTCCATTGATGAATTTGATAAGTTCGTTGCAAGCTGGAAATCGCTAGGCGGCGATGATATTACAGCAGAAGTTAATGCATGGTACGGCGAGCAAGCGGAAAATTAAATCTTAAATCAATCAAAAGCGGGAGAGACGAGTCGAGGAGTCGACAACTCCTCCCGCTTTAAAATTAGCAGCTGGTTAGGAGGGTCATCTATGAGAACGCTGAAAAAAGAATATGTACTACATTTGATGTTACTGCCCGGTGTTATCGCTACTTTGATCTATGCATACGGTCCTATGGCTGGCCTTGTGATGGCTTTTCAACAATTTGAACCATTATCCGGTTTTTTTAAATCTGAATTCGTAGGCTTTGACAATTTCCGTTACGTATTTGCGCTGCCGGATTTTGGTCAAGTGCTTTGGAATACGATCATTATTGCGATTTTCAAAATGATCTTGTTTTTGCTTGTTCCTCTTATTCTTGCGTTATTGCTAAATGAAGTGACAAGAAAATGGTTCTCAGGTTTCATTCAATCTGCCATCTTCCTTCCGTTCTTTCTGTCATGGACCGTGCTTGGCGGAGTCGTCATTGAATTGTTCTCGCTGAGCGGACCTGTTAATGGCTTGTTATCCGAAATGGGATTTCAGCCGATTATGTTTATGCTCGACAATGACTGGTTCAGAGGCATTGTCATTGGATCAGATGTGTGGAAAGGCATGGGCTACAATATGATTGTTATGCTCGCTGCAATTGTAGGCATCAATGCAACGCTATATGAAGCAGCAGAGGTTGATGGAGCAGGCAAGTGGAAGCAAGTGATGTACATTACGCTTCCAGGCATTTCCCCCATACTCATTTTGCTAGGCGTATTAAGCTTAGGCGGAATTCTAAATGCTGGCTTCGAACAAATTCTAATTATGTATAACCCGACCGTTTATGAAGGTGCAGATATCATTGATACATTCGTTTATCGACTAGGGATGTTCAGCCAGCAATTCGGACCGGCAGCGGCAATCGGCCTCTTTAAATCGGTCATTTCATTAGGGTTAGTATCCATTACCTACTATGCGGCTTATAAACTTAACAACTACAGAATATTCTAGAACGGAGGTAATACAGTGATACACAAACCATCAATCAGTAGAAAGCTTTTTGTCGTCTTCAATACGTTGTTGTTAACAGCTATCACGCTGCTTGGTATTATCCCGTTTATTCATTTACTCTCCATCTCACTTAGCTCGAATACGGCTGCGATGGCAGGAGAAGTTAAGCTTTGGCCTGTCGGCTTCTCCTTGGATGCCTATCAATACTTGGGAGAGAAGGTTGAGTTCTTCCGATCATTATGGGTATCCGTACAGCGGGTCGTGCTTGGGACGGCTGTTAATATGCTGCTTGTATTTATTACGGCTTTTCCGCTTGCGAAATCTAATCATCAGTTTAAATTTAGAACCCCTTATGTATGGTTCTTTGCGATAACGATGTTTTTCGGCGGCGGATTGATTCCTACGTATATCATTGTCAAAGATACAGGCATCATCGATTCGATTTGGGCGCTCGTTTTGCCGGGTGCTTTGAATGTATGGAATATGGTGCTCATGTTGAATTTCTTCAGATCCATTCCGAGAGAACTGGATGAGGCAGCGACAATTGACGGTGCGGGACACTGGCGTGTGCTTTGGCAAATTTATTTGCCTGTATCGCTTCCATCGATCGCAACGATTGGCTTGTTCACGATTGTTGGGCATTGGAACTCTTGGTTTGATGGCATTCTTTACTTGAATTCACCAGAAAAGTATCCATTGCAAACGTATCTGTCTACATTAATTATGTCGATTAATGCCCAAATGTCTTCCATGTCTATTGAGCAGCTTAAAGTGATGGACAACTTAAGCGAGAAGACACTTCGAAATGCGCAAATCTTTATGGGTGCTTTGCCCATTATGCTCGTATATCCGTTTTTGCAAAAGTATTTTGTTAAAGGCATGACCGTAGGAAGCGTCAAGGAATAGATAGACTTACAACATCGAGGAGAGATTAATTATGAAAAAAGTAACGGTTGCCATAATTGGAGCGGGCTTGCGGGGTGTCAACTATTTGGAGTATGCTCTTGCTCATCCCAATGAGCTGCAAGTTGTAGCTGTTGCAGAGCCGGTTGCAGAGCGCAGGGAGAGCTTCCAAGCTAGACATAACATTGCAGATAATATGTGTTTTGAGAACTGGGATGATTTTTTCGCTATGCCAAAACTAGCCGATGCCGTACTCATCTGCACGCAAGATAAACAGCATTTTGATCCGACAATGAAAGCACTTGAGGCAGGTTATCATGTGCTGCTTGAGAAGCCGATGTCTCCCGATGCCAAAGAATGTTTGCTTATGGGAGAAAAGGCGTCTCAGTTAAATCGAGTGTTTTCGATATGTCATGTGCTTCGTTATACGAATTTCTTCTCTACCATTAAAGAATTATTAGAAAAAGAAACAATTGGTAAATTAATGTCTATCACGCATAATGAAAATGTAGGGTTCTGGCATCAAGCGCATAGCTTCGTAAGAGGAAATTGGAGCCGGAAAGAGGATTCTAGTCCAATGATTCTAGCGAAGTCCTGTCATGATCTGGACATTTTGCTCTGGTTGGCTGGTTCGGAATGTGTTCGTGTATCCTCCTTCGGATCACTCTCACATTTTACAGCCGATCAAGCGCCGGCAGGAGCGCCGTTACGCTGCTTAGACGGGTGTCCAGTGGCAGACGAATGTCTCTACTACGCGCCTAATTACTATTTAACAGAGGATACGAATTGGCCAACTTCGGCAATTAGTAATGATCTGAGCTATAGTGCGCGTTATAAGGCGCTTGAGGAAGGACCTTACGGCAGATGCGTCTATCATTGTGACAACGATGTTGTTGACCACCAGGTTGTGAATTTGGAGTTTGCGAATTCCGTCACAGCAGCATTTACGATGAGCGCATTTACTAGAGATGTTAGCCGCACAATCAAGCTTATGGGAACCAAAGGTGAAATCCGCGGCGCCATGGAGAAAAATGAAATTGAAGTGATCCATTTTGGCAGCGGCAAGATTGAGCGAATCTCATTTGAAGATATGGGAGGTCATGTTGGCCACGGCGGCGGTGATATGGGTTTACTCAAGGATTTCTTAAAGCTGGTAAGAGAAGATGGCAAGAGTGAGGGGATTACCTCGGCAAGTCAATCCGTTCAAAGCCATTTAATGGCCTTCGCGGCGGAGCAATCAAGAGTGGATGGAAACAGCATCAATCTCAAAGATTTTGCAGAAAGCATTCTAATTTAAAGAGGTGCAAGATGTATGAATAATCCAGTTCAATTTGAGTCGAAACTACTAAGCTCGTTGGCAAAAGTATTCGCAGATGAGACGCCAACCGAACAAGCCTTTCAAAGCGCTTCTGCGCTTTTCGGCGAAACCTATTCCTTCCAAGTCGCATACACCTCAGATACTCTCTTAAAAAATATAAATGTAAACATCGAATCCGACCTTGCAGACCGTATTTTAATTAGGTCTGTTGGGCTGGCTCCTTCGGAGATGCCTTGTTTCACAAATCCTGATGATAACGTCCTGCGCACGACACCGGGACTATATCCAGATCCATTATATGAGCTGAATCAACAATCCATTAATGCGGTACCTGAGCAGTGGCGTTCCATTTGGGTGAGCGTGGAGCTTGATGAATCTGTCGCTGCGGGTGTTCATTCCATTCAATTCTCCTTCCAATCAGAGGAAGGGGAGTCCTTAGCGGTATCCGATACATTTCAATTGACAGTCATCCCTGCTGCATTGCCCGCGCAGCAGTTAATTCACACGGAATGGTTTCATGTGGATTGTATTGCAACGCAGTACGGTGTCGAAGTCTTTAGTGAAGCGCATTGGACGCTTCTGGAACGTTATGTGGACGCGATGGTCAAGCACGGCATGAACATGGTATTGACGCCACTCTTTACGCCGCCGCTCGATACCCTTGTTGGAGGAGAACGTCCAACTGTCCAACTGGTGAAAGTTGATGTGGAGGGAGATACTTATACATTTGGCTTTGATCAGCTTACGCGGTGGGTAACGATGTGCAAGAAGCTGGACGTGAAGTACTTTGAGTTTTCACACTTGTTTACGCAATGGGGAGCAAAATGCGCTCCGAAAATTATGGGAACGGTACAAGGAGAAGAGAGAAAACTATTCGGCTGGGAGACGGATGCATCCTCTGAAGCTTATCGCAGCTTCTTGGATCAATTCCTGCCGAGTCTTGATCGCTACTTGAAAGAAAATGGACTGGATCAGCAAAGCTGGTTCCATATTTCGGATGAGCCGGACCTCAGTCAATTGGAATCCTATCAGGCTGCAAGCCAGATCGTGCGTAAGCATTTGTCTGATTATCCTATTATGGACGCGCTGTCTGATTTGGATATGTATGAGCGGGGTCTAGTGCAAAGACCGATTCCGGGGAACAATCATATCGAACCGTTTCTGGAGCATGGCGTTCCGGATTTATGGACCTATTATTGCTGTGCGCAGCATCAAGAAGTGTCCAATCGTTTTTTTAACATGCCTTCCTCTAGAAACCGGGTTATTGGGCTTCAGTTGTATAAGTTTGGATTGAAGGGCTTTCTGCATTGGGGTTTTAATTTCTGGTATTCGCAGTACTCCATCGATCAGAAGCTGGATCCCTATCGGTCAACGGATGCAAAGCTTGCGTTTCCTTCGGGAGATTCCTTCTTGGTTTATCCTGGCGAAGAGGGGCCAATCGAGTCTATTCGCTTGGAAGTTCTCTATGAGGCGATGCAAGACTTGCGCGCACTCGAGCTGCTAGAGCAGAAGATTGGCAAAGAACAGACGATAAAGCTGTTGGAAGAGGGTTTGCAAGAACCATTGACGTTCTCTGTTTATCCAAAGGGCAGTGGGGAATGGCTGTTAGCGACAAGAGAGAGAATCAATCAGGCTATAGCGAGTCATTATGCTTAATTAATGATTTAACTATTTTATAAGGCGGGAAATAAATGACTACATTTAATTATTCAGGATCTTCATTTTATTATAATGATCAGCCGATACGTCTTCTCTCAGGAGCTTTTCATTATTTCCGAACTGTACCTGAGCATTGGCAAGATCGACTTGCAAAATTAAAAGCCTGCGGGCTCAATACCGTGGAAACGTATGTCCCATGGAATCTTCATGAGCCGAAGAAAGGCCAATTTTATTTTGAAGGCATGGCGGATATCGTTCGTTTTATTGAGCTGGCTGGAGAAATCGGGCTGCATGTTATTGTTCGACCAGCGCCTTATATTTGTGCGGAATGGGAATTTGGCGGATTGCCATCTTGGCTGCTGGCGGACCCTGATATGCGCCTGCGCTGCTACCATAAGCCGTTTCTAGATCATGTAGATGCTTATTATGATGTGCTGCTTCCGAAATTAAAACCGCTTCTATGCACCAATGGCGGGCCGATCATCGCGATGCAGGTCGAGAATGAATATGGAAGCTATAGCAATGACAAACGCTACTTGATTCATCAAAAAGAAAGCATGATTGCACGTGGAATAGACGTTCTGCTATTCACCTCCGATGGACCTGAAGATGCAATGCTGCAAGGCGGTATGATCGATGGTGTTCTGGCAACGGTGAATTTTGGTTCTCGGCCAGCAGAAGCGTTCGAGAAGCTTAAACAATATCAACCGGATGCGCCATTTATGTGTATGGAATATTGGAACGGTTGGTTTGATCATTGGGGGGAGGAGCATCATACCCGTCCCGCTGAGGATGTCGCGAGTGTGCTTGATGAAATGCTTAGTCTGAACGGGTCCGTTAATTTCTATATGTTCCATGGCGGAACAAACTTTGGTTTCTACAACGGAGCGAACGGCCATACGGCGGATAGCTATGAACCTACGGTGACTAGCTATGATTATGATGCCTTGCTAAATGAATCCGGTGAACCGACCGCTAAATATTATGCGGTGCGCGATGTTATCTCCAAATATGTGGATGTACCTGCATGTGAATTGCCAGCTCCGATCGCTAGGAAAGCGTATGGACAAGTGAAAATGACCGAGCAAGCTTCATTAGCGGCTAATTTGGACAACATCTCTGCACCTATTTATACGGCATACCCTGAGACAATGGAAAAACTGGGGCAGGATTACGGATTTATTCATTATCGTACGTTTATTAGCGGACCACGTCCTAAAGATCAGTTTTTCTTGCAAGACGTGCATGACCGCGCACAAATTTTCATTAACGGACAGCCGGCTGGTGTTCTGGACCGCGTTCATACCGATGTGAAGATAGAATTTGAAGTGCCTGCTGAAGGAGTAGAGGTCTCTATCCTTGTTGAGAATTTAGGCCGAGTTAATTACGGACCTTATATGAAAGACCGGAAAGGGATTACCGAAGGGGTACGTTTTGGGCGCCAGTTCTTGTCGGATTGGACGACGTACAAGTTACCGCTAACGGACTTATCGGGTTTGCAATTCGGGAACATCACGGAACAAACAGGTCCGAGCTTCTTCCGAGGAACGTTAATTGTGGATGAGCCATGTGATACTTTCCTTAGTTTGGAAGGGTGGACCAAAGGTGTCGTGTTTATCAATGGTTTCAATCTGGGTCGTTATTGGGATATTGGACCGCAGAAGAGATTGTATGTGCCAGGTCCATTATTGAAGCAAGGTGATAATGAGATTATTATCTTTGAATTGCATGGAACGACGGATAACACAGTTAGCTTCTTGGACCAACCTGATTTAGGCTCTTAAAATAAGACAACTATAAATTGAATTGAATAACCAGTATATATTGAACGGAAATAAATGACTTGGGCAAGGGCGTAGGCACAAATGTGCTTACGCCCTTATTCATGTTTCAACTTGTATTAGGGAGAGAGTAAATGAATTCTAAATTTGGATATAAAGAATCAGATCGATTATTAATTATTAATGCGGATGATTATGGAATAACATGGGGAACCAATGAGGCTATTCATACATTATTTCAACAGGCTGCCATTACCTCAACTTCAATAATGATTCCCTGCCGAGCAGCCAAAGAAGCTTTAAGCAAGGGTGATATTCAGACTATCGAGCAGGCCGGAATTCATTTGACATTATCAAGTTCAGAGCATCAAGGATATAAGCCTGTGTATCATGAGAATCCGCTCTACAGCCTTGTTAATTCAGTTAATGAATTCTTTACAGATATCGCATTTTTAGAGTCCAATGCTGATCTGGATGAGGTTAGGCTTGAAATGCGAGCTCAAATTACATATGCGATTTCTCAAGGGATTGATCCCACTCATCTTGACAGTCATGCAGGGAGTATCTTTGGTCTAAACACAGGACGTGATTTTTTGGATATAGCATTAGATTTATGCCAAGAGTATCAACTGCCCTTTAATTTCCCTAGAAGAATTCTAATGCAGCCGTTTATAAACGAAGAGCAAAAGGAGAGGTTTTCCGAACGAATTTCTTCAGCGGACAGGCGCGGTATTTTCCTCATTGATGATATCATTTCTCTTCCCTATTGCCTTAGCACGAATGAAGAGCACGAGACGGTGAAGGCGCAGTTTGTATCCATGATCAAAAACCTAAAGTCTGGTATCACCCAGTTAACTGTTCATCCGTCTATCATTACTGATGAACTGAAGCAATTAACAAACTGTTATATGGAAAGGGAAATTGAATTCCGCTTACTCTGTGATTTGGATATAAAGCAGCTCTTCCTAAAGGAAAACATCAAGCTCATTTCGTGGAAGGACATTCGTGACCTACAACGTTCAATTAATGGGTAACAGCGTATTGTTTAACTCTGATCATTCCATAAATAAAGTTGAAGCCCGATAGCTTGGTTCTAGAGTTTATCGGGCCTCATAATCAGAATATTTACAGTGTTTATGAAGGAAGAAGAAGCAAACTAGATGCTGCTTTTTCTAGTTTTGGCTGCGTTGTTTCTCCTGCATTTCCAAATAATTGCGCATCCGGCGCATATTTTCTGGTGCGTCCATAGGGTCAGCGGCTATCATTTCGATGATACAGAGTCTTCCTGTACATTCCCTCTCCGCTTGAATTATAGCCTGATCAAGCTCTCCATAGGTTCGTACTGTCACGGCAAACGCATCGCCTCCAAACACTTCGGCAAGCTTAGTGTATGACCAGCGCGGAATTTTGTTATATTGCTGATTCTCTGTTTTGACATTTAAATATTTCTCGATTGTGTAGCCATCGTTGTTCAAGATGAAGATAATAGGCTTGCATTCATAATAGAGCATGGTGCTAATCTCTTGGGCTGTCAACTGCAAGGAGCCGTCACCTGTAAATAACAACACCCGCCGATCAGGTGCAGCGACGTTGGCACCGTATGCGGAAGGTGTGGCATAACCGATCGCCTCCCAGCCACCTTGCGCAATATATGTTGCATTGCGCGGCAGTCTCACCTGCGCCATCCCGTTGTAAAACGTGCCGGTCTCGGCGACCACAATATCCCCTTCCTTCAGCAACTTCTGAAAACGCGGGTAATAATTGGCCGCAGTTAGTGGGTCACCGGCACTGCCAGTTATTTGGTCGTATGGGAATGTCGTTTTTCCCGCTAAACCTTGGCCTATGTATCCAATATTCTGCACCGCAAGCAGCATGTCGGCTGCTAATACATTCGGATATTCCGCTTCTGCGACCTTGACCATGCCCGGTTGAATATTGATAGTCACGAGCGGGTTTAGCTTCGCAGTGAAGTTCGCGGTATTATTGTCCGCCCATACCATGCCTACTGCAATGACACAGTCTGCATTTTCTACTGCGGTTTGGACTTCAGAACTTCCGAATGAACCTTCGTACATCCCAATATAATTCGGATGGGTTTCGTCAAATGCCCCTTTGCCGAACATCATTGTTGCAACAGGTACGTTCATCGCATCGGCTAGATGCCGAACTGCGGTTACGAGGTCGAAACGCATGGTTTTGACATCAACCAAAATGATCGGCCGATGGGCACGCTCCAGCAGTTGGCGGGCATGTTCCGTTGCTGCCTGAAGAGTTTTCAGATTGGACATTGGACGCGGGGGTACCGGCTCACTTCGTGTCATGATCGGCATGGTCACTAGATCATCAGCCACAACGAGGTACACTGGCTTTTTCTTTTCCTTCGCAATACGAATGGCGGCAGGGATTTCAATCTCAGCGTTTTCCGGTGTCAGTACTTCAGTATAAGCCGTAATCTGCTCGTACACTTTGTGGAAGACGTCAAAGTTTCCATCCATTAGAGTGTGATGCATCAGCTTATGTTCCTTTTGATCCTTATCGGGAGGCGCACCTACTATATGAATTAGCGGCACATGCTCGCTGTTAGCTCCTGCTATCGCATTACAAGCACTAAGCTCTCCGACTCCAAAAGTCGTAATAAGAGCGGATATGCCTTTAACTCTTGCATAACCATCCGCCGCATAACCTGAGTTTAATTCGTTCCGTCCACTCATAAACCGGATGCCGTTATAGCGCTCCAGCGTATCCAATAGTGTAAAGTTGTAGTCTCCAGCAACGCCAAAAATTTCGGTAATGCCCTCCAGCTGTAGACAATCGAACAAGTACTGGCCTACTGTTTTTTGAGTCGTGCGAGTTTGCAGGTTAGCACTGCCAGCCGCTGTCATCGTTTTCATTTTCCGCTCACTCCCAATCCTTATCAGTCTGATCCTGTATAAGATTCCCATTTCATTGGACTGGTTATTCACTAAGGGTTTTTCTCATACGCTGGTACATCGTTATAATTAAAATAGGTAATAGCCTTATCAAAAAAAATCATATAAAATAAAATTACTCTTTTGAAAGTGAGCTGAAGACAGATGATGTGGTCACCACTCTTTGAAAACGATGTACCTGTAGTTATTCTTCCTTAACGGTAGAAAACTACAACTCCGTTAAGGACAGGAACTGTCTAGGAAAACGGAGGGTACAAAATGAAAAACACTTTATTAGGTTCTTTATATTTATCACTCGCAGCTAGCATTTGGGGCGGGATGTATGTTGTTGTAAAACATGTGGTAGACTTTGTTCCACCACTTGAATTAGTGTGGATTCGTTATGTAATTGCGATTTTATCATTGCTATTTATTGGCGTTGTAACGAAACAATCATGGCGGATTGAAAAGCGTGATTTATTATTAATTTTCTTCATTGGACTTATTGGAAATACAATTTCTATCATTACCCAAGAAGTAGGTACGATGCTTTCTACAGCACAAATGGGTGCTATTATTACTTCAACGACACCAGCATTCATAGTGCTATTTGCACGTATCATTTTAAAAGAAAAGATCACGTTTAAAAAAGCAATTTCAATTATTTTAGCAACAATAGGGGTAAGCATTATTGTCGGAAATGCCAATATCGATTCATCCCTACAGCTTGGTGGTGTATCACTGCTTATTGCCGCCCTTACTTGGGCGCTTATGTCTGTTCTTATTAAGCGGGTACCCAGGAACTATTCACAAATTGTTGTAACTTTTTATACAACCCTTGTAGCCATTGTTTTACTTACACCTTTCACCGTTACTCGATTGCCGGAGCTTGATTTTCAAGCCTTGATGCATCCATCTATATGGGGCGGACTATTGTACTTGGGAGTTATTTCGACAGCCTGTGCCTTTTTACTGTGGAATCGTGGGCTGCAAATGCTTAATGCTTCGAGTGGCGGATTATTTTTCTTTTTCCAACCTATAGTTGGTGCTTTTTTAGGCTGGCTATTGCTAGGTGAACAAATTGGCTTATCATTTTGGATAGGTACTATACTCATTTTTATTGGTGTGTTATTAGTCATTCGCGAAGAATGAATCGAAAAAGCTGATCAGCGCTATTGCCGATCAGCTTTTTTTTACTGTGAGAATTCCTTTTTTTTATCCGCAGGCAACCAAACTTTAGTTTATTTTAGACAATTGCAATTGGTTGGCCACACGCCGAAATTTGATAAACGAAAAAACTCTCCACGGAATGATATAACCGAAAGCTACTAGCATGAATAAAGCTGTTTTACCTTGAGGATCCAAGTCGGACAATTCTTGACGCAGAGCAAACCGTATGAACACAATACCTATGAAAGCTGCGATAAATCCCCAGTTTTTCTTAGAATAAATCAAATTGTCATCTCTCACTTCGTAATTAGTCGTCCAAATCAATGGGATGGAAAATATAACGCCAAGCCCGAAGGCTATTCCAAAAGCCCAAGCCGGTTCATTCACGTTAGGGTTAATAATTAAAGACAGGCCAGGGATTATGAATAACAGAGGAATCAGCAATCGAATCCCGTTCCCCCGTATTGGACGGTACATGCTTCTCGTCCTTCTCCACAAAACTAAAACGGCTATAAAAGCGATCATCATATAAAAAGTGTTTCCGTTCATTTTCTCGCTCACCTCATCGATTTGATACTTTTATCTTAATTGTTTTGGCATGCCTTATTTAGTGATAAAGGTAATTTTCTTAATATGACGATAGTCATTTTATGGGGTACTGGGAATCCTTGTGCTTGATCGCTCTTTCATAAAACTAAATAAACCTCTTACTCTTCTTATTTTCATCACAGCTAAACGCACCTTTTCTCGAAAACTCGAATACTAATTAATGTATATTTTAAGCATTTTAGGAAGTCTATGCATCTGAAAAGTCAACGCTATTCAAATTTACAAATAATTTAAGCGCTTATACTTAAAATAATTAATGAATTCGTTTTTCTTATAGGAACGGGGAGAAAAAGTGCGAAATAAGGAGAAAAATTTGAATTGGACAGGTAAATAGCTCTGAAATTCGTAGAAAAATCCTTGGAAGTGATTGACAGGGCTTTCCTTACAGGATAAACTCTTTTTTGAAGATTAAAGCGTTTAAACTTTTAGGTAATTTAAAATCGACCTGAAAGAGGGGGTGGAGCCAAGAGTGATTGTGAAAACCAAATATTTATGACAGCGCATTCAAAGAATTGGACTTTTTGATCATTCGTTTTCATTATGGAAAAGAAAAGAGGTTAAGTATATGCATAGTAGAAACAAACGGAAAAAATCATTTCAAGTAATGACTTGTATATTATTAACGTTCATCATGTTGACAACCACTTTCTCCAACTTTGTTGCTGCCGCGGATGAACCAGCTGCTGTGAGTAACGGAGCAGAGAAGGTTGCGGAATGGATATTTCCGAATGAAGGGGATAATGGCATCTCCATAGCAACAGGCGGTGCTTACGGAGCGGCTTCCTTGTTCCAAAATGTCGGTGGAACGTTTGAATACTATAGCGGGAGCAACAAGGATCTTAGTTATCAAGGCTGGAGCGGTGATTTTAGCCAAAAATATTGGCTTGCTACGATCTCGACTAAAGGCTATAAAAATTTAACCTTGTCATCGGAGCAAACTTCTTCCGGCTCCGGACCACGTGATTTTAAACTGCAGATGAGTACGGATCGGGCAACATGGACGGATGTGCCGAACGGTGCGGTTAAAATGACTAAAGGAGTATACAGTTGTCCGCCTAACGATGAATGCAAACTGAAGAACGTTGCGATTCCAAGTGAAGCGAATGATCAGGAGCTTCTGTATCTTCGCTGGGTCGTTAGCTCGGGACAGAACACAAATGGCAATAGTGATGGAATTGGAGGCGGAGGCTCCAGCAAAATCAGAAACATTCTGGTTCAAGGGGAGCGTATAGATAACTCGGCCATTCGTGTACCGACTATTGATCTGGTTAAGCTTCCAAAGGACAAGGCTGAAAATGTATCGGTGGATGCGCCGTTGACCGTGAAGTTTAATAAGGCTATTTCTTTAGACACCGCATCTGCTGTAAGCATTGTCGACAATGAGAATAAACCATTAGCCGGTGTTTCACTGGAAGTTGTAGGTGGAAACACGCTTAATATTAATCATCCTGAGTTTAGTTATGGCAAAACGTATACGATCTCAGTTCCGAAATCATTAATCAAAGGTACAGACGAAGTAACTCAGATTCGTGATTTGGTATGGAGCTTTAGCATACAACAATCGCCTTTCTTGCCGAAAATGATCAATATGACATTTAACGGTGATCCCAAGACGAGTATCGCTCTAGCATGGTATACCGATACGATGACAGACTCTGTCGTTCAAGTCGTTGAGGCTTCGAAAATGTCAGGGAATGTCTTCCCGGCAGATGGAGTAGTCAGCTATAAAGGAACGGCTGAGGAAATTCAAACCTTTATGACAGAAGCTGATCGTGATTCCAACACATTCACGAAATTCATTAGTCATAAAGCAATCGCAAGAGAGCTGAAACCAGGTACAGATTATAAATTCCGAGTTGGCAATGGAGAAGAAGGCAGCTGGAGCATTATTGGTTCATTTACAACGGATACAGCAGCTAACCAACCTTTCCGCTTTATTGCAGGATCGGATTCGCAGGCTTCTAATAAGTCTGATTTTGAACCGTGGGCAGATACGTTTAGGAAAGCAGTCGATTATACTCTCGATCCTAAATTTCTGATCAGTGCAGGCGATTTGGTCGACAATGGAGATTTGGAGGAGCAATGGCAGTGGATGCTGGGTTTAGCACAGGATTCTCTCACGAATGTTCCTTATGTGCCTGTACTTGGCGGTCATGAAGTGAATGATTATGACGGTGATGTAACGACGCCTAATAATAATTTCTATAATCACTTCAACTTGCCTAAGCAAACGGTAGCCGGTACGGATGAAGGTTCTGTTTATTCCTTCGAGTATGGCGACGCGCTCTTCATGGTATTCAATTCCCAATATGAAGGCGGACTTGCTGCGAATGGGAAAGATGTAGAATGGGCGGATAAAGAGTTCTGGGATCAAGTAAAATGGATGCAAAACACAGTAGCAAAAAGCGATAAGAAATGGAAGTTCGTCACTTTCCATAAAGGGCCTTACGGAGCTGGCGACAATTCAGCGCAATGGGAAGATGAGCGGGTTCAATTTTACAAAAAGTATCTCATTCCTGAATTTGACGAAATGGGAATCGATATGGTGTTCGAAGCCCATGATCATATGTATATGAGATCATTCCAAATGTTAAATGATGAGATCATTAAAGATTTTAAAATCGACGAAGAAGGCAATGCCATCGATCCTAAAGGGACAGTCTACCTGATGTCTAATGCGTTCGGAAATAAATTTTACGAAAAAAATAATCAGCATTATATTGATGAAAATGGGGATGCGCAAGAAGTAAAGGATGAGAACGGCAACCCCATTCCTTATGATGATTACTTTGCTGAGATTGACACTCAACCATTCAAGAAAATGTTTACGGATGTGTCTATTTCGGATAAAGTACTTGCTTTTACCGCATTCACAGCAGCTGTTGCAGACGAAAAAGCTGAAAATACAGTTGGCAAGGGATTGAAAGCTTATGATGACTACGGAATCAGAAGAACGGATACGAAGCCGGAGAAGGTAGAGAACGTCAAGGTGAAGGTGGAAGGGGATAAAGCGATTTTATCTTGGAAGAAGCCTTCCACAGGAACAGAGCCGGTTAGAGGATTTAGAATTTACGAGAAGAACGACAAAGTAGCAGCACACTGGAGCGAATATATTTCAGCAACTGGCAATCAAACAGATTACAGCTTAGAAATTAAAGACATCAATCCTAATAAGAAATATGATTTTATCGTTAAGGCCGTTGGAACGAGAGACAACTCCGCTCCGGTGGAAGTCACAACGATTGAAAATGGTGCCGAGAATGAGCCGCCTTCAGCACCAACAAACTTAACTGGAAAAGCCGTATCCCCGTATCAGAACGAATTGACTTGGGCGGCATCTTCAGGAAACATCATCGTGGCAGGTTATAATGTGTACCGTGATGGCGTGAAAGTTGGCGCAACATCAAGCTCGAAGCTATCCTATTCCGATACAGGTTTAGCTGCAAACAGCACTTATACGTATGAAGTGAAAGCAATTAATCAAGAGGGACTAGAATCGCTTGCAAGCCATTCGATAAGTTTGAAGACGAAGCCGGCTGCTGCGGGTGAAGGTCCATTTAAAGCTTTCCCTCAGCATACCGCTTATGCGGACGGCACAATTAAGCCAAATCATATTACGCAAGCTGATATGGATAATACCGTGTCAAGATTATATGACGAGTGGAAAACGAAATATTTGAAAGAGAATCCATATACCTCAGGCCAATATTATGTGTGGTATGCGGATGGAGACTGGTTTGAAGAGAATGAGATTACCGTTTCTGAAGCTCATGGCTACGGAATGCTGATCACCGCTCTAATGGCAGGCCATGATAAAGATGCGAAGAAGTATTTTGACGGCATGTATCGTTATTTCAGAGCACATCCAAGCGAAATTAATCCAGACCTCATGGCTTGGCAGCAAGCTGATAATGGTAAAGCGATTATTGATATTAACGGTGTGGATTCAGCTACAGATGGAGATATGGATATTGCCTATGCACTTCTTCTTGCGAGTGAGCAATGGGGAAATGATGGGGAAATTGATTATTTGGCTCAGGCTCGTAAAGTAATAAAAGCCATTATGGATAGTGAAGTCAACCAAAAGGATTGGGTATTAAGAATTGCCGATTGGGCAACTAGCGGCGAGTATGAAAATGCTACCCGTCCTTCGGATTTCATGCTGCAGCATATGAAGGATTTTGCTGTTGTTTCCGGCGATGACCGTTGGAATCAGGTAGTCGACAAAACCTATAACGTGATGGAAAGCCTTTATAAAAATTTCAGTCCGAACGCTGGTCTGCTCCCAGACTTTGTCGTGAAGGATACTGACAGCGGAAGCTTTGTACCTGCACCGCCTTCCTTCTTAGAATCAGATACGGACGGCGATTATAGCTACAACTCATCCCGCACACCATGGCGCATAGGCACAGACTATCTCATTACAGGGGAAAAACGTGCAAAAGATCAGTTAAGTACATTAAATGAGTGGATTCGTAAAAAGACGGATAACGATCCACAAAATATTTTGGCGGGCTATAAATTGGATGGCTCGGAAGCGATAGCTGATTATCAAGATATCACTTTCTCAGCTCCGCTAATGGTTAGTGCAATGATCGATTCATCCAATCAAGAATGGCTAAATAAGCTATGGGATCATAATACGGCTGTTAAAACGGAAGATGATTTATATTTTGGCAATAACCTCCGTTTGCTCAGCATGATCGTCGTATCCGGCAACTGGTGGACACCAACTATCGTTGATACGGATGCGCCTACTGATCCATCGAATTTGAAAGCAGAAGCGGGTTCCAGCACTCAAATTAATTTGACGTGGTCTGCTTCTACTGACAATTTGGGAGTAGCAGGCTACAAGGTTTTCCGCAATGGTATTGAGCTGGCAACAACAACAAGTACATCTTATAGTGATACAGGGTTAAGCTCGGAAACAGCTTACCAGTATTATGTCATCGCATTCGATCATGCGAATAATTTCTCCAAGGCAAGCAATGCGAGAAATATTACGACACCTAAAGCGCCAACCGGCGGTAATTCAGGCGGCGGCACTGGTATAACAGAGATTGTATCTACGAATGGAAAAGCAACAATACCGGCTGGTTACTCAGCAAAGGTGAGTTTAGGTGAGAAAATTAAAGTCACGATCCCAGCTGGAGCAACAGCTCAGGAAATTATTCTGACCATTGAAGAACTGCTGGATACGGCTAAGCTTTTCTCGAAAGACGATATTCCTCTAAGCTCAGTCTTTGAAGTGTTGAAAAATAGTTCGGGTAAATTCAGCAAAAATGTAACACTCGTCTTTGAATTTAATTCATCGCTGCTTAAAGAGAATCAAACGGCAGCTGTATTCTACTTCGATGAGACGAGCAAAAAATGGGTATCTATTGGAGGCAAGATAAACGGTAATAAAATTGAAGTTGAAGTGGATCACTTTACGAAATTTGCTGTCATGGCAATAAATAAAAATCAACTGAACTTCAAGGATATTGATGGTCACTGGGCACAGCTGAATATCCAAAAGGCAGTGGCAGAAGGCTTTGTAAATGGTTATTCAGACGGCACATTTAAGCCGAATATTTCGGTAACACGTGCGGAGTTTGCAGTGATGATGATGCAAATGCTGAAGCCGCAAACAAGCGGAAGCGAGCTGCAATTTAAAGATAAGTCTGCTATTGGCGCGTGGGCGGTTAAGGCAGTAGCTCAGGCTGTTGAGGCTGGTATTCTTACAGGTTATGAGGATGGCAGCTTCCGTCCAAATGCAAGCATATCAAGAGCCGAGATGGTTGCTATGATTGCAAAAGTTACTGGCCTTGATGCAGATGCAAGCGGTAAAACAGGCTTTGCTGATGACAGTGCTATACCTGCATGGGCTAAGAAGGCTGCAGAAACGGCGAAGAAGCAAGGAATTGTACAAGGACGCAGCGGTAATAAATTTGAGCCAACTGGCGTTGCTACCCGTGCTGAAGCGGTTACTGTGCTGCTGAAATTGAAAGAAGTTATAGGGAAATAATGTCTGAGCTTTACCGTCATTTATGCTTTGCAACGGAGCCGCCTTTTGAGGCGGCTCCGTTTTATTAAACAAACCTCCGATTTGTCTTCTCCCCATCACAGCTATACTTGCTCATTCTCAGTTGTATTTTCCTGCTTACTTTTACTCTCGCCCGGTGCACGAATCAGTAATATACCTAGAATGAACAAGGGTATAAATATCGTGAAAATCGTAGCAAAGGGTGTCCAGTTTTTGGTGAGGAAATCATTGACGGAAATCGTATTTGTGTAACATAACAGCGCYAGAGCGATCAAGCCAAATCCCATGGGTATGACATATGGTTTCGGATCCTTCAATTTGAATAGCTGGCAGAGCCCAATCAACGATGCATCAAACGTCAGCACAATCTTCATCACGATAGATAAAATCCAAATGAACATCATAATCCCTTCAATACGTTCAAGAAAATGGCCGATGTTAATATTTTTCGCCAGTACGTAGGCCGGAAATAATTGATTAGCGGTGACGGCAGCTCCCATTACGCCTATACATCCCACAGTAATGATGATCAGTACAATTCCACCGATTACAGTTCCCCATACAAAACCTCGTCCTCTTTTTGCTGATTTCGCTACGTAAGGATAAATCATGAGCAGCACAATCATTTCCTGAAAACCGGAAAAGGAGAAGCCTGCTTTTACAATGGGCTTAAAGCCATACTCCAGTATGGGTTCAAAGTCTAGAAATTCTATTTGAGGGAAGATAGGTATGATTAGAAAGCAGAGCATAAAAAATAGGATCGGAAAAAATATTTGTACCGCACGGGAATAAACGACCATGCCTGCTCGTACGGCAAATATAACGATAATGACAAAAATAATTAATAATATTTCAATCGGAGTTTCCGGCAAGGTTTGTGTGGTTAGAAAAAAACCGAGATCCCCAATCATTAGAGAGGTGAGCAAATAGAAAAAAGCGATAAAGCAAAGACCGAATACATTGCCGATCCACTTTCCAAAAGCAAGATGGCACATCTCGATAAGTGTTTTGTCCCCATAACGGTTACCGAGACTGACATAAATGAGGACGCTTAGAGAGTTGAGACCGATTCCTACTATGGCTGCGATCCAAGCATCCTGTTTCGCTACCAAAGTAAGTCCTGCAGGCGTAATGAGGATGGAGGTACCAATCATGAAAAAAATGACTAATATCGTGAAACTGCGAACACTTAAAGTATCTGGCTTCATCATCGGTCTTTTCCTTTCAGGACATCAAGGAGTAGATTGCACGAGCGTAAGGAGATATTATTTTTTCTGTCCATTCCAGAGGGTTAGGCGGTATGTTCATATACATGAAAGCCAGACTGCCAGAGGTTGCTGTTATCATAATGAATACAACCAGTAGAAGCTCTTTCATCCTGCGCTTGCCGAATAGGGGTGGGATTTCAACAATGGAAACCCACGTCCATGCACCGATTACACCTATCCATAACCACATAGCTGCCGCCACCTATTTTTTAATTGTGCTTCTAATAGACTGTACCGTAGTCCCAATTCGCCGAATAGTGCACTGAGATTGAACGGTGATATTCACATTTTCGAATATTTTATCCCAATCGTTAATGCCATGCCACATTTTCGGGTTGGAACGATGAAGTGCTGAACCAAATCCAAATATATCTGCTTTAACTTGCTTTTGAAATTTGTGAATCGTGCGGCTCAGTATATCTTCCAGTGTCTTATCGGCCAGCTTGTTTAATTTGGCTAACGTTTCCGGCTGAGTGATATCAAGCTCGCAGCTAATGTCTGTTATATCCTGCTCCGTTTTTAAAATGACTTCGAATGCAGGAGTTTCATTTTTCGTATTTACGCGTATATCCGTATGAGAGTGGACGACTTGAAGACTTACGTTCCCTTTGCTTTCCGGACATGCAATCGTGCCAGTTGTTTTGACAATATTATTTTGAATATAATTGAGCGCCTTTGTGTCGTTTTCATTCAGCCAGCCTACCATACGATCCCGTTTGAAAGCGGCCATACCGGTGTATTTGAGGATGACCTTTGGTTCAACATTTACAGCATCAGTTATTTTATCGCCTTTTGAAGGATTGCCTTCGATTTCGATAGCGGTTAAAGTCGCACCTTTTCCTTGCTGGGATAAATCTTGAATCAGCTTGTCCAATGTGATTTTTCCGGTTGCAGCCCATATTCGGTCAGAGGTCTCCAGCTTGGTGTACAAGTTATTCGCAGGAATCGGATCTATAGGGCTGTACATGTTTAAAATTTCACTAGCTGTTGTTTTTTTAGCTACAATGAGATAAAAATCTGTTCTCATCTCACGGTTTCTTGCGATAAAATCAAGCGGCTTGCTGATTCCGCTGCGTGCCACTTCCTCACCTATAATCAATATCCGCAGGTGTGGGTAATAGAGCTGTCGTGCTGCTTTAACTGTCATTCTGCTGAGGGCATCCGGTATTGAAACGCCTATTGCTTCATAGGCGACTACTGGACTGTAGTGGTTTGATCCTGCTTGTTTATTGCTTACCTGGCCTGGATTAACAATCTGTACGGTTACATTGTATTTATCGCCTTTCTTATCGATAGCAAGCCCTACCACGATGCTAAGCTCGTTTAACTCATGTCTGCTCCAGCAAGCAGTCATGAGAATGGCGGAGATTAGAAGAACGATGACGACGAGCGCCAGCCTGAAAAATGAAGTAGAACGTATCATGATTTTTTCTGCCTCATTAGATTTTTTGGTTTAAGGCTTTTGGGGCGTGTAATCATGGAGCGCAATGGCATACGAAAAAGAGTATCTTTCTGATCTGTTCGGTTGAAGGGAGCTAGCGGCGCCATATAAGGAACGCCAAATGACGTGAGGCTGCATAGATGAAAAATGATCCCAATGATACAGATAAATACGCCGTACAATCCAAAGGATGCTGCCATGATCATCAGCAAAAACCGGATAATCCGAGCCGCAATGCCTAGATTAAAAGCAGGGAGTACGAAATTCGAAATGGCCGTTATGGAAACCACAATCACCATGGCAGCGCTGACGAGGCCAGCTTCTACAGCGGCTTGTCCGACAACCAGTGTTCCTACGATGGAGATCGATTGTCCAATCGTTTTTGGCATTCGTACACTGGCCTCACGGAGAATCTCAAAGGTAATCTCCATGACCAGCGCTTCTATAAAGGCTGGGAAAGGAACGCCTTCTCGCTGGCTGGCTAGGTTATAGAGCAATGTCGTTGGAAGCAGCTCTTGGTGAAACGTTGTAATCGCAATATAGAAAGAGGGTGTAATGGTAGCTATAAGAAAACACAAAAAGCGGAGCAAACGAATCAGTGTGCTGAAATCCGTCCGTTCGTAATAATCCTCGCTTGATTGAAAAAACTGCGTAAACAGTGCAGGAACGAGCAGTGCAAATGGAGTTCCATCCACCATAATCGCGACTCTTCCCTCCAGCAAACCAGCAGCAACCACATCAGGTCTCTCCGAATTAAATATGGTTGGAAAAGGTGAATATTTCTTATCTTGAATATGTTCTTCTATATAGTTGCTTTCAAGAATGCCGTCGATATCGATTTTCTGCAATCGTTCTCTAACCATTTCAAGCACACTATCCGAAACAAGATTTTCGATAAAAATGATCGAAACGTCAGTCTGAGTGACACTTCCTATTTTATAGGTCTCAAACCATAGGTGCCGACTGTTGATTTTTCTGCGAATCATAGCGGTGTTCCAACTCAACACTTCAGTAAAACCTTCACGGGGACCGCGCACCACAGATTGAACATTAGGTTCTTCCACCGCGCGTGCTTTCAAATCTTTTGTGTCAACAGAAAGAGCTTGCGCACAATTATCTAGAAGAAGGATGCTGTTTCCAGCAAGCAGCATTTCAAATACTTCATTAAATAAAGTCAGATTAAATACGGCACCTTCAGGAATGACACGATCTCTATAGTAGTCCATCAATTCTGTAGGGGTAGAATACTGATTGCTCTCATGGTTTCCCATATAGACGGATTGAAGCATAGAGCTTGAGCTTGATAACCCATCAATATATACAATAGCTCCATGGATAGGCATATTATTTGCTAAATTCACTTGGAAATGGCGTGAAACCAGGTCAGGGCTATGACCGAGATTATCCTGCAGCATTTTTAAATTAGTGTTTAAATCTGTTTGCAACGGCTGGTCATCAATGTTGTCTGTTGGATTAATCATCTGAGTACCTCTGATCTGATGGTTAATATGGTATGGTTTAGTTAGGATATCCTCATTTTCCATATAGATACATATTTGTTGTGGCAACATCACGACATTGGAGTTTATAATTGCAGTAACTGCTAAAATGAATGACGGCACAGTTCAAACATTTGATTCTATGACTAGCTTTAGTGATAATGAGAAGGTCAAAGCGAAATTCATATTAACTTTGCCGCTATGGTGGGGGCATAATCTACTAAAAGAGGGTTGAACCAATGAATATTATAATTAGACAAGAAAACAATGAAGACGTTAACGAAATCTACCATGTCGTACAAAAAGCATTTGAAAATGCTGACTATTCAGATCATGATGAGCATAACTTGGTGAACAGGCTTAGGCTTTCAGCGAACTATATTCCGGAGTTATCTCTTGTAGCTGAATACGAGGACAAGATCGTGGGTCATATTCTTTTTACAGAAATAAAAGTAGGCAATCAGACGCTGATTGCTCTTGCACCTGTTGCTGTATTGCCAGAAATGCAAAGCAAGAGCATAGGGAAACAGCTGATAATAGAAGGCCACAAAATCGCTGCACGGCTTGGTTATAAAGGTTCCATTGTTTTGGGTCATGATAAGTATTATCCGAAGTATGGTTATAAAAAAGCCAGTCAATATGGTATCGAAGCACCATTCGAGGTTTCTGACGATAACTTTATGGCATTGGAGCTTATAGATGCTGGACTTTCAGATGTCCATGGGGTTGTAGAATATGCTAAAGAGTTTTTTGAAAAGTAGATGATAAACGGGAGAGTGGAGCAACTGCTGCGGCAGTTGCTCCATTATTTATGTTTGCCAGTAATCATCATGATGAAAATATGAGTTTTATGTTCAAAATATTCAATATGCGCAAAATATTTCTAATTATTTACAGTTAGCCAAGTTGTTGGTACTATACTGTAGGAGGTGTTCGAAGCAGCGTACCGCTTTTTGTATTATTCAATCATAACTTATTAAGGAGATGAATTAATTTATGAGCACACGTTTGACTAAATTTCTCACAAGCGCAGCTATGCTAGTTCTACTAGCTTCAACTGTCGCTTATGCAGCACCAGCATCAAAATCCGAGAGCGAAGCACCGCATTGGAGCTATGATGGCAGCACTGGACCAGAGCACTGGGCCCATCTTAATGCGGAATATGCTGCTTGCAGTGCTGGAGTGGAGCAATCACCAATCGATATACACAGCGACGAAGCAAATAAAAGTGGCAACAAAACGAAGGTGACCGTCCATTACAAACCAACCACCTTTACCTTTGGCAATAGCGGACATACCATTCAAGCCAATACATCTTCAGCTGCCAATCAGTTGACAATAGGCGATACTAAGTACACATTGGCTCAATTCCATTTCCATACACCGAGTGAGCATTTAATAGACGGAAAAGCATCCCCCTTGGAGCTGCACTTTGTACATAAGAGCAAGACTGGAAATCTAGCTGTGCTAGGCGTACTTATTAAGGAGGGTAAAGGAAACCCGGCCTTGACTGAAATTTGGTCCAAGCTGCCCAAAACAAAGACAGCTGCTGATTTTATTTTGAAAAACAAAATTGATCTCAGCAAGCTTCTTCCTAGTGATCTGGACGCTTATCGCTACCAAGGATCACTGACGACTCCACCTTGTTCCGAGGGAGTGAAGTGGACTGTTCTAGAGAAGCCTATCGAAATGTCGAAAGCTCAAATAAAAGCATTTCAAGTGATATTCCCTGATAATCATCGTCCTGTTCAACCCCAAAATAAACGTACCATTGCTGAAATAGAAGTAAAAGCAATTTAACATAGGAGAACAATGTAAGTATCCTAATATGCTGCAATGACGAAAACAAATTTAGGTCTTTAAACACAAAAAATGGTAATAAATACATCCTTGTATCATAAGCTTAGGTCGTTGGGGTTGGGTGCAAGACCTATTTTGAGTGTAAAAAATATTAGTTCTAAAATAGCAGTGCAAAATAATAACGTTTACATTATGATTGATTCATAGAACATTCCTCAGCTACAATCCGATTTTAGGGCCATTCATCTCCACCACACTTCGGTACAAACATCCGGAAAGTTTTGGCTTTTTACCAAACCTCACACCTTCCCATGAACCCAAACCATACCCATTTTGCTTTTACTGCTCATTTTTTAATGCGTGTATAAGCTCTTAGGAGTTTATATAAATTCGGATTTTAAAGGAGTTGGTTGCTTAAAAGTGAACCTATCTTTATAGACGTCGCAGCTATGATGAGAGGGGGGAAATGATACTGATATCCGCATGCTGTTAGGAAATGGATGGATTCTAAAACCAGACCAAAAACCTAGGAGGTAATGTGATGATGAATCAGATTCATAGGAGTTCGAGTTTGAAAAAGCGTGTGTTGGTAGCTTGTCTCGGTCTGCTGCTCCTATTAACCAGTATGATTGCTTTTGTTAAGCCTGTTTCTGCTCATGGTTATATCGATAATCCTGCAAGTCGGGCGATACAATGTAAAAATGGACTGAATACGAACTGTGGAGCAATTATTTATGAGCCGCAAAGCCTCGAAGGATTAAAAGGTTTTCCAGCAGCTGGACCTGCAGATGGTAAAATCGCGAGTGCCGGACTTGCTGCCTTCGCAAATCTTGACCAACAAACAGCTACTCGCTGGAATAAGGTCAATATTAGCAGCGGTACCAATACATTTACTTGGAAGTTCACAGCGCGTCATGCGACGACAAGTTATCGCTATTTTATTACCAAGCAAGATTGGAATCCGAATGCTCCGCTTTCACGTGCACAGCTTGATCTGACTCCGTTCTGTACGGTACAGGGGAACGGTCAACAGCCTCCTGCAACGTTGTCCCATACCTGTAGTGTACCAGAGAGAACTGGTTATCAAATCATCCTTGCCGTATGGGATATTTATGATACACCAAACGCTTGGTATAACGTAATTGATGTTCAGTTTGGCGCTTCAGACAACGTTGCCCCAACTACTCCAACGAACCTTACAGCAGGTACAGTCGGTACAACAACAGCTTCACTATCATGGGGAGCTTCAACGGACAATAATGGTGTCTCAGGTTATGAGATTTATTCCGGCTCTAACACCTCGCCAATAGCTACCGTTCCGGGAAATCAATTAAATGTCAACCTGACGAATTTGATTGCCGGAACCACCTATAACTTAACCGTCAAAGCATTTGATTCCTCCGGTAATCGATCTCCAGCCAGCAATAGCGTACAAATAACGACGGTTCAGATCCCGAACGACACGACTCCGCCAACTAACCCGTCTGGGCTTCATGTCATGGGAGCGGCTGGCTCAAACTCACTTACGCTGATGTGGAACGCCTCAACGGATGCTTCTGGCATCGCTGGTTACCGCATTTATGTCGGTTCAAATGTCGTTGCAACAGTAACGGGCACAGCTACCGAGAAGCTCGTTACGGGTCTTGCTCCAAATACTTCCTATACGTTCACGGTTCGTGCTATTGATCCATCTCAAAACGAATCCGGCAACAGCAACGCAGTTACCGCTACGACTGCTCAAGGACCAAGCGCTACACCATGGGCTGCTAACACGGCATATGCAGCGAATGCTCTAGTCTCATACAATGGTGCGACGTATAAATGTATCCAACCGCACACTTCGTTAGCAGGCTGGGAGCCTAGCAACGTTCCCGCGTTGTGGCAGCTGCAGCCATAAACTAATTAAGCCCTCGGAGTTGAATGGGAGCTCCGGGGGGCTTTTTTGTTTTAGATGAAAATAGTACAAAAAACTAAAACTAGTTGCAACAAAATAATGGTTAGATTAGTTTTTTGAATTTTAGGTTAAAAAGTCCTAAATAAGTGGTCAATTTTGAATGGAATCAATCAATGTTGATGTATGAATTTGTCGTATTCCAATGCCAAGGTTTGAAATTAGATGATTCTTGCTACCTATTCGAAGGGTGTTCACGAAATTATATAGAAAAATAGTGTAAATGATCTACTCTATTTTCGTTGACAGATTCTTGCTAGAGCATGATAATAATTGTAATTTATAGGAATTGGAGGGATAAACAAGAATTTACTTTTGTTTGGTTGGAATTTGTGAAAGTGAGGATTCGGATGCTCCTCATACATTAAACCTTTAAAGGAGTGTAGTAATGTTCGATAAAATCGCTGATATTTTGTGCATGATCAAAGAAGACCAGCCGGAACTCCGCCATTCCCTCTCCCCTGAAACGAATCTGAACAATGATATTGGCCTTGATTCTTTGCAAATGATCCAGTTTATGCTCCAAGTCGAGGATCAGTTGAATGTGGCCATTGACTATGACGAATTCGATTATGAGCATCTCCAGTCGATCGGAGCTTTTATTCAGTTTGTGAAAAGCTGCCAGCCGCAAGGCCAGCCGTTGTACGAAGATGCAAAGTCGTAAAGCCAACGTGATGGCGAAAATGGTTATGGGTACCTTCGACCCCGAAACGAGGTGGAGAGATCCTGATCTGGCCCGGCTGCCCGCTATGCCGGACAAGGATAGTGAGTCCATTGTCCTGTGCATGGATGAGCTGCTCTTTCCGTTTTGCGGGCCTAATGATATCCTCTACAGCCGTTGCAAAATCAACCCGGCACTGCATGAGTATCTAAATGGGCTAGGTTTTTCGTTTGGAACTCGTTATCACTATGATTTGTATGATGAGAAGGATCCCTTGCCCGAACCGGACATATTTAAATCTTGCATGTTCAGGCTTGCGGCCGATCAAGCAAGGCTCACCAAATCGGCAAACAAAGTGCTTCAGACGACCGGTTCCGGTTTCCCCGAGGGTGTGGTTTTGCAGCAGATGAAATCACAAGGCGAAGAGATGTTCTCCAGTGCTGCCAAAATGGTGTCCCCGTATGCCATAACATCGGATACGGAAGCGTACCTATACGCCGCCGAACCTAGCGGTTCCTTGCCAGATCTAGAGACGGTTGTACGTGTTAATTCAAAGCTGTATTCCAACAGGCTTTTGGTTAGAATAGGCGAGAAGTGCTGCGGCATGGAGGCGAACAGCGCAGCAGAAATAGAGACGGTCGGCAGTGCTCTATTGAAGCAAGGACATTATTTATTGAAAGATCCCTTCGGCGTTGCTGGCAAAGGCAATATGCTCATTGACAGCGAATCCATGCAGCGAAGAATAACGGATCACTTGCAGAAACAGGAGGAAAGAGGTTTGCGCTCTCAATTCCTGCTTGAACCGCTGCTAAAGAAAAAGACCGACTTCAGCTCTCACTGGTTCATCAAGGAGAGTGGCGAGGCGGAGTTCATTTCAGTTCAGCGGATGATTAATCACCAGCAAAACTACAGCGGGTCTATCAAAGCGGATGAAGTTTTTATCAGCATGTTGGAGAACGCTGGCTATTTCAACGTGATGGAGAAGGCGCTCCGGCTGCTGGCGGGAGACGGCTACCACGGCTTTGTCTGCTTTGACTCCATGATATTGGAGGACGGAAAAGTCGTATCGATTGTAGAGATTAACGCCCGCAAGTCCATGGGACTTATTAACGCGTATCTCGATAAATGTTGGGAAACGTACGGACATAGCGGCTGGCTTACGTTTTTATCCCTCGGATTACCGGAAGGCTTCGAGTTTGGCACTCTACTGCACGCACTGCACACATCTGAACTTCTGTTGACAACCCCCTCAGGGTACGGGGTTGTTCCTCTATCATCCAATACCGTAATGATAAACGAGATTCTGACTCGCCGCCGAATGGCGGAGGGAACGCAAAACAAACGAGGCATGCCGAAGGGACGGCTTTATGTCTCGGTCGTAGGCCGAGATGATGAACACCGCAGCGAACTGATTAACAGCTTGCGACAGGTGCTCGCCGACTTATCGGTTAAAGTGTACAACTAAATTTGGAACGCGGGAGCTGAGCATGAATTCATCTTCAGTTGTTTTGCTGGCGTCGGGTAATTCGCTCGGCGCGTACATTCCGGCTATGCATCTGCATACGTACCTGCAATGCATAGGAGTCGAAACGGATATTTACGTTCTGGAGAGCTTGTATGACGAGAAAGTGCGAAGCAAGATCAGATCCACCAAAAAAGCATTTCATGCGGATTTCGCCGTTGCTCTTATGGGGCATAAGCTGGCCAAACCCGTTGAAAATTCCTTGGACGAGGTAGAGGTTCAAAGGCTGCTGAACGCTTGGAAACAGGCCGATGTCACCCGTTTTGCGGTGTTTACGGGTTTCTGGCTGCCTATACTGGAGCGTTACAAGGCAGATTCTATCAAGCAATTGGACATTCGGCTGATCCGACTGGATGCGTGGGATACCCCGTCGTTTAAGGCACATAAGCAGTTGTACCCCATCTATAAGAACGTTTGGTTTTACGAGCTTCAAAAAAAGTCTCCGGGCAGTTACATCGCTTCAGACGAAGCGGAGCCTTTGCCTTTCTGGCAGCGCGCCGGACGCATTCTGATCCATGGCGGTGGCTGGGGAATCGGCACCTATGCCATGACGATCTCAGAACTTCGAATGCTCGGACATCGTCTGGATGTCATTGTTTACGATCCTTCAGAGGTGGAGGAGGACGACGGGATCACGCGATATTTTGGGACGGAGGTCTCCTGGGATCCGTGGAGCAGGGATAAACAAGGGAGACATTCTTTCCCGCCTATGATTCAGTATATCCGTGAAGACGGAATTCTCAGGGAGTATCCCCTCAAGGATTACTCAGCTTACACCGAGCTGATGCGCAATTGCTGGGCGATCATCAGTAAGCCGGGGGGAGCGACTTTGAACGATTCGTTGTCGCTTGGAATCCCTTTTGTCATGTTGGAGCCGTTCGGCGACCATGAGCTTCATAATTCAACCTATTGGGAATCTTGTGGACTCGGAATCCGCTTTACGGAGTGGAAAAACCAACGTTTTTCGGAGCATTTGCTCGAGGAGACTTGCAGACGATTGTTAGAGCAGCGGTCAAAAATTAACCATTTCGGGAGGATCACCTATGCAGCCGAAAACAGCAGTTACGTTTGACCAAATCACGTTTCGTAATATGAAAAGAACGCTGGTTCCGCTCGCGGAAACCGGAAGGAAGCGCAGAGATGATCCAACTTATGCAGCACCCGTGCCTTATGAGATAGGAATCAAGCTTAATAATGGCTGCAACCTACGCTGCACACATTGCTTTGAGTGGAATCCGGATGGCTTCCATCACGGTTTTGCCAAAGAAGTGAAGAAAGATGAAATCGATATTCCCGTCGTGGAGAAGATTTTGGCTGAAACAAGAGCACGCAAATCACGTGTTTTCCTGTGGGGCGGCGAACCGTTATTTTACTCCAAATTCGATGAGCTGGCAGAGCTGCTATCCAAAGAAGAGCGTTACACGACGATTTGCACGAATGCGATTCTCATTGAGCAGAAGCTGGATTCCATTCTGAAAATGTCAGAAAATCTGGTCATGCTGGTCAGCCTTGAAGGCTTCGAGAAGGAAAATGACGCGATCCGAGGTAAAGGCACGTTTAAAAAAGTAATCCATGCGATTCAGCTGCTGCTAGATCTGAAAAAGCAGGGTATATATAAAGGCAAGGTTTCTGTGGCCTTGACGGTTAACGACCAGATGGTCGGCAAGCTTTACAGCTTTATGGAATTTTTTGAAGAGATGGGCGTAGATTCTGTCTATTTCTGCTTCCCCTGGTATATCCCTTCTGATACGGCGGATAGAATGGACACCTACTTCGATGCTCATTTCCCGCACCTTGCCTCTCGCTTTGCAGACGATCACAAGAATAGTTGGCACTCCTTCACGTTTCACATCTCGCCAGACAATTTTGATATTTTGCTCGAAGAGCTTAAACGCGTGAATTCCCGAATTTGGAATGTGCGTGTCCGTTATCAGCCTGCGCTGGAGCCCGAAGAGGTGGAAGGATTTATTCGGGGCAGCGAGAAACCGGCTATGAATCGTACGAAGTGCTTTTCGATCTCGAATCGGATGGATGTGATGCCGGACGGCAAAGTGAATCCGTGCAAATTTTTCCCGGAATTCAGTGTTGGCAATTTGTACGAGGAAAGCGTAGCCGATGTTTTTCACGGTGAAGATCTTCGGAAACAGCGCGAAATTGTTGCTTGCGGTTTAATGCCGATATGCTCTAAGTGTGTGTTGCTGTACAACAATGGAGCTTAAGCCAGGAGGAACGGGGATGGACTATATCCGTGTGCGGGAGCTGCACAAATCGTTCATGTACTACCGAAAAGCAGCGGGGCTTAAAAATTCGCTGAAAAATTTATTTGCTCGCAAGTCGCTGGTGAAGGAAGCGGTCAAATCGCTTTCTTTTGACATAGGCCCCGGCGAATGCGTCGGATTTCTCGGACCTAACGGGGCGGGTAAAACAACAACGCTCAAAATGCTGTCTGGCATTCTTTATCCGACAGGCGGAGAAGCCGATGTATTTGGCTATGTGCCATGGGAGCGGAAGAATGAGTTCAAACGGCTTTTTTCCATTGTGATGGGGCAGAAAAATCAGCTCTGGTGGGACCTTCCAGCTAGTGAATCGATTTATTTGAACAAATGCATTTATGACGTCGAGGATGCTCTCTACCATCGGAGTCTTGCTGAGCTATCGGAAATGCTAGATGTGCAGGATCTTCTGAACGTGCAGGTGCGCAGGCTGTCGCTGGGCGAACGGATGAAAATGGAGCTGATCGCCGCGCTTATCCACCGCCCTAGGCTGCTTTATCTCGATGAACCGACGATCGGGCTTGATTTCCCCTCCCAGAAGAAGGTTAGAGAGTTTCTGAAATACTACAATGAGCAGTTTGGTGCGACGATTTTGCTTACGAGCCACTACATGAAGGATGTGGAGGACCTCTGCAAGCGGACGATCATTATTAATGAAGGAAGTCTTCTATATGATGGCGATCTTCACAAGATCAACGATCTGTTTGGCGAGCAGAAAATTATAAGGCTGCACTTCTCCGAACCTGTTGCCCAGCAGCGGCTGGCCAAATTCGGGAAAATTGTAAGCGGAGACGAATACAACGTTGTTCTAGAGCTGCCCAAGCATCGCTTGAAGGAAGTGTCGCGCGCCGTGCTCGATTCGTTTCCAATCATCGACTGGACGATAGAAGACGTACCGATCGAGGAGAGCATTTCCATGCTCTATCGCAAGGAAGCCGTAGGATGAACAGAAGCAGATTGTACATGGCCGTTTTTAGGGTGGGCGTCCAGCATTCAATGGAGTACCGATTTCACTTCTTTCTTGGTCTTCTTGGGGCTGCTTTTCCGATTCTTGTTCAATATTTTATTTGGACGGCGGTGTACGAACATTCCGGCAAGGCGGCGTTGTTCTCGTATTCGTATGGTCAAATTATTTTGTATACGATCTTGGCAGGGCTGGTATCCAAGCTGATTGCTACCCAGTTTGAGCATCAGATTGCTGACGATATTAAGAATGGCGGCCTTAACAAATATTTGATTAAGCCAGTCAGCTACTTCGGATACCGGCTGATATCTTTTATCGGTCAAAAGGCGATCTATTACGGTATTACTGCACTTTTTCTTATTTGTATTATCTGGATTTCAGCTGCTAGGGATGTGCTAGATATCCAGGTCGTTCGTATAATCTTGTTCGCTGTGACGCTGTGGGGTGCGCTTCTGCTCAACTTTTTGATCGCCTACTGCATTTGCGCCAGCGCGTTTTATTTGCATGAAATCTCATACTTTTTTGTGATTACAAGTTTGCTAGTCAATATTTTGAGCGGTGGCATGTTCCCCTTGGAAATTTTCGGGGAATCGGTTGTAAAGGCGCTTCAATATACTCCTTTTCCGTATACCATTTATTTTCCGGTGAATGTTCTGAGCGGTAAAACAGGGACGATGGCTATGTATCAGGGGCTGTTTATTCAAGGTGGATGGATATTGCTCTTCTTGCTCATTTCCCGTCTAACGTGGCGCGTATCCATAAAGAAATATTCGGCGGTCGGGGGGTAGCAGACGTTCCATATGTTTAAAATTGCGAGAAAATACTTGCGCCTGTACGGTATGTTTATCAAAAATTGTCTCATCGCTCAGATGGAGTTTCGGGGCAATTTTGTGATGAGCCTGCTTGTCGAATCTGTCTATCTGCTTGCCAAGCTTTTGTATGTGCTCGTCGTGTTCCGCACTGATCTACATGTAGAAGGCATACCGCCCGAAGGGCTGCTCCTATTTATAGGCATGCACACCGTCGTAACGGGAATTTATGTCGGGTTATTTTTTACAAATTTCATGAAAATTCCTGAGTATATTAAAGACGGCTCGCTTGATTTGATGATTACGAAGCCCGTTTCCCTGCAGTTCATGGCATCATTGCGATACGTCGATCTGGCGCTGCCAATTCCTGATATTTTGGTCGGTTTCACTATGGTCGGTATCGGCTGGCATGCGATGGATATTCCGTTGTCGTTCCTTCAACTTGCGGGATTTGCCTTAATGCTGTTGGTCTCCGTTGTCATCACGTATTGCCTAATGATTATCCCAGCGCTGCTTTCATTCTGGGTCGTCCAGACGGGGGCTATGTCGGATATCGCCCATTCCGCCTGGGATGCCAACAATTTCCCTATGGCTATTTATCCTGTTTGGGTTCGCAGAATCGGAACCTTCGTTATTCCGCTGTTTCTTATTACTAATTTCGGACCGATGTTCCTGCTTGGACAGCTCAGCTGGTTATATGCAGGAATGGCGCTGATCGGATCGCTTCTGCTCTTCGCAGCTGTACGGCTGCTTTGGAATCAGGCTGTGAAGGGATATAGCAGCGCGAGCAGTTAAGATGGTTTTGCGATCATAAGGAAACTACAAATATCAGCATCTATATCCCATGCCTAGAAAAGGAAGTGTCATCGCATGCCGGACATGGCGACAACGCAAGGCCGTACCTCGATAAATTGCGTTTTTCAGGAGCCAGATCGAATTGAGCTTATAGAGGAACAGGTGCCGAAGCCAGGACGAGGACAAATTTTATGTGCAGCCAAAAAATCACTAATAAGTACAGGAACGGAGCTGGCTTGTCTAAAGGGGCGTTTCGATGAAGGAACGGTCTGGTCATCTTGGGTTCGGTATCCATTCTATCCCGGTTACTCGATGGCGGCGCAAGTGCTGGAGACAGGCATTGGAGTGGAGGGAATAAAGCCCGGCGATCGGCTCATCTGCCCGGCTGGTCACCGACAATATTTCCTCGCAGACTATAAGGAAGCGGCAATTATACCAGATTCAATCCGTGACGAAGAGGCGGTTTTTACACAGATCGCGAAGGTTGCTCTTCTAGGGATTCTGCGCGCAGAACCCGCCTTTGGTGAAAGAGTGGGAGTTGTTGGACTCGGTCTTATCGGCCAGCTTGTCATTCAGTATCTGAATTCCAGTGGTGCAAGGCAGATTATTGCGATTGCTCCGGAAAGCACCCGCCTGAACCAAGCCCTTAGAAGCGGTGCGACCGATCTGCTGAATCTTACGGTAGCCGAAGCATTCGGAGCGGTAGAACAACTTACTGATGGCAAAATGCTGGACACGATATATGATGTGACGGGTTCTTATGCGGTACTGTCCTACTGTACGCAGTTAACACGAGACCTCGGAAAAGTCATTCTGCTAGGTGACTCGACAGAGCCTTCAAAACAGACGATCGGTCCCAAAGTCGTTTTCAATTCGGTCAGCATATTAGGCATTCACGGCCGAATGATGGAAGGTTTTAATGGCTGGACGGAGGAGGATATGAACATGTTCATATTTGAATCTATCCGTCGTGGGAAATTGGACGTCGCAAGTCTCATAACGGAAGAAGCAAGCCCGCTCGAAGCTGTATCGGTTTATTCCCGGCTCTCCGGGAGTAAGCCTGATTTGTTAGGCGTTTTATTCGATTGGACGCAATTGTAATGTCAGAGGAGGAATGCAGATGAGAGCTTGTAGCCAGCTTACGATGAAAGAGAAAATTGGGCAGCTGCTTATGGTAGGCTTCGAGGGACTTACGCCGGATGCGAATATTGGCGACCTCTTGCAAAACCATTTCATTGGGGGAGTCGTGTTCTTTTCCCGTAATTTGGACAACCCTGAGCAGGCATTTGCTTTAACGAAGAAACTCCAACAAATGGCTGCGGGTGCAACAGGCATACCGCTCTGGATCGGAACAGATCAGGAAGGTGGCATGGTCGTCCGATTAAGACAGGGACTTGCACAGCTGCCAGCGGCGATGGCTTTGGGAGCGGCACGTGATCCTTTGCTGCTCTATGAAGCTGCAAAGGGAACGGCAAAGGAGCTGAAGTTGCTAGGCATCAATATGAATTTCGCGCCGGTGGTCGATATTAACGTCAATCCGCGAAATCCGATTATTGATGTCCGGGCATACGGCGATGATGCTGAACTTGTTGCTGAGCTTGGGATCGCCGCAATGCTGGGCTTTCAGGATGGAGGCATCGTCTCTGTTATTAAGCATTTTCCTGGGCATGGCGATACGGAGGTAGATTCGCACGCAGAGCTGCCGGTCGTGAGGCATTCTCTTGAGCGTCTGCGGTCTGTCGAGCTCGTACCGTTTCGGCGCTGTGCGCGGGCAGGGGCCGAAGCCGTAATGACTGCCCATGTCGGGATTCCATTGCTAAGCGGCGGTTTGTCTGTTCCAGCCACACATTCTCATGAAGTATTGACGGGTCTGCTACGGGAAGAGCTGGATTTCAAGGGGCTTATCGTGACGGATTGCATGGAAATGAACGCTGTAACGCAAGGCATTGGCGTCGGGGAGGCAGTCGTAAGAGCCGTACTTGCTGGAGCAGATCTTCTTCTCGTCAGCCATACGTACGAAAGCCAGCTGGAGGCGGCAGCTGCACTGGAACATGCGGTAGCAGATGGGCGTCTGCCTGAAGATCGGATTGATGCATCCGTGGAGCGTATTCTTCTCCTTAAGGAGCTCCGCATCGGAAAGCTGCGAGAGCGCAGCTGGGAAGAAACGCAGACCTATCTCGATCATTCGCAAACACATCGGACGATTAAGCTGCTTCGCGAGAAAAGCATTACCTCGGTGAACCGTGAACCAAATTTTTGCCTGTTGTCTTCTGAAGTCGACACGCTAGTGCTTTGGCCGCAGATGGCGGCTGCTTGCAAGTCTGAGGATGAGCCGATATACGATGATACCCTCGGCAGCTTTCTAAATCCTTTAATGAAGGCAAAGTTCACGGAGCGTTTGTATAGGACTAGTCCGAGTACGGATGAGATTACGGATTTGGTCTCCGGAGCAGAAGGATATGGGCAGATCGTCGTGGGAATATTCCATACGGCTTCTAATCACGGGCAGACCGTTTTGGTTCGTAAGCTTCTGGTAGGAGGGAACAAAGTCATTCCGATCTCCCTTCGCAACCCCGTTGATCTCGCGGCATTTCCAGAAGCTAAAGGTTTCCTAGCCTGTTATGAGCATCATCCGCTAACATTGCAGGCCCTTTCTAGCGTTTTACTAGGCAGGCTTAAGCCTGAAGGAACTTTACCGGTTACGATTCCCGAATACTCATTAGAAGGAGGTGAATCATATGAACGCGGTACAGCTTCCCGTGTTGAATCCGCCACTTAAAGGATTTTTACGATGGGCCTACACCCTTTCAATCACCAGCGTCCACGAAGAAACGATTCCTTGGTATTACAGCAACTTTATCCAGTTATCCTGTACCACTAAATTTCTGGAGGACGGCAGGCAATATTTTATCGATTTTTTTCGGGGCAAGCCAAACGAGTTGAATTTCAATAACCCGTTTCTTCTAACATGCTCTGTGAATTATACGATTCTAGACAATTTGGCATTGGATGACTGGCCGAAATTTTTCACGGATCAGATCCGCAGCGGCTATTACTGCATTGTGTTTGTGGACGAAGCCAAGCTGTCACCGGCAGCTTCTTATCAGAAAGAGCCGTTCCCTCATCATCTTTTTCTGTACGGTTTTGACTGGGAGGAAAATATGTTCGATGCTTCCATGTTCGATCATACAGGGGTGTACCGTAATGTGAAGATCCCATTCCAAGAGTTTCAGGATGCTGCAGGTTCTATGCGAAAGCTTTTGAAGGAGAAACTCACGTCTGATCATCATACGTATTTTTACAAATACGCACCGCATTCTGCTTATCCTTTTGATAAAACGGCCGCGATCGACCAGCTGCTCGATTATGTTAATGGAGAGACTCATTTAAACCGAATTAATTATAATCCAGACGAGGAAGCTTTCGGAATCAAGGTGTATGACTATCTGCAAATGTACTTTGATGCTGTAGAGCAAAACGATTCTAGGCTGGGTGACCGCAACGATGCGAGACATCTTCACATTCTCTGGGAGCATAAAAAAATGATGAGCGAGCGAATCGGATATCTTGTAGAAGAGGGGATAATCCTTTATGACGAAGAGCTTGTGGAAGGCTACAAGGATATAACAAAACGGGCGATGAAGCTGAGAGATCAATACATTCGCCATGTTATTCGCGAAGATAAGGAAGTATTTAAACGGTTGAGGGTCCGCTTTGACCAATTCCGAGAAGAAGAGCCTGTTCTTTTGCTTAAATTAATTAAACTTCTAGAAGTGCCATCGAAATCGAATAAGACTTATGTAGAAAGTAGATAGCTATCTAAAATGTTATAAGGATGAGCTAGTAGGAGGGAGCTGCCGCGAGGTCAGCTCCTCTTTGATGTTCATTGTGGTAAAAAGCTTCTAATGTATAATTAATGTTAGTTGACTAACAATAATTGTGATAAAATGAGGAAAGAGCTGGAGATGATAGGTAAAGGGGGGCGAAAATGAACAAAGATCGATCAGTTGCGCTCGAACTTAGAACGCTAAGAAATATGCTGCATAGACAGGTTAGCGGGTTTATGAGTCAAAAATATGGCGATCAATTGACTGGCATGCATGGATGGGTGCTGAGGTACTTTGTTGAGAACCAGCACAAGGAGATTTTTCAACGCGATTTCGAGAGCCAGTTCACGATTCGGCGTTCGACCGCGAGTAAGATTTTGCAATTGATGGAGAAAAATAATCTTATAACGAGAGAGTCTGTTCCTTATGATGCAAGACTAAAGAGGATTATTCTTACGCCAAAAGCTATTGAATACCATGAAGCCATTATTTTAAAATACGTTGAATTGGAGCGTGAAATTAAGAAAGGTCTATCACAAGAGGAGATGGATATTTTTTTTAATGTGCTCGATAAAATCAAAAAGAATTTGGAGTAGTCGTCGAAGTTGTTAGAGCGGCTTTCATTATTGTAATATAGTTAGTAGGCTTACAGTTCTATGGCTAACAACATGGAGAAGGAGCGTTTGATAAATGCTTAAGATTTTGAAGTATTTCAATCCAAAAAATGTTTGGTTTATCGTCATCAGTACTGCATTTATCGTGTTCCAGGTATGGCTCGATCTCAAGCTTCCCGATTATTTGGCAGAAATCACAAAGCTGGTGCAGACGGAAGGCAGCTCCTTAAGCGAGGTATGGGAGCCAGGCGCCTACATGATGCTGTGTGCCATTGGAAGCTTAATTGCATCCTTCATCGTTGTTTATTTGGTCGCGAAGAGCGCTGCATCGCTCGCTAAGAGGCTTAGAAGCCTGCTCTTCGACAAGGTTGAATCATTCTCAATGGCCGAGATGAATCAATTTTCAACAGCAAGCCTCATTACGCGTTCCACGAACGATATTACGCAAGTACAAACGATTGTGGCGATGGGGCTGCAGGTCATGATTAAAGCGCCTATTCTGGCGGGCTGGGCAATTGTGAAAATCTCAAGCAAGAGCTGGCAATGGACGCTCTCGTCCGGTATTTCGGTTGCACTGCTTCTTCTCATGATCGCGATCGTTATTTTGTTCGCCATGCCGAAGTTCAGAATGATTCAAGGACTAACGGATCAACTGAACCGAGTAACGAGAGAAGGGCTTCATGGTCTGCGTGTTATTCGTGCTTATAATGCTGGACCGAGCCAAGAAGCGAAGTTCGAGTACGCAAATCGGGAGTTAACCGATGCGAATCTATTCACCAGCCGATTAATGGCATTAATGATGCCGGTCATGAGCCTAATCATGAGCGGATTAAGCTTGGCGATTTATTGGATCGGTGCGTATCTGATTAATGGAGCGGATACAGCAGCTAGATTAGGCTTGTTCAGCGACATGGTCATTTTCTCGTCCTATGCCATGCAGATCGTCATGGCCTTTATGATGCTGTCGATGGTTTTCTTCATGCTGCCGCGGGCTTCGGTTGCTGCCAAGCGTGTCATGGAAGTATTAAATACAGAACCTAGCATCAAGGATGGTAGTTCGAAATCGACTAATGCCGCGAAAGCAGGAGAAATTGAATTTCGGAATGTCAGCTTCAAGTATGCGGATTCGGATGAATATGTGCTTAGAGATATCAGCTTCGTTGCACGTAGGGGCGAGACGGTTGCGTTTATCGGCTCCACGGGCAGCGGTAAGAGTACAATGATGAACTTAATTCCGAGGTTTTACGATGTAACGGACGGCGAAGTGCTTGTTGCGGGAATGAACGTGAAGGATTACTCACTGAAAGATCTGCATAACAAGCTTGGTTATGTTCCTCAGAAAGCTGTATTGTTCAGCGGAACAGTGACGTCCAACGTCGCCTATGGCGATAATGGGCAAGTGGCTGGATCGGCGGACGATGTGAAGAAAGCGGTAGCGATCGCTAAGGGACAAGAGTTTGTCGAGAAGCTGGAAGGCGGGTATGAGGGAAGCATCTCGCAAGGCGGCTCGAATTTGTCCGGCGGACAGAAGCAGCGCTTATCCATCGCTAGGGCTATCTATCGTAAGCCGGACATTTACATTTTTGACGACTCCTTCTCTGCACTTGATTACAAGACCGACCGCGAGCTGCGTTCCATGCTGAATCAAGAAACAGCTGGAGCTACTAATCTAATTGTGGGGCAGAGAATCGGAACGATTAAGGAAGCCGATCTCATACTCGTTCTTGACGAAGGCAAGATAGTAGGAAGAGGCACACATCAAGAACTGCTTCAGACCTGCGAGGTATATCGTCAGATCGCGAACTCTCAGTTATCGAAGGAGGAGCTTGAAATTGGCTAAAGAACAGGTCGCAACTAAGCAAAACATCGATTTCAAAGGCACAATGGGCAAGCTCGTCGCGTATTGCAAGCCGTATCTTCCTCTTATTATCATGGCACTGCTGCTGTCCGTTGTGGGCACGATATTTACGATTGTTGGGCCAGGGAAGCTGAAAGACATGACGGATCACATTACTGAGGGGTTAATGGGTGAAATTGACATGGATGCGGTTAGCAGCATTGGTATACTGCTTGCCGTTCTATATGGATTAAGCGTCATCTTCTCGTTCTTCCAAGGTTATATTATGGCTACGGTAACGCAGAAGGTGTCGAGAAGCTTGCGTACCCGCATCTCCAAGAAGATTAACAAGCTTCCACTAAAGTATTTCGATTCCACCAGCAATGGCGACGTGCTGAGCCGCGTCACGAACGATATCGATACGATTGGACAAACGATGAATCAGAGCGTCGGGATGCTTGTCACTTCCGTCACCATGCTGGTCGGTTCATTGGTCATGATGTTCTATACCAACGTGTGGATGACGTTGACGGCGATCATTTCGACATTTCTAGGATTTGGCTTCATGACCGTGATGATCAAAAAGTCCCAAACGCATTTCGTTCACCAGCAGGCAAACCTTGGCGCGATGAATGGCCATGTCGAGGAAATATTCTCAGGCTACGATGTTGTTAAGGTCTATAATGGCGAGAGGAAAGCGAAGGAAACCTTTAATGAAATCAACGCTAAATTATATGAAAGCTCATGGAAGTCGCAATTTTTATCCGGCTTGACGATGCCGCTCATGATGTTTGTCGGAAACTTCGGTTATGTGTCGGTCTGTATTGTCGGCGGAGCATTAGCGATGAATGGTCAAATTTCGTTTGGTGTCATCGTTGCTTTCATGCTTTATGTTCGTTTGTTCACGCAGCCCTTGGGGCAAATTGCACAGGTCGCGACAAGTCTGCAATCGACTGCAGCCGCAGCCGCGCGCGTTTTTGAGTTTTTGGAAGAGAAAGAGCTCGAGGACGAGAACCATAAATCGAAAGTGCTTAAGGATGTTAAGGGGCAGGTAGAGTTCAGGAATGTTTCCTTCGGATATGATCCGAATAAGCTCATCATTAATGATTTCTCAGCCCGTGCATTGCCTGGTCAGAAGATCGCCATCGTAGGACCGACGGGTGCCGGGAAGACGACAATCGTCAATTTGTTGATGCGGTTCTATGAGCTGAATGGCGGGGAAATCGCCATCGATGGCGTTCCGATCCATGAGCTTCCTCGGGAAAATGTTCATGAACAGTTCTGTATGGTGCTTCAGGATACATGGCTGTTCGAGGGGACGATCAAAGAAAATATCGTCTTCAACAAGCAAGGGGTTACCGATGCCGACGTGAAGGAAGTTTGCAAGGCCGTCGGCATTGATCATTTTGTTCGAACCTTGACGCATGGCTACGACACGGTATTGAACGAGCAGGTGAATCTTTCTGCAGGCCAGAAACAGCTCATCACGATTGCAAGAGCGCTCATTGCGAACGCCCCGCTGCTCATCCTCGACGAGGCAACAAGTTCCGTCGATACGAGAACGGAGCTTCTCATTCAGGAAGCGATGGACCGGTTGATGGCAGGACGAACTTCTTTTGTTATCGCGCACAGGTTGTCTACGATCAAGAATGCCGATATTATTCTCGTCATGAAGGACGGCGATATTATCGAAAGCGGCAATCATTACGAGCTGCTTGCGGCAAACGGCTTCTATGCTGAATTGTACAATAGCCAGTTTGAGACTGCGGAAGCGGCTTTGTAAAGGGGCATGTACTTCAAAAAAACTAAAAATCGTGGAATAGTCGTCAATCCATAGTGTAGAAATTAGAGAGGYGCTGGGGCAAGTACGATGAATTAATTCCGCGGAAATAGAAAACCCGATCGAATGAGATCGGTTTTTTTTGTATTTCCTACTCGCTTTTTTCCCATCACAGCTAAACTCGAAAGGACGCTTAATTACAATTTTTGTGAATAAAAATAAAATTTCTTAATAGTTAAGGAGGTTTAATTTTACAATGCACTGTTATAGTTCTCATTGACTAACCATTTTATTAAGGGAGAAGGAAACGTAATGAGAGCAAAAGTATTACGCAAGACAATAGTAATTGCATCCATTATAACGCTGCTAGGAGGGGGACTACATAGCGGTTTTGGTCAAAAAAACCATGTCTTTGCAGTAGATGAAGCATCGCCAAATGTTATCGTTGAAGATTTTGAAGATGGAATCTCAGATGTGAAATTTAATCCTAAACGCATGTATGATGCTACGCTGCACTTGGAGAACAACAAAAAGCATGTAAGAAATGGACAATATTCAGCTAGAATTGATTACGATATGATTGGCATCGTAGATAACCCTTCTCAAATTGAAGTCGGGTATAAAACAGGAAATATTCCAGTAACAGGCTACCCTACTAAAGTAGGGATGTGGGTTTATGGGAACAATGAAGGACATTTGCTAACGACAAAATTTAGAGATAAAGGCGGATCTTCATTCCAGGCAGAATTTTATGATGAAAATCAAATGGGTGTAGACTGGTCTGGATGGAAATATATTGAGGCGGATGTGCCGCAGGGAAAACCAGGTCCGATCGTCCTTGAATTGTTTTTCCAATTGAAACAATCGAATATGAGCAAGAAAAATAAAGGCTCGATTTGGGTAGACGATATTACCTTTATCTATAAGGAACTTGATGAGGATAAAGAAGTTCCAACCATTAAACCTATAGCCCCTGTCCCAAATGAAGTATTAAACGCTCCGCTTGATACATTGAAGGTTGAACTGGACGATAACGGATCAGGCTTGGATTTGAATACATTATCTGTTCTTTTGGATGGTACGAATATAACGGATAAAGTGGACTATTCTGAAAATACAAAGGTATTAACCTATCCAGGAAAATATGTGGATGGCGGTTATCATGAGCTTGTGATTGAAGTGAAGGATAAGGTAGGTAACCCGGCAGGGAAAACATTCACCTTCACAGTGAATGCAGGAGAACGATTGTTCATGGCTGCTAACAAAGAAGCAATAAGCAACGAAATCTACTCTGTGCAGGTAGGTATCAAAGATTATTTGAATGCAGATCGTGCGGAATTTGCTTTAAATTATGATAAAGGTATCCTTCAAGTTGAAAGCATTACTCAGGCGACTGGAGTTGCCCTAACCTCAGAAATTGATAATGAGCACGGGATGGTTAAAGTAGCACTTAATAACGTAGCAGCAGCCCATAATTCCGTTACGGTTAATTTTAGAGTGAGCTCTCATGCCGCGCTGGAGCGTGGTGAAGCTTACAAGACCATAACCATGAGCAATACAAATCTTTCAGCTGGCGAAGTTCAGACTAGCTCACCACTCGCTGCTCCTATTCACTATACCATCGCATTTCCATATCAGCTGGAAATGACGGGAGTTGGTTTAGGCACACCTTCTACATTTACAGTATTAGACCATGTGGGCAAGCCGTATGAAGGTGCGGACATTGTTTTCATTGGATTATTAAAGCAAAGCTCAGTAGTTACCGTTAACACCGTAACGTCTAATGTATATGAGGATGACGATACGTCTTCTGAGGTATTAATGGTTGCAAAAGCTGGTGAACGTTACTATGCTTCTGCAAAAGCTGAAGATGGCTTATTCGAAATTATTTTCGCAGATGGCCAAACAACAGGTTATATTTCTGAATCGGATGTTAGCAGTCAGTTATTGAACAGCAGCCTTGGTAAAACAGATGCTAAAGGACAATTAACGACAGACCTAACTACATTGGCACTTGGAACCTATCAGGTTCAAGCGGTCAATGGTGATAAAAACAGCAAGGTTGTCAATTATGAAGTCGTGGAGCAATATGGTACAGATACACCTCAATATGTTCAAACCTATGTGGCAGAAGATATGTCTTCTGAGCTGAGCGCTGCTTGGCAAACAAAGCCAGACCAAACCGTTACTTATCTTGAATACATTGAAGCTAATGAATGGGGAACAGGAGAAAGTCCTGATATCAAACGTGTAAAACAACATCAAGCTGAGAGTGAGCTTCAAGTGCTTAGTATGAAGGAAAATGGAACGAAGGGTGAAATCCGGTTTCATAATGCTCTGATTGAAGGTTTGAAAGCAGATACCGCCTATAAATATCGTGTAGGTTATGAGGGCAATTGGTCGGCGTGGTATGAATATTCGACAGTTGATCAGAATAAATCAACACCGACCTCATTTTTGTTTATTACAGATTCTCATACGAATCAATCACAAGGCATACAAGCCTATCAAGAACTAATGACTAACGCTTTGAAACAACATCCATCAACACAGTTTATTATGCATGGTGGAGATATGGTTGATGTAGGCGGCGCATTTGAAGAATGGCAGAAATTCTGGCAAGCATCTGCAGTCTACGCAACAAAAATTCCAACTGCTCTAACATTGGGTAATCATGATGTGAAGAGTGAAGGGAAAGAAGTATTCACGAAAGGGGCGAATTTCCCAACGAACGGACCAGAATCTCAGCTTCAATATGCTTACTCTTATGAGGTTGATGATACTCATTTTGTCGTATTGAACTCAGAGGGTACAGAGGAACAAATGATAGATCAAGCAGCTTGGCTCGAAGAAGATTTAAATAAAAATGATAAAAAATGGACTATCGTGATGTTCCATCGTCCTGCTTACCATACAGAAAATGGTCGAGAAACTCTTGTTGAGTATACACAAACGTATTTTGCACCTATTTTAGAAGAGAAAAAAGTTGATTTGGTTCTAGTAGGTCATGATCATGTGTATGCGCGTACCTATCCAATGCAAGATGGTAAGCCCAATAAGGATACAAATGAAGGTACCGTTTATCTTGATGGTGGTGCATCGGGCTGGAAATTTTATGATGGTACGCAATATAATTATTTGAAACATATCTTTGATGAGGACGTGCCAGTATATTCCGCTATTGAAATTACTGAGGACGGGATTCATGTGGAAGCACGTACAAGTGCGGGGAATAAGATCGATGAGTTTACTGTCGTGAAAACAACGGGAGTTGAGCCGACTCCAACACCAACGCCAACACCAACACCAACACCAACACCAACACCAACACCAACACCAACACCAACACCAACACCAACACCAACACCAACACCAACACCAACACCAACACCAACACCAACACCAACACCAACACAGAAATCTGCTCCTGCTTTAAAATTTACGGACGTCCCAGCATCTTCGTGGAGTGCTTTAGCAGTGGAGCGTGCTGCTAAGATGGGGATTGTAAAAGGCTATAGTGATGGTTCTTACCATCCCAATGAAAATGTAACTCGCGCTGAGTTCGCCACGATGCTTGCAAAAGCTTTTGGTTTAACGAGTTCAAACGGTGCTTCTTTCTCTGACACCAAGGGGCATTGGGCCTCAGAAGCGATTGCAGCATTGCAGGCTAATGGGATAATTACAGGTTATAGTGATGGTTCTTTCCATCCTAATCAAAAAATTTCCCGTGCTGAAATCGTTGCAATGCTTGCTCGATTGACGAACTATGTTCCTAGCACAACCAATCCGTTCTCGGATGTAGTCACGAACTGGGCTTCTGAACCAATTAATGCTTTTGCTAATGCAGGTATCGTAAGCGGTAAAGGCAACGGATTGTTCAAACCAAATGAATCTGCTTCCCGTGCCGAGTCAGTTGCGATGATTATTCGCTTGTTGGATAAATTACTTGAACAATAAGTAAAGTTAAAATAATTGTAGTGTTGTATAACCAAGGCTCGCCATCAGCATGTGAAACCCCGACCTTAAGAGGTCGGGGTTTTTGCTTGTAGGAATGTAATGTATCTTGATTGCTCCGCATTATAATCTCTTCAAACTTCTTAATTCTGTACTTTTATGATTGTTCTGAACGTTGTTCTGAACTGCTTTGTTTTGATCTACTTCCTATCCATAATATAACTAAAGAGGTTATTGCAAAAAATACGGATAACCCCAGCAGTATGACGAAAAAAGATTGATCAAAAGCTAAGCGCCCAGCCGCTTTCAACGCTTCGGATGCCTGAACAGGCAACCCATCGGCAACCAACAGCGCTTCGTCCAGGCTGTCTTTTACATTGGCAGGAACCTGAAGTCCCTCGGGGATATTCATAGCGAGCGTATACACTAGACCAGAAATGCTTCCGATGATTGCAATCCCGGACGCCCCGCCGACTTCATAGGCCACTTCCTCAATTGAAGCCGCCATCCCCGCTTTTTCAGGTGGTGCATAACTCATGATCGAGTGAGAAGCTGCCGTCATTCCTGCTCCCAAGCCTGCTCCGAGGAGTGCTAGTCCAATCATTTGTCCAGCAAGGCCGGAATTAAATTGAAAGACATAAATCATCGTTCCCAAAGCGGCAGTCAGAAGTGCGAGGCCTTTGATATATATCACATTATAGCGATGCAATATCTTACCGATCAGCGGACCTGCAATAAGAGCCGTCGCCGGTACGCTTAGCGTGATCAGACCCGCTTGCAGCGGACTCATTTCTACCACTAGTTGAAGTCGCTGAGTCACAATATACTGAACTCCGAGCTGTCCAAATAGACCGACTAAAGCTGTAATACAGCCTGTCATAAAGGGAGATATTTTAAAGAGTGACAGGTCGAGCATCGGGTTTGGGCTTTTGAGCTGACGACGAATAAAAATAATCATTGCCACGATCCCGATAACGGCGGCAATAGCAGCAAGCATGGGAGACCCTTCGCGCTTTGCAAATTCTTTAATAGCAAAAACAATCGCCACCATGGAAATCATGATCTGAATGGAGCCGGTAAGATCCCACTTCGTATTCTTATTGCCTTCATGCTTCGGAACATATACCAGCGTCAAAACAAACGCTAAGATCGCGATTGGAACATTGATCAAAAAGGCGGCACCCCACCAAAAATGCTCCATAAGCAGTCCGCCTACAAGGGGACCAATTCCTGCCCCTCCAGAAGCAATGGAACCCCAAATGCCGATCGCAAGTCCGAGCTCACGCGGGTCGGTAAATGTGACTCTAATGATGGATAATGTAGCAGGCATCATCATGGATGCCCCAACAGCAAGGAGTACCCGTCCTACGACCAACACAGACGGAGTTGGAGCAAAAGCCGCTAAGAGAGAAGTTGCCGTAAAAACGAGCAATCCAAGGGCGAATATTTTTTTATGGCCGTAACGATCTCCCAGAGCACCCATCGCCGGGAGCAGACCTGCCATAACAAGCGAATAACCGTTCAGAATCCATAATTTTTCCGATGCCGAAGCACCCAGATCGTAAGTTAAGCTTGGCATAGCTGTATAAAGAATCGTCGCATCCATAACTATGAGCAAAAGAGCGCTTGAGACAACTGCCAGAACGATCCAACGATTGAAACGATACATCTTTCTTTCCCCTCCACGTCAAACTAATCTAACAACCTTCTGAATTAACTCTAAACTACAGGGTTACCCTATTGTCAAAGCCAATTTCATTAGGTAAAATTTAGCGGTAGTCCATGTATCGGTTTATGGGATTTTCAGACTCGGAGGAATACACAATGTCGGATATTAACGGTCGCTACCTCACGATCAGCAAACTGGCCAGCATAAGCGGGGTTACAAAGCATACCCTTCTTCACTATGACGAGATCGGGCTCTTAAAGCCTGAATTTATTCATGTAAATGGATATCGCTATTATTCTCATCGCCAATCCTATATTTTGGATATTATTAATGTGCTTAAGAAGGCTGGGAGCTCTCTTCAGGAAATCAAAGGTTTTATTCAGAACCGTAACGCTTCCAATCTCATTGAGCTGTTTAATCAAAAGCATCATGAATTGGAAGCAGAGCTGCTTCGAATTAAACGGATGCAAAATATTTTGCAAAATGCCATTCAAATGACGGAGACATCGATGGAGACGTTGCGGGACAATCCTTCTATAGAAGAATGTGAAATGGAGTATTTAATTGCGACGCCGCTCGAACAAGGGGACGAAGAGGAATTTGCTGTTAAGTTAAGTGAACATCGCAATTATTGTGAAAAACTTTTTATCAATCACGAATTTCCAATCTGGGCACTTATAAGCAAAGCAAGTTATGAATCCAGCACCTTTTCTTGGAGCCATGTAGGAAATAGGATTAAAGCGCCGATTTTGGGAGACAGAATGCTTATCAAGCCCAAGGGTTTTTATGTTGTTATGGACCATCAAGGCTCTTACGAGAGTATTTCAGAGGCTTGCTCCATTATTAAAAAATACATTGAGCGCAAAGGGTTGAAAGTATGCGGGAATGTGTACGTAATGGATTTGCTCAACTACTTCTCAGAGATGGATTCGGATAGTTATGTTGTTCGGGTCTCCGTTGAGGTTACTGATTAGAACATGCTTGCGAATTATGCGCCTAATGACTTCGGGATGATATATAGTAGAAAAATAAGCAACAATCTTTGAAGGATAGTATTTGATCTTGTCGAACTGCTTAAAATAAGGAGGGCGGCTTAATGCGGATCGATGATTTTATTGGACATGTAGTCGTTGTAGAGTTAGACTCAACAGTTACCTATGAGGGTGTTCTTCTTGATGTTAAAGATCCTGAATTCACAGATTATGTAAAAGTGATTAATGCACAAAGTACGGATTGGTTGCCGAGGCAAGAAATTTATAAAATTGTTCCGGTTTATCCCAAACGCTTTATATCTGAGGAATGAAATTAGAATGCAAATAATAAGCCATTTTAGCAATGTTAACAGGGCTAAGATGGCTTTTTTATATCCAGATTCATTAAAGTTTGAATAGTCGTTTGATTCCATAGTATTTGGACTATAGCTCGTCAATCGCTTGAACAACTAGTCTCAACGCCTTAAGTCTTCTTTCTAAGAGCGTTTTTTGTGGACTACCAGGCTTCGACTTCATGTAACTATTCTCAACGGAAGGGGTTAAACCCAAAAGAACATCGCGAGCTTCTACTAAATCTTTTTGTGTGTATAGATGAGGTTTTTGATTCCAAACATTCTCTAAAATAGCTAAGCCAATGTAAACAGCATTAAGTCGTTTCTTTACTAATGTAGTATTTGCGCCGCTTTGAGTCATCTGGGATAAGGCGTTCTCGAGTTTATTGATTGTAGATTGCAAAGATTTTAATGATTCGAACTTATCAGCTTCAGATATATTTTCCATAGTTACCGTCCCTTCCTCGCTTCTGAATTGATATATTTGGTCCTGTCTCTAATAGCTCCTCTAGTAACATACTCAACATTAATGCAATTTCTAAATTATGTCTATCCTAGCTCTTGATTGGAGGTATTCATGGGGAAAACGGAGTGCAACAACGGAATCAATCAGGACAATTTCTTAACATTTGATGATTGCACAAATATATTCTTCTGGACGACTTCCGTTTTTTTGACTGTAAACTGTAACTTTAGTTCGTCTGATTCGTGATTAGGGCAGGGGGGAGAAAATGAAGGGAAACCATCTGGATGATATTTACCAGCTTTATGTGCAGGATGTCTATCGCTACTTGCGCTCCCTCTGCTACGACCATCATACGGCAGAAGATTTGATGCAGGAGACCTTTTACCGGGCATATCTTTATTTGGAAAATTGTCAAGACGAGAAGATCAAGCCATGGTTATTCCGGGTTGCCTATAATGCTTATGTGGATTACAAGCGCAAGGAGAGCCGCACAACACTGCAGACCCCTGATTATTTTCAGCGTCTTGCAGATCACCATACCCCGGAGGATGAACTGTTGCGTCAGGAGCGTTGGAACGAAATCGGGCGGTCTGTATCCGGATTGCCGGAAAATCAGCAGCAGGCGATGCTGCTCATTGATTTTAACCAGCTTACGTATCAGGAGGCTGCAGACATTATGGATATCCGATTATCACATGTGAAGATTTTGCTGTTTCGAGCACGGCAAGCATTACGGGGACAGGGTAGAAAGGGGGAGGGATCAGAATGAGTGAGGATTTCAAACGGAAGTTACAGGATTATGCTGAAGGCAAGCTCACTGATGAAGAGCGTGAGGAAGTAGAGCGTGAAATGGAGAAGATGGAGGTTTATCAAGCTTATTTGGAGGAAGTTGTCACACAGTCAGACCAGAAGCATTCCCGTGAGGGGGAGGATAGACAGACGACGCGTAATCGCATACCTCCATTAAAAGAAGCCGTTATTATCCGACGTGGCAAATGGAAGGCTCGGGTGATGAATGTCTTTACGGTACTATCAGTCCTACTAGTGCTGACTGTGATTAGTATGATTATTACTGGTGTATTTTACGGGAGCGGCACGCCGGACCGGATGAAGGCTTACCGGGATGTTGTGGAGTCAGCGGTCGCTGTTTCCCATCCCAATCTGAAGGTCAATATGAATGGAACAGGCAATGCTTTTTTTACAATGGATTTTACAGGGAAGCTGAATAAGAGAGTTGGTGACGAAGAAATTGGTGTAGCAGATTTTTCGATGCGGTTTCTGTTGAATCTAGCCTCGGCTCCGCAGATTACTTGGCAGGGAAACATTATAGGGGGCAATAGTATTTTCTATCATCCCGATTATAAACCAGCAAATCAAAGCGAACAGCAGGAGACTAACCGCCGGGAAGAAGAGCGCTTTAACCATAATGAGTGGATAAAGCTCGAGAAGCTCCCAGAGGGAACTGTGGCAGAAGCTTATCTATCATTGGACCGGTTATTCTCGACAGATGAGCTATTAAAGCAATTCGAGCATAAGAACATGGATCCAGTCTGGTTCGCGGTGGATACCGGTCTTGATCCGAAGCAAGTTGATAGCGGCGGAGCGATTACAAATCCAGTGGGTTTTCCATATTTTCCGATCTGGCAATCTGATGATATGACGGTGGACTTTTACTCAGAAGAAAAGACAGGGTGGTTCGGAAAAGTGGTGTCCAGTGGAGGATCTTATCCATCACTCGAATCCTATGGAGACGGGGAAAAGAGGAATGGTTACTTCAAGAAAACCTTATACATGCTACAGAAAAATAAAGGTATTTCAACCAAAGTAGCTCCTTTTCTACAGTTAGATCACACAATCGATTATGTGGAAAAAAATGGTGTAAGGCTGTATGGAGCTGTTATTACCGGTCCGGTCAAAGAGCTGCTAAAGCTGCGTGAGGAGCCGTGGGTCAGAGATATAAGGGTTGGTGAAGTACAGCTATGGAACTGGCAATCGCGCGAGTAGTGTAGAAGATGTAAAAAAAGCAAGCAAGAAGAAGAACAATGAACATCATCCATTATCGTGAAGAAGATCACTACGGGCTTATTCAGACAGGACGATCTAGGCTGGTCGGCTCACTTTCACTAACATATGGGTGATATGAAGCCATAGGAATCTAACAAAAAGATTGAAGGCTCTGCCGGGAGTAATTACCTGTGGCAGAGCCTTTATGTATTATAAGCTTAGTTGACAGCTGTTAACGTTGTCTCATTGGCATAAAGAAGAGCGGCAAGCATTGGCTGAAGCTGGGCAAATCAAGATCGAAATCCTTTGGATAAACGAGGTGGCCGCTGGTTCAGCGGACGGGCAAATGAGGCTGTTCTGACTAACATTCGCTGAATATTGAATCAATTCTTCTTCTTTTTGAAAAAACCAAATAACACTGCAAAAATAATGACAACGATTAAGAAACCACTCAATGATATCACCCCTTTTTGGAATTATAGCACGATCTGCACGATGGATAGGAGTGAATAAAAGCCAGGATTGAATATTGAATGACTTGGGAGGAAGGGCTGCCTAATGGGAGGGCTGAGAATATTGCACTGTCCCGGCAGCAAGTGGAGCATGGAGTTATCCGTCCAGAACAGAAACTGGATAGCGGCTTCTTAGGGGCTTTGTGTTGTCATTTATTTGTTATCCATGAACATAGCAATGGTTAGAGTTGCATCTTTAACTAAATCGAAGAGGCTGTAAGGCAGTTTGAAACACTGCTTTATGGCCTCTTTGTGTATGCGGCTTTCTTAACTCATGTTTTAGCACTAATGCTAACAGAAGAACATTATAGGATATCGATAGGATCGATGATTTTATTGTGTAAAAAACAAGGATTGACACCAAGAAAAATACATCATATCATATCAACATAAAGATATGATCATTAAAAAAATTGGAGGTTTTCAAGGTGAAAATTACGGACGTAAAAGTATGGTTGGTTGAAGGCATCAAATACAATTGGACGATGATTAAAGTGTATACCGACGAAGGCCACACGGGGGTCGGGGAAGCGACGAACTGGCCGGGAAGCCCGATTGTCGAAGCTGCCGCTAGGCATGTAGGCGAACGAATCATCGGTCTTGATCCGATGAAAACCGATTTTATTTGGACGAAATTGTATCGCGATTTGAACTGGGTAGGACCATACGGAGCAAGCCTATGCGCGATTAGCGGAATTGACATGGCGCTGCTTGATTTAAAAGGAAAAGTACTTGGCGTTCCATGTTACGAACTGCTCGGCGGAGCGTTCCGCACGGAGATTCCGCTTTATGCAAATTACTGGTTTACGGGCGGCGGCCATAATGCGGATGATTATGCGGCACAAGCTCTCAAAGTGAAAGAAGCTGGCTTCGGAGGGCTGAAGTTCGATCCTTTCGCTCACACCAACTATTTATACGGAGAGGACTTGTCCAGCAATCTTTCTTTGACACCAGAGCTTCAGCAGAGAGCATATGAAGTCACGAAAGCCGTTCGCGAAGCGGTAGGATACGAAATGGATATGATGATCGAAACACATGCCATGTTGAACTTCAAAACGGCAATCACGATGGCAGACAAGCTTGCGGAATTGGATATTACGTGGTATGAAGAGCCTGTAGGACCCGAAAGCGCCGAAACATTAAAGGCCGTGCGTGAAAGGCTAAATCCTCGGGTTTCGATTTGCGTAGGGGAACGCCACTATACCAGATACGGAATACGTCCGATTCTCGAGAAGCAATTGGTCGATATTATAATGCCGGACATTACGCGATGCGGCGGCCCATCCGAGATGAAACGAATGGCGACGATGGCGGAAGCTTACAATGTGCAATTGGCACCGCATAACCCTAACGGTCCACTCTCTACGCTGGCGAGCGCTCATGTCTGCGCTTCGGTTCCGAACTTCTTCAGGCAGGAATTTATGTTCAATGATGTTCCATGGAGAGACGAAGTGATCGATCATCCGATTGAAGTAAGGCAAGGACATCTTGTGCTATCGCGCCGTCCGGGACTTGGCGTTGATTTGGTCGAAGAAGCTATGGAAGCGCATCCGGGTGTTCGGGAAGCAAGACAAGGGTTCTATGTTTAAACGGAAATTCGGCTTATGAAATCTATGGACCTCATTACGTTCAGCGTTCATGGAGATAACGAAGGATCGCCAATGAATGAGGAAGTTGTGCGTTATATGGATAGAAGCCTGTCCGAGCGAGATGTAAATAGGTAGAAAGCGAAGGTACCGCAATGATAAAATCGGTTCAATTGCAGAAGCTCAAAGAATCGGGGATTGTCGCCGTTATTCGCCGTCCTAAGCCCCAAGATGCTCTGCATATCGCAAATGCATTGGTTGAAGGCGGCGTAGGCGCTTTGGAAATTACGGTAGACACGCCGGGCGTTTTCGATTTGATTGCCCTTTTGAAGGGAAAATTAGGAGAGCGCGCATTGGTGGGGGCCGGCACTGTTTTAGACGCGGATACAGCGAAACAGGCTATTCTTGCCGGCTCCGATTTCATATTCTCTCCCATCTTGGATATTGACACTATCCGGTTAACGAACAAATATGGTAAGATCTCGATCCCGGGAGTGATGACCCCAACCGAAATCGTAATGGCCCATAAAGYGGGGGCTGACTTGATCAAAGTATTTCCTGGCAATGCGCTTGGGGTCGATTATATCAAAGAGCTTCAAGGGCCTTTGGGACATATCCCGATGATGCCGACTGGAGGGGTGACGATGGATAATGTGGCGCAGTTCATACGAAACGGGGCCGTTGCCGTCGGGGTTGGTGGCCATTTAGTGAAAAAAGATGCTATTAAAGCCGGGCGGTTCGAGGAGTTGAGAGATACGGCAAGAACGTTCGCGCAGCTTATTCAAGAAGCTAGAAGATAAGGAGATTACCAAATGACACTTAACATTGATTTGAGCGGCCAAGTCGCTATCATGACGGGCGTATCCGGAGGTATCGGGTTAGGGGCGGCACGCATGCTAGCCAAGGCAGGGGCTACAATCGCAGGCTGCGCACGCAAGAGCAGCCCGGCATGGGAGCACTTCCAAAAGGAGCAGCATGAATCGGGGAAGCCAAGCCTGTTTTTGGAGGTAGACATCACCGACGACGAGGCGGTTCGCCATTTCGTGAGGCAGACGGCTGAGGTGCTTGGAGGAATTGATATTCTCGTTTCGAATGCCGGGGCTAACGTGTTTGCTAATGCGACGGACTGCAATGCGGATTTATGGCAGCATAATATGGATCTCAATCTGAGATCCCATTGGTTTATTAGCCAATGCTGCAAATCAAATCTGGAGCAAAGCAAAAACGGTGTGATCATCATTATGACGTCGAATCATGCCATTTCGACAATAGCTGGCTGCTTCCCTTACAATGTAGCCAAAACTGCGCTCACGGGACTCGTTCGCAGCCTTGCGATCGAGTGGGGACCTTCTGTTCGGACGGTTGGCCTCGCTCCCGGATTTATTGACACGCCTGGCAATGATTCATGGTTCCAATCCTTTCCCGACCCGCAAGCGGAACGGGCGGAGACGAAACGACGGCATCCCGTCGGGCGCCTCGGAACGACTGAGGAGATCGGTGCTTTCTGTGCGTTTCTTGCCAGTTCTTATGCGGCGTTTGCCTCGGGTACCACTTATGTAGTGGATGGCGGCCGTACGGCGCTGTTGCAAGATTAAGCTCATTAGCGGGGCTGCTCCACACACATTGAAGGAGGAAAATGAGCAATGGGGAAATCGATTTCGGGCATTGTACCGATCGCAGCCGCGACCTTTACGCACAACGGTCTTCTAGATGAAGACAGCTTTCAGCATTTAGTGCGGCATTTGCTTGGCACTGGTATTTCTGGATTGACTTTGTTCGGCTTGGCAACGGAATTTTATAAGCTAACCGATGAAGAGAAAAAAACGATGCAACGGATTCTGCTAGCAGAAACGTCAGCGCATCCGACTGTGGCTAGCATGATCTCCGTGACAGATCACTCCGCTGAAGTTGCGGAATACAGGGCGAAGCTAGCAGAGCAGCAGGGGGCGGATGCGCTTATGCTGCTGCCGCCATTTTTCCTCCAACCATCGGAGCATGCAATCATGGAACATATTCGTAGAGTCGTTAGCGCCGTCTCGATTCCGGTTATCGTTCAATACGCGCCGAGTCAGACAGGTGTAAGGCTGTCGCCTGATGTGTTCGTTCGGCTAAAGGAGCAGCACGATAATTTGCAGGCAATCAAAGTCGAAACGCAACCTCCGGGCCGTTACGTAGGGCAATTGCTGGAAAGCTCGAATGGAAGGCTTGGTGCTTTGGTCGGGTACGCCGGCGTACAAATGCCTGATGTGCTTATGCGGGGGGCAAGCGGCATTCAACCCGGATGTTCGTTCTCTGAGGTGCATGTGGAGCTGCTGCAACTCTATCAAGTGGATCATAAGGCGTTTTTGAGCTTGTTTCATCGATTGCTACCGTACATTTCTTACTGGATGCAAGGGGTAGAATTAATTATTAAAGCTGAGAAAATCATTTTGTACAGACGAGGGTTAATTGCCTCCGACTACTGCAGAACACCGGCATATGGAATGGATAAACAGGAGCTAGAACAAATCGATAGTTTTATGAATGAGTTCGGAGCCTACTGGAAGGCTTAGAATAGATAAGGACTCTTGGATGCATTGATCTTTCCACTGCCCGTACGGTATGATGGGGACAAAGTCAAGATGAATGAGGAGAAGAGTGCCACTTTGAAGAAACTTGCACATGAATCGATTCTCGAGCAGATGAAAGCACATATCGAATCGGGAGTCTGGAAACCGGGGACTCGTTTGCCTACACTGAAGGAGCTCGCTGAAGAATTTTCGCTTAGTGTGACGGCCGTGAGGGAAGCGCTTCGCATTCTTGAGAGCCAGAGAATTATTAGCATCGAACATGGAAGAGGCATATTCGTCAGCAACGAACCGGGGCTGCTTGGGGATGCTGGGCATAAGCTGCGCGAGATGGGGAACAGCTCGTTGCTCCAACTGCTTGAAGCAAGATTAGTGTTGGAGCCCGAGCTCGCTTACTTCTGCGCGCATCGGGCGACTCCTTCGCAGGTGAAGCAGCTAAAGGAGCTTGCCGAGACAATGGAAGCGCAAATGATCGGAGGAGGAGACTTCTTTACAACCGATCTGCGATTTCATCAATTGATTGCAGAGGGTGCGGACAACCCGGTTCTTGCCCAAATGCTGGCAGCTGTCACCGATTTGTCTGCCGCCGGAAGGCGGGAGACGAACAAGCTTCCGAATATGAGAGGCAAGGCGGCGAGTTATCATAATCTAATTGCCATAGCCATGTTGGAACGTCAAGCTGAGCAGGCAAGAGAGATCATGAAGGCGCATATTGTGGATATGATGACGTCGGTGAAGGAACACGTGAAGATTCGTTAAATCGTGGAATGAGCCCCAAGTGTGCGCCGGTATTCGGATGGCGTCTGTCCGACCATGGTCTTGAAAATCTCGTTAAAGTGGCGAAACGTCTTGTAGCCTACTAGCTCAGCTACCTCATAACTTTTGTAGTGTAGTTCGGCGAGCAATCCCTTACTTCGTTCGATCCGAACTATGTGGATTAAATGACTTAGGCTGTGACCTGTTTCCTCCTTAAATAATGTGCTGAAATAAGAAGAACTCAAATGAACGCGGCTAGCGATGTCGCGGACGGTGAGTTCTTTTTCGTAGTTGGCTTCAACAAATTGCACCGCCGACATGACCCAGGGGTTCGTGGACTGGATGCCGTATTTGGCACTATGCACTTCGCCGCCTGCACCAACTTCGGCGGAACTACCAGCTGCGGATACATTGTCGATGGCCTTCGAAGCGCGAGTCAGCGTTTCAATAATAATCACGGGGTCGCATGGCTTTAAAATATAATCCATAACGCCTGCTTTGATCGCCGAATAGGCATAATCGAATTCCGCGTGTCCAGTAAGCAGAATGACCTTTACGTGCGGCCACTTGCTTGTTATTTCACCGCATACCGCAATGCCATCCATTCCCGGCATCCGTATGTCGGAGAGAACGATGTCCGTGCTATTGGCATTCAGCCATTCCAGTGCTTCGCTCCCGTCGGGAAAGTCGGCCACAATCCGGAACAACGGCGATCGGTCGATGATGCGGCGCAAGCCTTGGCGGATATTGATTTCGTCGTCAATGAGGACAACTCTAGCAACGTTCATTGGCATTGGCTCCTTTCAAAATCGTGCAAGGGAACGTAATTGTTATTTTTGTGCCAACACCGAGCTCGCTTTTGATTTCTGCTCCATACGCTTCGCCATAGTGAAGCCGGAGCCGGTCATGTACGTTAAGCAATCCAAGCCCCTTTTCTGTCTGACGATCGTGCGTAATCCGCTTCTTTTTGAGCAACGATCTCAGCTTCTCCTCCGGAATGCCCGCACCGTCATCGGAAATGACGATCGTCACGTTGTCCTGGCTTAGAAGGGCATCGATGCGAAGCTCCTTTGCCGATTTCTTCGGCTCAATGCCGTAAGTGATTGCATTCTCGATGAGAGGCTGAATGAGCAGCCGCGGAATAGTGCAGTCAAGCAACTCCTTCGGGACGTTGAAATAGGTATGGAAACGCCCGGGGTATCGGTATTGAATGATCGAAATATACCGCTTAATATGGCTTAATTCCTCATCCAGCGTGGTCATAGAGGTGTTGGGATTAAGCGCATACCGTAGCATCTGTGATAAATCCAAAATGACCTGCGAGGTTTTCGATTTGCCCTCCGATTCCAATCCCCAAAAAATGTTGTCGAGCGTGTTATAGAGAAAGTGGGGATTGACTTGTGCCTGCAGCGCCCGCAGCGTTGCTTTGCGCTCCAAGTCCTGCTTCTCGTACACCTCCTGCACTAAATATCGAAAGTTTTCAACCATGTATGTAAAGTTCTGGGCAAGCTGCTCGCTCTCTTGATTGAAAAAGCGTTGTTGCTCTACCTTTACTTTAAAATTACCGAATGCAACTAGCTTCATCTTGCTGATGATGTTTCTTATAGGACGCGTAAGAAACGAAGCAAACAGAGTCGAAAAGACGATTGTAGCCAAGATGAGCAAGGCCCCCACCCAAAGGCTCGTATAATAAACCTTGCCCAAGCCTCGCGTCAATTCACTTTGCGGGGTAATTGCGACAAGAAGCCAACGTGTATTCGGAACTTCATAAGACGTGAACAAGTAGCCGTGATCCAAGTATCCGCTATGCTGTCGGAGGATATCTGGAAGGGTAGGCTGGCTTGCGAACAATGTTTTTATTTGTTCGCGATTTTTTTCGTGTAAATGATTTATGATAGCTTCGCCGCTGTCGCTAACCAATATCATCGACGTCAACTGCGATTCATTACCGCTTTGCAATATATCTATAATATCTTTCGAATCGATCGTGTAGGTTAGGTAGCCTAATACTTCGTTAGGCCTTTGCAGGTTCATCACTTCACGCGTTCCGCTAAGCGTAAACGGTGTACTGGCTTGACAAAGCGGTGTTTCGGTGACTGACCAATACGAGGCGCCGTCTAACGCTTCCGCGCCGAGTTTCAAGGTATCCGTAGTAATGGTTTGAAAACAAATGCCGGAGGCTACGGTTTCGTTCTGCAAGGAATGAAGCTCCATATACGAGATGACATTTGTATCCACGAACGCTACGTTAAGCGAATCTCGTATTGAGCTGAATTTAAGAGGATTGACTGAACCGGTACGCTTGGCATCAATTAATGCTTTCTGCAGCAGCTTATTTCCGACGGCGTTGTTCGTCGTATCATGGGCAAGCTGAAGGAACCGATTGAGATTTGAGCCGGTTTGATCAAGCGCAAGATTAATGTATTTATAGGAGTTGTGTTGAATCGTGCGGGTCGATTGCTGAATGGTTGCGTAGGTTAGGACAACCATGGACACGATTACGAGCGCGATGCCTCCCAACGATAGTTGGTGCTTCAATTGTTTCCATGGCAGACCTGATGATAACGACCTGGCTATGATACATCACCTGCTCTGCATTCGGATTGTGAAAGCGCCCTCATTATACCACTATCAACAAAATACGAGCAATACCTATACGCAAGAGCGTAAATTCAAGGATTTTTTCGAATATTTACGTCTCTTGTAGGAAATATACATCCATATTACGATGATAATAGACTTGACAACCTACCTGATTAAGTAACAAATGCTATTTTCAGGTTATTGTAGGGGTCGACCAAAATAGGGGAGTGAACAAGGAATGAGAACTAGAAAATGGGTGAAAGCAAACATTGTCTTCCTTCTTAGTTTAATGATCTTAGCAGGCTGCAGCAGCAACTCCAACCTTGTTACGGAATCAGAGGGTAATAAAGGAGCAAGCAAAGGGAATCCGGTCGTCATCAAAGCTTGGTATCACCAATACGGAGAGAAGGAGGCCGTCGATTTTCTCAACAGCTGGACGGAGGAATTTAATCAGAGCCAAAGCGGGATCAAGCTAGAGACGACGATCGTTGCGGGCGGCGTACAGGATTACTATTCCAAGCTGAGCACCGCGTTCGCGAGCGGAGACGGCCCGGATCTCTTCGAAATGGATGCCGCAGACTTTACCAAATACGTAACCTCGGGTATCGCCGCTCCGCTGGATGACCTGATCTCAGGAGAGGTACGCAAAGATTTCAACGAAAAGGCTTTGGCCGGTAATACCATCGACGGAAAACTGTACGGGGTGCCATTTGTCATCGATGCAATAGGATTGTATTACGATAAAGACGTATTGTCTGAGGCGAATATTCAGCCGCCAACGACATGGGCCGAACTTCGCGACGCTGCCCAAAAATTGACGACGCCGGAACGAAAAGGCTTAACAATCAGCCCGGTTCGCGGCGGTTATCAAAATTACGAGTTCTGGCCGTTCTTGTGGGCGGCAGGTGGCGATGTTCTTGATGAAAGCGGAACCAAGTCAGCTTATGACAGCGATGCTACCCGCAAAGCACTTCAATTATATCGTGATTTGGCGACTGACGGTTCCATCTATACAACGCTTCAAACCGATAGCTGGGATATCAACTATTTGCTCAGCGGCAAAACGGCTATGCAGCTTTGCGGCATTTGGGCGACTCCATCGATTGAAAAGTCGGGTAAAAACATTGGCTTGCTGCCATACCCCGCAGTAGACGCGCAAGGAAAACAGACGGCTACGTTAGGGGGTTGGAACATGATGGTCAATTCCAAAGGAAAGCTGGCAGAGGCTAAGGAAGTTATTAGCTGGTTCTGGCTCGAGGGGACGGACCGTATGGGTCAATTCAATACGGTTGGAGGCTTTCATCTTGCACCGCGCACAACGGTGCTGGAAGCGAAAAAGGACATTTACGAAAAACCGCTATACAAGGATTGGGTAGATTCGGTTGTACCGCTTGGACGAAAGGATCTGTCTTTACCGCCTGAAGTGGTGACAGCAACGAATGACGCTGTGCAGGAAGCGTTATTCTCTATGGACCGTGATATCGATTCGATCGTGAAAGACGCAAATAAAAAAGTTGAAGAAGCACTTGTCAAATAAATTTACAAAAAGGGCAAGCAAGCGCGGCAGCATGCCGCCGCGCTTGCACACAGAATAGAGGGATAGCATGAACAAACTCAAGAGATTCGGCAAGGAGCAATGGACGGCTTATTTATTTTTATTCCCTGCGATGCTTCTGCTGCTTGCGTTCGTCTTTTTACCGTCCATGTATGCATTTTTTGTTAGCTTGCACGATTGGAATCTGCTTGGCGGCAAGAAGTTTATCGGTCTCGGCAACTACATTCGGCTAGCGGAAGATGATTATTTCTGGAACTCGCTGAGGCGCTCGGTTTTTTATGCTTCCATCGCCGTGCCGCTCGTCTTTGTTTTTTCGTTCTGTCTCGCGCTGATCGTTCGCCATCTAGGCAGATGGAGCAACTTTTTCCGTACAGTGTTTTTTTTTCCGAACCTAATCTCGACGGTTATTAGCGTGCTTCTGTTCCGTTTCATTCTCGAATCGGCTCCGTCAGGGCTGATGAATTATGTTATTGGCTTCTTCGGCTTTGACCCCGTATCTTGGCTGGGGACGACGGAAGGTTCGTGGTTCGGTCTCATCAATGTTTTTTTCTGGACGTCGGTCGGTTTCTACATGCTTATTATGCTGTCTGGGCTGCTTGATATACCGGTCGATTACTACGAGGCGGCGTATATAGACGGGGCCAACCGCTGGCATTCGTTCTGGCGGATTACCGTGCCACAGATGAAAAATGCAATGGTTTTCGTTTTTATCGTCAATATCATTAATGCGTTCCAATTTTTTGACCTGTTCCTTCTGATGACGAAGGGCGGACCGGCAAGGTCGACCGAAATCACGGTGCTGTACATCTACAATCTTGGCTTTGGCGAATTGAGACTCGGATACGCTTCGGCAATATCGTTCCTACTGTTCCTGCTTGTTTTCTTGCTCACGATCTTGCAAGTCAAACTATTTCGGGTTAATCAATCAGTCAATCAATAGGAGAAGATAGATATGAGAACTAAACGACCTTTCTTGCTTCTGATAGCAATTGTATTTTCGATAGTTTCGCTTGTGCCTACTCTATGGATGGTGTCAGGATCGCTCAAGTCGCTTGACGACTTTAATCAGTATCCGCCTAGTATTCTTCCACAACAGCTCCACTTTGATAATTTCGCGAGGTTGTTCAACTCTTTTAACTTCGACGTGTACTTGGTCAATACTTTATATGTAACTGTCGCTATTGTTTTCTTGTCCGTGCTCGTTAACGCGATGGCCGCCTACGCACTGGCAAGGCTGTACTTTCCGGGACGCAATATGATTTTTTTATTCGTCTTAGGTTCCATGATGATTCCGTTCGCGACGTTCATGATACCGTTGTTCATGATTATTCGGGAGCTTGGGCTCATTAACAATCTTTGGGGCATCATCGTCATCGCGATTGCCCATCCGTTTTCGATTTTCCTGCTGCGTCAATTTTATATGAATTTTCCGAAAGAGCTGGAAGAAGCCGGGAGAATCGACGGGCTTGGTTTAATCGGCATATTTTTCAGACTGATTGTGCCTACTTCGAAGCCGATTTTTACTACGGTTGGAATTCTCGTTTTTATCTGGAACTGGAACAATTACGTGTGGCCGCTTATCGTAACGAACGATAAATCGCTTTGGGTGCTGCAGCTCGGCATTACGAGTTTTATGAGCGAGCATTCTGCTGAATTCCAAATGGTAATGGCCGGTTCCGTCGTGGCGATCATGCCGGTTGTTATTTTGTTCTTTGCTTTGCAGCGTTACATCATCGAGGGGATATTATCATCGGGTATCAAAGGTTGATAAGCGAGCGATACTTGATTCGCATTGGAGGTAGGTGGAGACTTCAATTGCAAAGAGCTGAATCATTATAAACGGCCGACAGGGTGGTGGTTACCCCTTAAGGGGAGCTTAACCGCTTATCATGGATGAATATGTAATCGGCCTGTGATCTGTTTTGTTCCATAGAAGAACAAAACAGATCACAGGCCGAACTTTTTTGAAAAATGAATCTATTAAATCCCATTTTTGTACCGTATATTCAAGAACTTATTTCAATAATTACGGGATGCCTTTCATCATGGAGAGAGGTATTTTGATTCGTTCGGAAGGGAGGTGAAAGCTCGCATTTGAAGTTTACATCAAGGGGAGAATCAAAATGAAGCTATTCTGAGGTCATTCAATAACCAAAGGAGAATCGTCATGAAAATAAAAAAAAGATTGAGTATTTCATTAATCGCTATCATGCTCTCTACATTCATCTTGCAACTTGCTCCTCAATCCGCAGAAGCCAACACAGTATGGCCGAGGTCGCAGATCGTTCCGATTCCGTCTTCGGTGACCGGTACCCAGAATCCAGTCATTAGTTTGAACGGAACCTGGAAATTCACTATGTCGAAACCGGCTAATTTTTGGGAAAAATCGGTTGATTCATCCTCGTGGGATGACATTCAGGTACCAGGCGAAGCTTATATGCAAAACTTTGATGTTGAACTGAATCATGAATACCCTTACAAAAAGGTGATTGACGTTCCTGCAGATTACGAAGGCAAAACGGTCATCCTTCGATTCGAAGGGGTATACAGCTATGCGAGAGTATGGGTTAATGGGGAACTTGTCAGAGAACATACCGGCGGCTTTACAGCCTGGGATGCGGATATTACCAAGTATGTGAAGGCGGGGGAAGCGAACACGATTACGGTGGGCGTCACGAGCAAGTCGGATGATATCTCCAATGAAAATCAATATGCCAAACATAATGTTTTGGGCATATTGCGAAATGTTAAGCTTATCGCTTTGCCTCAAAACTATGCAACCCGTCTTCATGCATCTACGGATTTTGATGCGACCTATACAGACGCGACGCTGAAGGTTACGGGGGCGGTGAACTTTGGCGGCGCAAGCAGCGCCAAGCTCAATCTTAGCTTGAAGGATCCTCAAGGGAATGCCGTTGCGCTAAGCCCTAGTACAATCGACCTTACAACTTCTAATGCCGAGGGTACCGTAGAAATTCCCGTGGCCGCCCCTAAGAAATGGGATGCGGAGCATCCCAATCTTTATATCCTGACGGCTGAGCTGGAGGTTGAGGGATCTACCGTTCAGACCATGACGAAAAATATTGGATTCAGGGAAGTAGTTAAGAACGGAAATCAGGTATTCGTAAACGGCAAGGAGATCAAGCTGAGAGGCGTCAATGCGCATGATGTGCATCCATTATTGGGACGCGCTACAAACGATGAAATTGATGAAGCAACGGTAGCCAAATTTGCTGAAGCCAACATTAATCACATCAGAACCTCTCATTATCCAAAATCGGATGCTTTCCTTGATGCAACCGACAAGTATGGCATTTACGTGGAATCGGAAACCGCCGTCGTATGGCAGGGCGGAGAATGGGACGTGAATCCGAATTCAGTATCCGATCCGAACTACACGGATGAATATATGAACCAATTTTCCGAGATGATTGAAAAGGATAAGTCCCATCCGTCCATTATCATTTGGTCATTGGGCAATGAAACGAGTTGGGGAATCAATTTTTCAAAAGAACTTGAATATGTGAAAGCGGAAGATCCTACAAGACTGACCATCGTAAGCTGGGCGAACGGGGCTACTGATATTAGCAGCTTGCATTATCCTGCTTATAATGGCAATTTGGGGCCATCGACCACGCAACCTACATTGCACGACGAATTTGCCCATGTAAATAACTATAATACGGGTACCCAGCAACGAGATCCGAATGTCAGAAACTTCTGGGGAGAAAGCATCAAGCTATTCTGGGAAAACATGTTCACGAAGAAGGGGGCACTTGGAGGAGCGATATGGGCGTCTCCCGACGAAGTATTTATGTCGCCGGTTAAAAACTGGAGCGGTGGTTACGGAGGATGGGGAATCATTGACGGCTGGAGAAGGGAAAAGCCTGAATTCTGGCTGACCAAAAAAGCATACTCTCCAATACGCATAACGGATGCGGCTGTAGACAATCCGGGCAGCGGTCAAATGCTCAATATCCCAATAAAAAACTGGTTTGACCATACCAACTTGAATGAAGTTGCCTTTCATTGGCGTGTAGGCGAGGATTCAGGCAAAATTGCCGACCTAAACATAGAGCCGCATGGAAACGGTACGCTCGTCATACCGGCGCGCAACTGGAAAGTCGGCGAAATTTTGAATATTCAAGTCTATAATCAGTCATCGAAATTGATAGATGAATACAATTTGCCAATCGGGGGGTTGGATAAAACCTTCTCTACCGCTCAGGGCGCTGCTCCATCCGTATCCGAAGACGATTCAAACATTACTGTAATCGGCTCCAACTTCAGCATCGTATTCAACAAAACAACGGGTCAAATAAACAGCGGCTCTTACAACGAAGAAACCGTCATCGTAGGCGGACCAAGAATCAACCTGGCTCCAGTAGCTCTACCGAATTGGACTCTTTCGGACATCACCCATGCGGTACAAGGAAATGAGGCGGTTATCGGGATTTCCGGAGCATACGGCTCCATGGGCGTTACATTTTCGATCAAGATAGATGGTGCGGGACTTGTGACGACCGGGTACAAAATTACAAATCCGATTGCGGGGGCCAAAGAAACTGGTGTTATCTATGACGTATCGAGTTCAGTCGATCGATTGAGCTGGGATCGGAAGGGCTTATGGTCCGCTTATCCGTCCGACCATATCGGAAGAGCGACGGGAATCGCGAACAAAGTAAGCGGGAACGACGACACTTACAGGGTCAAGCCAACCTGGTCCTGGTCGCAGGATATGAAGGACTTCTTCCTCTACGGAAGCGACGATTTAGGCGATCGCGGAACAAATGATTTCAGAAGCCAGAAGGAATATATTTATTACGCTTCCGCTATTCTATCTGACTCTACTAGCCGAATAAGGGCAGAATCTGACGGTACGGCTGCCGTGAGGATGGAAATCAACAAAAAAATGGTTGACGATAGGGATACTTCCATCACATATAGCGGAACATGGTCAAATTATGATGATGGTGGAGATTACGGAGGAACGGAAACATTCAGCAATTCGGCAGGCGCATACGCTGAATACAAGTTTACAGGAACGGGCATAAGCTTCATTGGACCTAAGAACAAAAATTTGGGTACGATCGATATCTATCTTGACGGAGATTTGGTTGAAGAAAATTTGAACCTGAATACGGCAAGCAAAAATTACCAGCAACTGCTGTATACAAAAACAGGGCTTTCAAACGGCGAGCATACGATCAAAGTCGTTGTGAAAAGCGATTATGTAGTCGTGGATGCGTTTATGCCTATTAGTGATGATACAAAAAGTATCGCGATGATGATTAATAACCAGTGGGCCTACGATGACGTGGATTGGGGCAATTATGAAACCTATATTACCGTTCCTTCGGGTTACAGCAATACAGTTAAGATGAGACTTACCGACAACGACAGCTACAAGGAGGATATCGTTGTCGAGGGTGAAAGAGCAGTGCTGAACGGACCGGAAAAAGTGGAAAAAGGTCAATCATTTAAGATAGGGCTTGGCATGGAGAACATAGAGAAAGCAACTTACGCGCAAGACATCGTTATTGAATTCGACGCCGACGCGTTCGAGTTTGTGAAGGCTGAATCGCTTCTCTCTGGCTTAAACATTGTGAAAACAGTCAGCGACGTTCCGGGACAGGTACGTATTTTGGCGGCTGCTGAAGGGGCTCAGCATGGCATTCAAGGCGATGCAACCGTAATTGAACTTCAATTCGTCGCTAAGGATGTGGAGAAGAGCGGCAAGATTGGGGTCAAATCGTTTACGTTCGCTGACGCCGAAGGGACAGAGTATGCCGCAGAGACGGATTCCTTAGAGGTTAAAGTAGAAGCGGGTATAGTCGTTACACATGGCGACTTGAACGGAGATGGCAAAGTTAGCATCGGCGACTTGTCTATCGTAGCGGCGAATTACGGTAAAGTCTCGACTGATCCAAATTGGAACGAGAAAGCGGATGTTAATAAGGACGGCAAAATCGATGTTGAAGATCTTGCAGAAATCGCACGACTTATTACAGGTTAAGTTCGGATTATGTTGTAGATAGGAAGTCTGTTTTTTGAGAGGATCGTTCTCCCCTTTGATATCTAAAAGCGGGGAACGATCTTATCAAGTTTGGAGCAGCCCCTTTAATATTGTGTTACAAATTGTATCTTTTTGTATGGAGAAAGGGCCATGGCAATTGGACTAACTCGAAAAGGACGATGACGATGATACGAAAATTTATGATGTATGGATTTGCGGTTTCCATCTGCTCGATGATCTGGTTAACTCCTGCCTCCGCGCAAAATGCCTTGGATTTTAAGCTGAAGGCATCGATGGTGGAGTCGGCAAATAGTCAGTTTACGATCACATTGTCCGGAGAGCAAATCGAAGATTTGTACGCGTACGAGGCAAAGTTGGCCTTTGACCCTGAGAGATTGGAGCTGGTCAAAGCGGAGACCGACATCGAAGGATTCTCTGTGTCACCAATCGTGAAAAATGGGGAAATAACGTTCGCGCATACCAAAATTGGTAAGGTCAAAGGGGAAAAAGGGAAGCTGGATATTACGACGATGACTTTCAAGGCCAAAAAGGCCGGCACTTCCCAGGTGAAGTGGACGGCCATGAAAATCGTCGATCAGAATTTAAAGAGTCAGACGCTCTCCCCAAATATCGCGACAAGGTTTATGAAGCTGTTCGCAGATATTTCTGGACATTGGGCGAAGGCCGACATCATGGAGATGGTGGATCGTGGCGTCGTTTCCGGCATGAGCATGGATAGGTTCGCGCCGAACGACAAGGTGACTAGAGCGCAATTCGCGATGATGCTAGCGGGTGCGCTTAAACTCAAGGAGGGCTCTGGCAATCCATTCAAGGATGTGAAAAAAGGAGCATGGTACGAGGATTCGGTAAAAAAAGCTTACGCAGCCGGTATCGTTAAGGGAGCTTCCGCCGAATCATTTGAACCGGAGAAGGAAATCACCCGTGAGGAGATGGCGGTTATGCTTGTCCGTGCAAAAGCTTACGCTCTTGGCGTGAAGCCGGAAACGTTGAAAGAAGGAAAGCTGCCTTCATACTCCGATGACGGTTCCATCAGTGGATGGGCGAGGTCGTCCTTATCCGTAGCCGTGCAAGCGAAGTTAATGAAAGGCAGATCGGCTTCCTTGCTTGCGCCCAAGGGACATACGACACGCGCCGAATCGGCTGTCGTGCTCAAGCGGCTGCTTGCAAGTTTGTAATATAGCCGAGCAGGGTCTGGAGGAAAAGAACGTTTTCTTCATAACGGTGGCGGATGGAAATGTATTCTATGAACGACACACGAGGAGGAAATAAATGTGTTAAGGATGAAAGTGATGATGCTTGGCTTCGTTTTGCTTTTGCTGCTGTCTGGCATTCCGATTGTAGCGGCAGATGCCGAGAATAGTGAGACTGCCTATTACATCGATGACCTAAAGGGCTCAGATGAAAATGACGGCCGGAGTGAAAGCCAAGCGTGGCAGTCACTGGGCAAAGTGAATGCGACGACCTTTAAACCGGGCGACCGGATCTTGTTCAAAGCTGGAGGCAAATGGACGGGATCGCTAAGTCCCAAAGGATCGGGATTGGAAGGGAAATATATCGTCATCGGCAAATACGGCGTAGGCGACAGGCCATTAATCGAAGGCAAAGGCTTAGTAGAGAATGCTGTTTTCTTATATAACCAGCAGTATTGGGAAATCGGTCATTTGGAAATTACGAATAAAGGAGCCGCGCCTGCCGCTTCATCTCGGCGAGGCGTGCTCGTGTCGGGAGAAGACTTCGAGAAAGGCAGCGTAACGAATATCGCAGAAACGAAAACGCTGCGTGGCATCTTTATCCATGATCTGTACGTCCATGACGTGAACGGCGAGGATAAGAAAGACGTAAACGGTAGCTCCGGCATTCAAGTAAGCGTTAAAATTTCCGGTTTGGTGAATGGCGTTCCTGCAGCGGGTTCGGTTCATCAGCGCACTACGTTCGACGATGTCCGAATTATTAACAATGAGGTAAGAGATGTCTCGCGCTCTGGCATTATGATCTGGAACGACTGGAAGAACAGGCCGTTGCTTGGGGACGGCTTGGATTATGGGGAAAGCTCGCTGACGCCTTGGACACCGGTCACGAATGTCGTCATTCAAGGCAACAAGCTTTACAACATCGGTGGCGACGGCATCGTGCCGCATATGACCGATGGCGCTTTAGTCGAATACAACTTCCTGGATGGGTATAACCGTACTTCGACAGGTTACAACGCCGGCATGTGGACATGGGACGGCGATAATACGCTGTACCAGTTCAACGAAGTGACTGGCGGTTATTCGACGAGAGATGGACAGCCATTCGACTTCGATCATGCCACCCAAGGCATTATTTATCAATACAACTATACGTACAACAACGACGGCGGCACGTTGCTCGTCTGCGCGGACGGCAGGGGTGGCGGAGTGAAGGGCGGAATTTACCGTTACAACATCAGCCAGAACGATAAGTACCAAACCTTCACGATTTGCGGCGGCAGCAATGTTGAGAATGTCCAAGTTTACAACAACGTGTTCTATGTGAAAGAAGGCATGAATACGAACATGCTCGTCGGCCAAGGCGGAGGGGTCGACGTGTCCCTATTCAACAATATTTTCATTAATCACGGAACGGGTAGATATACGGCCAAGCCGACCTGGACCTATCACAATAACGCGTTCATTGGCAATAATGTGCCGTCGAAGGAGCAAATTCCCGATCCGTTTATGTTGACGGGAGATCCTAAGCTGGCTGATCCGGGCAAAGCCGGCACGGTACTGAACAAAATCGGTCCGATCATTCCCGAGCAAGTCAGCTGGGCCGAGCTGAACGGCTATAAGCTGTCCGACGGCTCCCCGATGATTAACGCGGGACGATTCATCGGCGTTATGCATAATCCGGGAACTCGTGATTACTATAACAACCTGATTTATAACGGCATGCCCGACGTAGGCGTACATGAATTCGAAGCAGTAAAGTATCCTCATGTTGATCCGTACGAGCCAGTCATTCCCAAACCGCAAGCCGTCGTTAAAAATGGGGATTTCGAGAATACGGCCGAGCATGGAAATTCGAATCCGTGGCAGTGGCAATGGAATGCAGGCATTCTCAATGATGGCAACGCGCATGGAGGCAGCTATGCCGGATATTTAAAGGAAGTGGCAGGCGGCGCTTCGATTGAGCAGCAAATTGCCGTATCGCCAGATACGAAGTACCGCATCGGCGCATATGCCAAATCGGGAGGCACGGACCAAAAGCTATATTTGGGAGTGAAATGGACAGATTCGGCGACCGGCGATAAAAGCGTGCAAATTCCGGTAGAGTCGGCCGAATATGCCTTATACGAACTGGAGTTTACGACGGGAAGTCAAACGTCGGGCGTAACGATGTACTTCTGGAAGGAATCCGGTTCCGCGAAGAAAAGCTACATCGATGACGTGAGCATTGCAGAGGCCATGCTAGAAGAGTCGCCGTACACTTCGCTTAGCGGTCCAGCCACTGTTGAGGCGGGAAAACCGTTTACGGTTAAGCTCGGATTAAAGAACATCTCGGTGGAGGCATACGCACAAGATATTAGGATGAGCTACGATGCGAATGCAATGGAATTTTTGTCGGCTCAATCTGTGCAGGATGGGCTGAGCATCGTCGAGGCAAAGAATAGCGATGGTACGCTGCGTCTCATTATCGCCAGCGAAGGCGCAGCTCATGGCATAAAGGGAACGTTGGATGTTGCCGAACTGATCTTCAAGGCCAAATCCGTTTCGCAAGAAACTGTAGGCAAGATTACGGTAACGGATGCGACGCTTGGAGATGTCGCAGGTAATGAAACGAAAGCGGAAGCTTCGTCTATCAGCATTAAAATAACGGCTTCTCCGGTAGGCATCCCAGGCGACGCCAATAACGACGGCAAGATCAGTGTCGGCGATTTGGCGATTGCGGCGGTGAACTACGGAAAAACGTCGCAAAGCTCCGATTGGGACCAAATCAAAATCGTGGATATGGATGCCAACGGCATTATCGACATTTCCGACCTTGCCTCAATCGCGAATAAAATAGTGAGCTAAGTAAGGAAGGGAAAGAGGCGCAGGCTTCTTTCCCTATACTAAGTTAGAGGTTACTTCTGGGCAAAGAGCAGTAGCATATAAGATAGGGGAAATTGGACTCATTTAACCTGCATACAAATAGTGGACGAGGAAGGTGTAACAACCTATTGCTTCTCCTCGAGACCAGCAAAAATAAGCGAAGCTTAATATTTTCTCAATAGCGCCGGAAGCACGAAAGCATTGATCGTCTCATGCAAATGCTCGCTTGTGACAGCTTCCGAGTGCTTGACCACATAGATACTCGCACTTTCTAGCATACCGAGTAAGCAGGCAGCTGCGAGCTCGAAGTTCAGTTTGTTTAATTCCCCGTCATTATGCCCCTGGCGGAGGACTTCAGATAAGAAGACGATATAATTCTGCTTAATTACACCGATCCGCTCTAATATATCTGGCTCGATTCCGTTCGTAATCTCGTTAGAGATAATATGAATGAGCTCACCGTATTGTAAGAACAACTCGATATGCTTGCTAACGATTTTTCGGATTTGCTTATCGGCGGTCTCGTCTTCCTGCAGCACGTCCTCGATTTTCTCCATAAGCATTTGAAGTCCGTCAGTCACGATTCTCTCGAACAGCTCACCTTTGCCCGAGAAATGATAGTAAAGCGTGCCCTTAGCTACGTTGGCTTCTTTGGCGATATCGTCCATGCTCGTCTTGTGATAACCGAATTCGGAAAAAAGTTTGATTGCGGCATCGATAATTTTATTTCTGCTCACCTTACTATCGGTCCCTTCCTAGGTATTGATTTTCCCTAGAGTATACCATATGTCGGGGAATTAACCGATTCTCAGCGTCCTTCTTCCTCCACCTGAATGCTGCAAGCAAAGATAACCTGCTGACGATCCTTCTAAGCCAGACCATTCATATCCACTCTCAGCGGAGGTTAGCATCAAGTCTGCGGACTGCATGGCTTTGATATCCGGAAAATAGATTCTCGTCGGTACGTCGACGCCGGCATCCTCATCCCACTCCATCTCGAAACGGTTGTGATTGCGATCATAGGAGTAGCTCAAGATTTTCCCTGCGACGGCTGCAGGAAAGCCGCGGCACACGCCGTTAAAGGAGCTGAACTGATCCATCTCGGGGTACAAATAACACCAGTAAATATCACCGCATATCATTCGTTCAAAGTTTTTCTGAACATCAAGACACGCTTGTTCCGCCTGGTGGGATTCGCCATAAGCTCCCCATTCCCCGATGACCATCGGCATGTTCAGCCTGTTCTGGGTTTGTGCGTGATTGTCGAAAATAAAGTCTATACGACGGCTATTAGCAACGTGCACGTAATCGGAATCTGTAACCAAATCGTAGCCATGCGGCGCATACGCCTGCTGATCATCTGGTTGGCCGTTTGGCCCGACGACTGGTTGGATCGAACTGGTCACTCCCAGATTAGAAAAGTAATTCGTTTCAAGAAACAGAATTCGGTCAGGATCGGCTTCGCGAATGGCTTGGCCCGTCTTCTGGAAAAAGGGAGAGAGCACATCCCGTTCGAAAACGACCTGCGCGGGTGCTGTCGCATGCATGACTTGGCGGTAAACATCGATGGAATCCAGCAAACTTAGTGCCTGCAGCTTCTTCTCGGGATCGAGCCATACGCTCAGTAGCTCTTCCATGTTAGGAGGGAGCTGTCCCGTTAGTTTTGCTGCTTGTTCACCGTATGCAGCAAACATGCCTTGAACCATTTCCCCGACTTTGGAGCCGATGAAGGGTTCGTTCATCATATCGTATCCGATGAGATTAGGCTCGTCGCGAAGCCTTTCGACGACGAAACGCCAAGAAGATACGTAGTGGTCCTGTAAGCCGACGCCATCGGAAGCTGGGGTGTTGTTCCAGAAGTGGTCGAATGCGGTTTGAACCGCCCGGTCGAACAGATAGGCATCGCTCCAGAGATCGGTTCGGGCATACTTATGGCTGTCGGTCAATGTAGCCCATGCAGGGGCGCCGTCCGCGTATAGCGAGCTATACAAATCTTGGTGCATATCGAGAATGACGTACAGGCCGTATTGATCGGCGAGCTGTATCATCTCCCTGACGTTATCTACGTATTGGCCATTGAATTGTCCAGGCGACGGTTCGATTCCGTCCCAAATAATTCCCAGCCGGATGACGTTGAATCCCCATTGCTTTAATTTTAGAAAATCCGTCTGTGTCCAATCATCGATATATCCTTTTTCTTTTTCCTTACAAACCATGCTTATGCCGTGAAGAATGACTTGGCGTCCTTGAGCATCAATGAAACGAGAGCCTTTTGTTGTCATGCTTTTCATATGAATTCCTCCCTTATTAAGAATTGTACTGACTAGTCAGTTTAATCTTAAAGGGTGGATACCGGGAATGTCAATCTGAAATTCAAAGAGAGGTTATTAGCTAGGCTTGGCTTGGCGTTAATCGGCCGATTGAAGTTCTACTGATGAGAACGGCTCCTCGTTAGCCGGAATGATCGTATAGCAGTCATTGTCTAGATCAATCTCGACGATTGTACCGTCTGCGTACGTGCTGCGTTGTTTGCGCCAATTACTTCCTTCAATAAATTCGTGACTCATCATCTCAAGAACCCCTACAAGCTGATGAAGCCGAGCTAGCGTCCGAACGATCGGAATCTCTTTGTCTGAAGGTTGGATCGACAGATAAGGGACGCCGGCATTCAACAAACCATGAAGTGATCCGAGATCGGTCTCTGGGATTCCCCAGTCTCCTCTATTCAAAGACCAAGGCACAATGATCGCATCATGATAGACAAGGGAAAATAAAGGGGTTGAAACGCCGATGCTTTTACCGCCTCCAGGGTCCGGATCAAGCGCATAGGGAGCATGATGGACGAGATCCAGCGCAGGCATTGCCCAATCTGCGGGCTCCTCCGAGCTGACCAGCATCCCTCTAGAGCGGATTTCCTCAAAACAGGAGGCACGGTAAGCCAAGCATTCTGTTCTGGTCATCCGATGCCCCGGATCATAGCATTCATCCCCAGGCACTACGGCGAAGACATCGATGTAAACGCCATCCGGGTGGATACCGTTTTCTTGCAGCAGATCGTGATTGCGCTCAACATAGCCTTTGGACAAACTTGTACAAAGCCAGCTGTGGGCGCCTCCTGCCCAGTAGTCGGAAAATTCCTGCTTTCCTTTCCTATCCTTAATCGTCAGATTAGGGTCGTAGGAAGCGGCATCGTGATAGAAGTCGCGGTAATTGTCGTGCAGCGCAAGTAGAATCTGTTCCGCTCGGCAAACCTCTTGAAGCTTACGGAATCCTTCCCATCCACCACCTTTAGGGGTTGGCGGGAGGACGTCAGGATGAAGATTGTCGTAGCCATTAAGCCCCCACCCATCCACGTGAACATAGAGCTTGCCGGCATATTTTTCTTTGAGCGCTGTGAGCTGTCGAGCCCGCTCTTCGAAGGATACGGCATAGTCGTTCAGCTCGGGATTTTCCTTATCGAAATAATAAGAGTTTGGTGCAATGCGAGTATGCACGCTCGTGTGTACGATGGCAGAGCCGATTAAAGCAGATAGTTGCGGATTCTGCACTTGCTTCTCTGTCAATGTGTGTAATTTTCCTAGGCTGCGTACATATTGGCGATACATCTTAGCCATAACGACATAGCTCATATCTTTCGCGAAGCGGATGCGCAGTCTCCGCGCAGCGCTGAAGCGCTCAAGCGAATGAAGCCATACGACTTCTGCATGCGTGTGCACAAGTGGAATATGCTCGATGGACAATCGGGCGTCTGCCGGCGTATCGATGATGGATAGATAGCCACTCCCATCTTTAACCTGCCCCCACCACGGCATATAGGCATCCCTACTGAACATCATTCCTTGATGATATCTACGGATAGGCTGCGGCCAATTTCCCGGAATTAAGTAGCCTTGCATGGCCGGCACGACCGTATAATCACTCTCGCGAGCACTGGCGTAATGGAAAGTACCGGGCCAGACGACTTCGCATACGTCTTTACCTTCGCTAACTTCAAGCACTTCAAACACGAGTTCGCCGTGATGTGTGTTCATCAGAACGGTAACAACCGTTTGAATCCCGCTGGCAATCCCGTCCTCGGAAGAATGATTAAGCTGAATGCGGACGCCTTGGAAGTAGCCCGACACGATCGGTGTGAAGCTTTTGTTCTCAGCCTGACTAAGAGGGATTTGAACTCGACCAGTATCCTCGAATCCTAATGCCATACTCGCGGCTTCGGGAACGGTTTCCCACGTGGTGTCTCCCGTATCCACGCGCACAATTAGACTTCTCTTGTCTAGTGAAACCTTCATGCCGTTGTTTTCCATCATGAATAACTGCTCCGTATTTTGGATGGTCATATCACTGTTCCTTTCTAAAATAGATGGTGATGTCCCTTAATCTATCACTTAAAGGGGGAATCAACTATATCGCTTTATTAAGATCATTACGAAAAAATGGTGCTATAGGGTTGTTCGGTTAAAAATTTGAAAGGAATATGAATAATTGAATATCGTGCTTATGCATTTTCGAGTGCCAGATTAAATTATGAATGTTGTGTCTGAATATGCTCTTGATTAGCATGACAGTATGGGGAAATCAATCGTATATGGAGGTCGTTGGATGAGCGTGATATCAGGCAAGGAACCCCCCGTTTCACATGCATCGCAAAGCTGGGATGCCAGCACTCGGTCACTGAATTACGATTATAACGGCAGTCGCTTACTGTCGATGAGCATTCCAGAGGGGATAAAGCCTTATTATCGGGAAGTATCAAACGGCAATATCCAAAGCAGCCCATTGATCCAGCAGCTCTACTTGGCATTGGATAAACCAGCTGCGGTCAAAGTCATCGTTTATTTGAGTAAAGAAGCGATAAACATGAGGCCGAATCGTGCTGTAAGAGGGCAAGCCATACTTGGACAGGTCGGCAAACCGCTGCTCTCTGGGGTTAATGGCTTGTACGATGTTCTACAGGATTTGTTGATCGATTGGCACGGAGCAGGATGGAGGTGGACAAAATCGCGCTTAGAGCAGAACGAAGATGGGAACTGGCAAGCTGAACTCGAAATAGAAGGGGGCTTACGGCCTTGGATCGTCAATTTACGAATGCATTATTATCGGATGCATCTTCACTACGAGTACCATAAGCCTTGGCAATGGCGTCCGCAATTGCAGCCGATTACCGGCTGGAGTTCATGGGAGGCATTCGCACAACAGGTAACCGGGGAGGATATTGAACGTACGGCTTCATTTTTGGAAACGCACTTCAAGCCTTATGGTCTGACTCACATGCAGATTGATGACGGGTTTCAGCGTGAGGCTATTCCGCCAGAGAGAGATGGCATCGTTGCTGACGCTTGGCTATCGACGAACGCACGCTTTCCTGATGGACACAAGGGTATAATTTCCAGCATCGTGGGGAGAGATTTTCAGGCGGGCATATGGACGAGCGCGATGGTCACGAATCCTGAGTTCGTCGCTGCACATCGCGACCGTTTCGAGCGGGATATCAACGGCGATCCGCTATATGGACAATGGATTGAATACGTGATCAAGGCAGTGCCAGAAACGCTTGCAGAGCAGGTTGCGCCACTCTACAAGGGATTGAAGGAAATAGGCTACAGCTATTTCAAAACAGATCAAATTCGTCACTATCTATACGAAGGTTTGCACAAGGCTGTCCATGAAGGATGTATTACGAGCGAAGAGGCATCTCGCAGCTTGCGAGCTTATCTCCAATGTGCGCGAGAGCAGCTCGGGGAGGATGCATATTTTCTAGCATGCTGGGGCGTGTTAACAGAAGCGGTCGGAATCGTCGATGCTTGTAGAATTGCAGGGGATTCCAATGCGAGCTGGACAGCGATTTGCAAGCAAATGGTGGAGACAGCAAGGTGGTATCACACGCAGCGAATTTTGTTCTTGAACGATCCTGATTACGTTTGCGTGCGAACAGAGAAAGACTGGGGGCAAACGCTTCTATCGCTCGTATCGCTAACAGGCGGCTTGATGATTATTAGCGATGATACAGACCTGTACGATAGCGAAAGGATTCGCTCCATTCAGCGCTGCATCCCTTCGCTGCCGACGATGACAGGTGAAACCGGCCCACTTGATATGACTTTTCCATTGGACTTAACTTTTCCGCAGCAAAATGCTAGTCAGACGAGGGAAGAGTATGCGTATGCGATATTGGGTTTGAACGACGAGATGCGGGAATCGTATGTGACGGCATCGCTCTGGGCCATTCATTTCGACCTTCCATTTCGCCGCTGGTGCGTAGCTGGCCGATTCGCGATTGTTCCGCTAACTGAGGTTAAACTGGAGCTTGAAGCATTGGCCTTGGATCCGAGTGACGCATATCATGCATTCGATTTCTGGAAGCAAAGCTATATGGGCAAGTTTTCTGTAGCGATCGCGTTAGATCCATTAGAGCTTGGGGCTTGCCAAATTGTCGGGTTATGTAAAGCCGAAAACCGACCACAATTAATCGGTTCTTCCCGCCACGTTAGCATGGATGCGGTTAGCGTGCTCGACGAATGCTGGGACAATAACTGCTTGCGGCTCGAGCTGTGCGGAGCGAGAGGCATGACAGAGCACTACTGGATAAAGGTACCGGCTTCGTACACGCTTGAGGAGCATTCCGGGATCGGACTCGCGATTGCGATAGATGACAGCGCTTGCGAAGAAGGCTGGTTGTTGACATTGTGCATCCGTTTCGAGGCAGAGAGTGGAAAAGTTTTTCTTAGCTTCAAAACATGATGCGGATTAGACCATCGTTGTCCTGTTAAGGCAATCAATTGCAAAGAAGGTTTGGGTATGTTGTGGATCGCTGTATCGTTGGTTCTCGTGTCAGGCACAATGAATGCTCTATGGAATCTATTCACTAAGAAAAGTAAGCATAAGCAAGCTTATCTCTCCCTCATTGTCATTGCGGCGAACGTGCTGCTTATTCCCTTATTACTGACACAATTGGTGAGCAGGAGCTATCCGCCGGAGGTTTATGTTTTATTGTTGCTGTCCATGACAGCACAAGCGACCTATGCATGGATGTTATCCAAAGTGTACGCGTTAGGTGATTTGTCGCAGGTTTATCCGATTCAGCGTGGTACGGGAGTGCTGCTTATTCCTTTGATTAGCGTCATATTTATGGGCGAGCGATTATCTTTATGGGGATGGATTGGAGTCAGTATTATATTTATCGGCATATTGGGACTAAGTGAATGGAAGAGGGTCCCCTCAGCAGGTCAGGCTTTCCAGATGAAGCCTATATTGACCGCTGTGGGAGTAGGGTTATGTATTACTTCTTATGTGCTCATTGATAAAATGACTTTGCAATACGTATCTCCTTTGATTCTGATTTCGGTTTCCAACTTTGGTTTTATGCTAGGAAATAGTCGAACGATGCTGAACGTACAAGTGTTAACGGGCGAGTGGCGAAGAAATAAACGAATGATCCTGCTCGGATCAATCCTGATGCCGGGCTCATATTTCTTGTTTCTCGTTGCGATGGAATTAGCACCGGTGTCCCACCTGGCTCCGATTAGGGAAGTGGGTACGGTCATGGCTACTTTGCTGGGAATATGGATACTAAAAGAAAAAAGCGGGTTCAGAAGACTTGTGACAGCTTCTGCGATAACAGCCGGTATTATTGTAGTTGGAATGAGCGGATAACAAATAAAGGAGATGATTAACGTGAAGGAATTAACGAAGAGAGTAATTGTTATCGGCTTGGATGGCGCCGGAAATATGATCGATCAAGCACGTACTCCGAATATCGATCAAGCATTGGACGGCGGATTTATTACTTACGCTGCCCAAACAGTGATTCCGACCATTAGCGGGGAGTGTTGGGGATCTATGTTTCATGGGGTAAAGCCTGAGCTGCATGGCTTGACGAACGAAAGAGCCGAGAAGAGCAAGTATCCAGCCGATTCGCCTTATCCTTCTTTTATGAGACTCGTCAAGGAAGCCGATCCGTCTGCTGTAATCGCCTCGTTCAGCGCATGGAAGCCGATTAATGACGGAATTATTGAAGAGGGGGTTGCTACGTATATTGCAAACGTCCATGCTGATAAGCATCTGGTTCGAGAAGTAGCCGGCTTTACCGAAAAGCATTCGGACTTCAAGGTCATGTTCATCCAATTCGACGGAATCGATGGGGCGGGACATAACTTCGGTTATGGGTCGCCGCTATACTTGGAAGTCATTGAAGAGACGGACGAATTGGTGGGTAACATTCTTTATCTTCTTCGGAATAAGGACTTGTTGGAGGAATGCCTAATTATATTTCTCGCGGATCATGGCGGGGGCGGCGAGGATCCGTTGAATCACGGCAGCGATCATCCGAAGGATGTGACAATTTTCTGGGGCTGCGCAGGCCCGAACGTATCCACCCCTACCGAGGCGAGGCCGATTCGCATAGAAGATACTGCTGCTGTCGTCGTTAAAGCGCTCGGTTTAGAGGCACCGAACACCTGGTCAGGCCAAGTTCCCGCAGGCTTGTTCAAGGAGGCAGTCGAGTGAACCGCCTTAATCAGGACATAGAAATTCCAGTGTATTTCCGTTCAGAGCTTTCGGCAGTGGCCCAAAAGGCAACAAAAGATCAGGGAGATGCGATCGTACGATTGCTCTTCTATACGGATCCGCATCATATGTCGGGAGGCAATCAGCTTCAAGCGGCCGCGGCCATCAGGGGATTGGCGCAATTGCTTCCACTGGATGCGATCGTGTGCGGCGGAGATTTCAGTGAGAACGGCCCGAAAGAGGAGGTCGTGCAATCGCAAAGAGAAATTCTTAATACGCTTCGTGTACCGGAGTGTCCCACGTTACCGGTCAAAGGCAACCATGACGATAATTCCATACATGATTTCTATCGAAAAACCGGAAGTGTAGAGCATGTGATCTGTCCTATTGAATCTTACGAGAATTGGCTTAAACCGTTGGAAGGCACGGTAACATTCGATAAAGGGAACGAATGCGGCCTCTATTACTACTATGATATCCCGGACAAAAAAACGAGGATCGCAATGTTGAACAGCATCGATATTGTCTACAAAATAAAAGCGGACGGGATGCTGCAGCAAAACGGGCAATGGGAATACGCCTTCTCGGACAGGCAGGTCGATTGGTTCGAACATAGGGTGTTCGATTTTACCAGTGTACCGGAAAGCGAAAACTGGAAAGTTGTCATTTTCTCGCATCTGCCTATTATTCAACGTGGGGTTAAAGGGTACGTCGACGGAGAAGTTGAGAACGGTGAGAAGATTTGGAAAATCATCAAAACAAACCGTAAACACGTCGTCGCTTGCCTGTTCGGACACGTTCATATCGATCAGGTGCTGTATCATGACGGTATCCCGATGATATCTACGCTTAACGCGGTCAGCTACAGAAATTATGACGAAAGCCCCGAAAGGACGGTCGGTACGGTGACTGAGACGGCGTTCGATCTCATCAGCATTGATTACGCGAAGGGCGAATTGCGCCTTACCCGGTTCGGAGCGGGAGTAGACAGGATCATAACCTTCGAAACATAAAAGCTCGGCAGTGCCGGAGCAAAGCAGCAGGGAGGCCGTTCAAAGCAGCGGCCTCCTTACTAGTATCGTGTTCTGTTTATTTCTATTCCTGCTGTAACCTGACATGCTGCGTGGGCGTCGTCCCGGATATTTTCTTGAAATGCCGGATGAACGTTCCAGCATTCGAGTATCCGACTTGTTCCGCGATATCCTTCATGGTCATATTCGGATGAGATTGGATAAGCCGGATTGCAGCTTGGATGCGAACAAGGTGCATGTAGTAGTTTAAGTTATAGCCGGAGTGCTTCTTAAAGTATGTCGATAAATACACGTGAGTGATAGCCAGATGATCGGCAATTAGCGTTAACGATAAGTCCGGATTAGCATAATGCTTGTCAATATATTGGTTGATCTGCTCCAGAAGAGGCGTAATCGGCAGGGCGGATCGCTTAGCCACGAGAAAATATCCCTCTTGGATCTGCCGGAATAAATACTGGAGATGGTACGTATGCGAAAATGCCGGCGGAACGTCCCACACCTCTTCGACGCTGATCTTCTTACTGTTCATGATGACAAGCAGCAGGTCGTGGAGGTAACGAAGCATGTTCCGGAACTGTTCAAATGTTAAATTTTTGAACGTCTTTTGTATCGTTTTATCGAAAAATTGCTGTAGCGTTTCTGTATTTCCTTTGAGGGTATAGTTGACAAGTTCTTGCTCCTTATCGATGGACAAGTGGATGACCGCCGCTTGATCGCTGTTCCGATCTTGATAGAGAATGACGCTCTTTAAATGGGCTAGATTGGGGACATGCTTGTCAATTGCGTCAGTCGATTCACGAAGCGCTTTGCCGATGTCCTCTAGTCGCGTATGAACGGAGCTGATACCGCAAAATACAAGCATATTGTCTACCGGATCAGGACAGCTATCAAAGACGCGGGAAACAAGAGCTTCCAATGCGTTCGTGTCGGAGCAGCTTGTGATAAATATAGATTTATCGCTATGGGCATGCAGTCGAATGTACGGTCGGGATTGACTTAACGCCGCTTCCAGTAAGGGAGCATACAAGGTAACGGATTGGCCTTGGCTGTTTTCTTCAATGACGGTGAGTATGGCGTAGGAATCATACTTCACGGACAGCATTCGGTTTATGTGAGGCTTCATCGTATAATTCTCGTCCGTTGACAGCCGAAGCAGCGCGTTATGCTCCAAGATGTCGGCTTGCTCCGTGATCTCCTGTTTCATGGAGACTGTGGCGGAATTTAGTTCCTTGAACGTATCCGAGAGAATCGCAAATTCATTTYTCGTAGCAGGGCCCGTCGTCCATTGATTGAATGTTCTCGCCATGAGCCTTAGCGGCCTGAACATGGACCAGTTGACGAACAGAAATCCCAAATTAACGGCGAAGAAAAGGGCAAACAAGACGAAGGTGTACCCGTTGGCCTTTTTAAGCTTTTCCTGCATCTGGCTTTCCGAGAACAAAACGGTGTAAGTGAATAATGGATCTGTTTGAGAAATAGGCGTATATTTATTTCCATTAATGATAAGCGGACCTTTTAGCACAGGAAGCCGTTGCTCGGCGATTGCTGGATCAAGTGTCGCTGTACTTACAAAAAGTTGATTTTCCCTATCGCTTATCACGATAACATTATCAAGCAACATAGTCTGATTGTTCAGATAAGCGAGCAGCTCGGCTTTGGCGATTTGTACGAATATATAGCCTTCCGGGAATAGCCGATATGAGAACACGATAGTATTGCGGAAATTATACAGTTGCTCCAATTCGTTTTGCAGCAGACAACGGCAGGTTTCACCACCGTTTTTAACATCCAGATTCTTATAGAAGACGCTCAAACTACGGGTTCCGTCACTGCTGATCACCAAGTCCTGATTCGGGAAGTAAGTGGAGATTTGCGCCCGGAACGGAAGCTGCAGATTCGATTGCGTTATTTTGTTTTTGTATGCCATTAACGTGGGGTAATAAGACCGTGAATTTTTGGGATTGTTGGACAGGAGCTTCGTATCCAAGCTAACGCTGAAATTATAAATCATGTTGCGAATCTCCAACCATTCACCAGACAAGTCCCCGGACAATTGCTTCAGGAAGCCTTCATTCGTTCGCACAACTTGTTCCTTGACGTTTGTTTTCAAATACGAGTAGTTGAACCCAAGCAGCGTTGTGAGCAGAATGATAAAAATCATGTTGACGATGAGCAGCTTAAACAGAACGCTGCTTCTGTGATATCGAGTGGAAACAGTTCGGAATAATCTGTTCAAGTTGTAAACCTCCCTTTTTTCTGTCTATAAGGTAGATCGGTTTCTAATCTTTATTTTGTAACCGCTTGCATAAAGCGGGTTGCGCTTTCCATCATTATAAGGGGATAATTCTTGGCTGTCATGCGCAGCTGAAATATTGAACAGCACATTAATAAATGACATTCCCATATTTCGTATGCAGGAGCGATTTTCGTTCTTTCACATACAATCGATTTTCGATCGAAATGAAATTATTCAAACGATATTAATAGTTGATAATTGCTTAAAATTCATCATCTCCCGTATGCTGAGGTCACCAAGAACGATGTGGGCTTGGTGAGATGATCAGCTGCATTTCGAAAGGGCTTACATTTTATTGACATTATGTATATGTGTACTGGAGGGGTGAAATTTGCAGAATCAACAGCTTGCGCATAATCTGCAACTCAGAAAAAAACAAAGCTTTCTGCGAAAATGTTGGAAGCAGCGCTACTTGATCCTAATGGTGCTGCCTGGATTTCTGGTTATTCTAGTTTTCAAGTATTTACCCATGTATGGAATTACAATCGCCTTCAAAAGTTATGACGCATCGTTGGGCTTTTTGAGAAGTCCTTGGGTCGGCTTCGACCATTTTAAGGCGTTTTTTGATAGTCCAATGAGTTGGAGGATTACTAAAAACTCGCTATTGCTTGCTTTTTATTCTTTGATTTTCGGTTTTCCGGCTCCAATCCTATTCGCTTTATTATTGAATGAACTTCGCAATAAATTTTTTAAGCGGGCTGTGCAAACGATTACTTATTTCCCGCATTTTCTATCCGCGGTAATCGTTGTCGGCTTCGTTCATGAATTTACTTCAGTAGAGGGGATCGTCAATAAAATTCTGTTTTGGTTTGGGGCGGAACCAAAGACGCTGCTGTATATATCGGAAGCTTTCCGGCCGATTTACATTAGTGCGGGTATATGGCAGGAATTGGGTTATGGAGCCATCATCTATTTGGCAGCGCTTACTGGTGTCGATCCGGCGCAACACGAAGCAGCGGTCATAGACGGCGCGAATCGTTGGCAGAGACTGAGATACGTCACATGGCCGGCAATTATTCCCGCGACAGCGGTCATGCTCATTCTGAAGCTAGGAAGTATTCTAAGCACGGATTTTCAAAAAGTGCTTCTCATGTACAATCCGAAAATTTACGAAACGGCGGACGTTATCGAAACTTACGTCTATCGGGTAGGCGTGCAAGGCGGACAGTTTGAATATGGCACCGCGGTCGGTTTGATGCTCTCCGTGATYAGTCTTGTTTTAATTGTATTTGCGAATTACTTTTCCAAGAAAGTATCTGAAAACAGTTTATGGTAAGGGGGGGGATACATTGAAAGTATATAATGAAGGGCTTGGGTCTAAAGCTTTCGATATTATTAATTACACGATTATGATCGTGCTATGTATTGTTATGCTTTATCCGCTATTAAATACGTTTGCTGTTTCGATTAGCGATCCCACCTTAGTTGCTCAGGGCAAGATTACTTGGTATCCGCGAGGATTTGACTTTAACAGCTACAAATTCATTTTACAGGATAAAAACATCTTGAATGCTTATATGAATACGATTGAGTTCTTAGTCATCGGCACTTTTCTTCAATTGCTGCTGACCTCCTTATTCGCCTACCCGTTAGCAATCAACGAATTCGTATTTCGTAAACCGTTGGTCTTTTACGTGATCATAACGATGGTATTTAGTGGGGGACTTATTCCGCACTTCCTTCTTATCAGGGATTTACATTTGTTCAATACGATATGGGCGATCGTGCTGCCAGTTGCAATGAGCGCATTCAATATCATCATTTTCCGTACTTTCTTCCAAGATATCCCCAAGGAGTTGCGGGAATCCGCTTACCTTGATGGAGCGAATGATCTCGGCATTCTGTTTCGCATATATATGCCATTATCCAAGCCGCTGCTGGCGACATTTGCGCTATTCGGTGCAGTCATGTTCTGGAACATGTGGTTTGAACCAATGATCTTTCTCAATGACGAAAGCAGTCATCCCATCCAGTTGCTCTTGCGCAGGATGGTAATCGAACTGAAGGATGATACGAGTTCAGGCGGGTTGCAACGATTCCTCGAGACGTACAATCTGAATACCAAAAACATTAGGATGGCGTCTATCATCGTCACGATATTACCGATTCTGTTCGTCTACCCGCTATTGCAGAAGCATTTTGTGTCCGGAATGATGATCGGTTCGGTGAAAGGCTAACAGCGGTTGATCTGAAATTAAACATAGATTAACAAATACTATTCATGGAGGGGTTATGCTTTGAAGAAAAAAATGGTTCTAGTGCTTAGTTTTCTGCTCGTTGCGACACTCGTGTTTGCTGGCTGCAGCAAAGGAGACAACAAACCGTCAGAGCAAACAAACAACAGCAATTCCGGTGAGACATCCAAGCCATCCGAACCGGCTGAGGAAACGATCAAGATTAACGCTTACATGTCCAGCTTCGGGGACGATCCGAAGGATACCGAGCTCTATAAGCTCTGGAAGGAAAAGATGGAAGCACATATCGGCAAAAAGCTTGATATTAAATGGATCTATGTGAACAGTGACGACTATCCGGAGAAAATAAAATTGACGCTGGCCAGCGGCGATACACCGGACATTATGTCGGGTGTGAAGGATGCCGAGGTCATGTTCCAATTCGGCAACCAAGGGTCCCTCTTGGACATTGCGCCTTACCTGGACGAGTACGCTCCAAACTATAAAGCTTATTTGGAGTCTACAAAGTTCTCGGACAAGAGTATGTATACACCGGAAGGCAAAATGTTTTTCTTCGGGGATGGATTCCGGAACGATACGGGGTTAGCGGGTTCCGCATACCCAGCGTTATACCGGTTCGATGTTTTCCAAAAACATAATATCAAAGTTCCGGAAAACTGGGATGAATTCTACGATGCGGCCGTTAAGCTAAAAGAGCTGTATCCGGATTCCTATCCGGTCAATTCGCAGGAATGGCCAAAATTCATAGACGCGTTAGCTCTCTCGAACCATACGAAAAGCGATATTTACTGGAACGGCGAGAAATACGTATACGGACCGACTGAGGAGTCTTTCAAAGAAGGTTTAATGTATATTCGCAAATTGTACGACGAGAAGCTGCTCGATCCCGAGTTCCTGAGCCAGTCTCAAGATCAATTGAAGGCGAAAGTAACGACCGGCAAGTCCTTCATGCTTCCGTTGGCGTGGGCAGGTTGGTGGGAGCAATATTCCGTTCCGGACCAAGGCGTCTCATGGGGAGCAGCGGTCAATCCGAAAAACGAAAAGTACGGCGATCAGTGGGTGTTGGGGCCGGCCCTCTTGGGTCATACCATCTATGCCAACTACGGCGTCATGGTCTCCAAAAACACGAAATATCCGGAACTTATCGTCAAGATGCTCGATTATCAGTATTCGGATGAAATGATTGATTTGATGCATTGGGGCGTTGAAGGGAAAACCTACCAAGTGGTCGAAGGTAAAAAGGAATTCATCAACAAAAACGGAGACTGGCAAGAGAAGAAAGACTTAAATGGTGATGGTACAACGCGTCAAGGTTTCGTCTTCGCCCCGCAAAATTATTCTACTGACTATATCGCTTATAAAAAAGTGCAATTTTTCGCCAAGGGTCAGTTCGAGGAGATGCGTCCTCAAGAGGGAATGGGCAAATTCACAAGTTCGGAAACGGCCATTGCTCCGTATGAACAAGCACCGGTCGTTCGTCTGAGCAAAGATGACGAAGCGAAGAAAGCACAAATCATGACCGCGGTACAAACGTATTTGGACGAAAATATTTATAAATTCCTGCTTGGCGAGAGAAATCTCTCCGAATGGGATGCATTTAAGAAGGAGCTTTCGGATATTGGCGATTATCAATCGATCGTGGATATGATGAACGCTCAAGTATCCAAGTAAAAAGAAATGCGAAGCCTGACAGCGTCGATGTGTGGCGCTGTCAGGTTTCTTCATTACAGAAAGGAAGAGGCCAGGATGACTAACTCAATAGATACTAATGAAGCGTGGAGAACCATTCCGGGGGATTATTACGATTGGCAAGCAACGATGCAGCCGGAGAGCCCTTACAATTTCGATTATAGTCAGACGCTGACGATGAAGCTGGGCATGGCGATTCCGGACGGTAAAGGCGGGTCGAAGGTGTTTTGTACGTTTGAACAGGCACTTCGATATATTGTGGACATCGATCGACTTACCAGAGGCATTCCGAAAATCATTTATTTGGTCGGATGGCAGTATAATGGTCACGATGACAGATACCCTGCCTGGGATGAGGTGAATGTCCATTTGAAGAGGCCGCAGGATTCGACTGCAAGGGACAGCTATTTGTGGTTGGCGGAAGCAGCCAAACGTTATAACACAACAGTTAGCGTTCATGTCAATATGACGGACGCCTACGATAATAGCCCGCATTGGGATCTTTACATGGAGCATGATCTGATTTCGCGTAACGAAGATGGTTCTTTGCTGCAAATCGGTAACTATAATAATATGGCTGCCTATCAAATTTTTTATAAGAAGGAATGGGAGAGCGGGATAATCGTCCAGCGAATCGAGAAGTTGATCTCGCTGTTGGAGCTTGATAAGGCCGGCACGGTACACCTGGACGCTTATTTTCCGAGAGCGAATGTTTTCCGAGGCGTCTCCCAGGAGGAGGAGTCCTCCTACATGCGCCGGACGATCCGCTATTTCCGAAGTCGCGGGATTGATGTGACAAGCGAAAACTTCGCCCATCATCGCAACGATCCGTTCATCGGATTGCAACCGTGGTGCTGGTGGTTTGATCAGAACCAGGAGAAGCATTTTCTGGAGAGACCCGCCAAGCTGCTGAGCGGAGCTGCTATTCGAGATTACTCTATACCGGGCATTCCGCGCAGACATGATCTGGAGTTCTTGTTCGGCGCGGGCGTGCATGGCGAGGATATATTCTGGGATCAAGGCAACGAAGTTTCACGCGAGGATTGGCACGATATCTTCATGGAGCAGATCTGTACAAGAATGCTTCAATACCAGTATTTGAACTCGCTTGATCGCATTCGGATAGAGGGCGAGGGCGATAACAGGGTCGTTCATTATTCGGAAGGGCATTCCGTTCATCTAGCGGATCACTCCGTTCGTCGAGACAGCAAGCCGCTGCGTGTAGGAGATGACGTGCTGTTCCCTGCTTTATGGCAAGGGGGGCCGGAGTTAATCGCATTCAGCAAGAGTGGTTACTCGAAGAAGGCTTGGTCGCTTCCGCCTGATTGGAACGAAGTAGCTGCCGTTGATATCTACCGAATTACGGCTGAAGGATTATCGGAAGCGCAACTTGGTCAACGAATTGTGGGAGGATTGCTGGAGCTTTCTCTAGCGCCGGGAATGGCGATATCAATCATTCCATCGCAGCAATAAATAGAGAATGAGCGGACGAAGGAGACGAGGGGGCGCTCATTGCAGCTTCGACAATTGATTCGTTGGCGTTCAAGCGCTGTTTGTCGTAGGAAATCGGTGTAGTGAAAAGTCGATCATACTGGGAGATGAAGCATGCGAGGACAAGCAAATAAGATAGAAAACGATCCAGCGCCCCGTCTGTTTCGGGCAACTGATTATGGAGCGATACCGGATTCTGGCGAGGATGCGACTAGGGACATACAAGCTATGATCGATGCCGCTTCGGCCGAGGATGGGCCGACAGTGATCGAATTTCCGCCAGGACGATATGATTTGTATGCTAATAACGCTAGCAAAGAACCTTACTACGTCTCAAATACGGCTAGCGAAAAGGAGCATCCAAATCCCATCAAAACGATAGGCCTCTGGTTCAAAGGGGCAAAACGAATTCATGTGGAAGGGAACGGCTCGCGACTGCTGTTTCACGGGAAGATGACGCCGATCGTCATGGACGGCTGCGTCGACGTGGAAATACGGAACCTGACGATCGATTTCGCCCGGCCGACTATATCTGAAATGCGAATCGTCGCGATCTTCGAAAACTATTGGGAGGTGGAGGTTCATCCGGATTCTTATTATTTGTTGATGGATGATAAGCTTTATTGGACTGATGAAGATTGGTCTTACCGCGGGGGCCCTGCCCAGGAATTTGACCCGGTGAGCAACCGGACCTGGAGAGTTTCCAACCCGATCACGTTGGCTAGCCATGTCGAACAGATGGAGCTCGGCAAGCTTCGGATTTGGTTTGTATCGCCTGCTCCAATCACGAAGGTTGGTCATGTATTTCAAATGCGCGACGGCATTCGGGATCAGGTTGGTGCTCTGATCGTTGGCTGCCGGAATATTACCTGGCGTCATGTCTGGATGCAATATATGCATGGGCTTGGGATCGTCGGGCAATTCAGCGAAAACTTGACTTTGGAGGGCTTGCGATTGGCGCCGGATCCTTCCCATGGACGAACAGCGGCGGCGTTCGCCGATTTTGTTCATCTTTCCGGGATGAAAGGAAAAATATCGATCAACGATTGCTTATTCGAGGGTGCGCACGATGATGCCATCAATATTCACGGTACCCATCTAAGAATCATTGGCGCAGAGGACGAGAGACGCATTCGCGTGCGGTTTATGCATCCGCAAAGCTACGGTTTCCGTGCGTTCCATCCGGGCGATGAGATTGATATTATTTCCGCTAGCACGTTGATACCTTATGCTACCCGTCATGTCGTCGACATCAAGCAGCATAGTCTGCGTGAAGCCGAACTGACGCTGGATGCACCGGTACCGAGAATGATCGGGGACGAGGATGTCATCGAGAATGTCACATGGACGCCCGAAGTATCCATATGCGGAAATGTCTTCAAGAGAATACCGACTCGTGGAATTCTAGTGACAACGCGCCGTAAAGTGACCATCGAGAATAATTTGTTCGAGAAGCTGCATATGAGCGCGATTCTCATCGCCGACGATGCGATAAGCTGGTATGAGTCGGGGATGGTTCACGATGTCCAGATAAGGGGAAATCAGTTTGTCGCTTGTGGTAACGGTAATCAGCCGGTCATTCTGATACAACCGGAGAATACGGTTGTATCAGTGGATGCACCCGTGCACAGCAACGTTGTGATTAGTAATAACCGCTTTGAATTGGACGGTTCCCCATTATTGGATGCGAAGAGCACAAACGACTTAATTGTTGCGGATAACCAGATCTCAAGGAACGGCGATATGGGCGGAGAATACGCTGATTCGCAAGAAATCATCCGCTTAAGGGCATGCAGCGGAGTTGAAATTCGCGGGAATACAATAGCAGACAAGGCAGTCGCAATCGTAAAGACGATATCAATGAAGGCAGAGCACCTTGCGATCGATGAGGGGCAAGCAGCTATTATTCGGAGGGATCACGAGGATGAAATCTAAAGTGAAAATCGGCTTAATCGGGCTTAGTGGACGGGGAACGGGGCTTTTGGAAATCATATTGCTGAAAATGGAGGACGTGGAAGTCGTCGCCGTCTGTGACTTGCACGAGGATCGTAGCGAACAGGCAGCTGATCTTATTGAAAAGGCAGGCTGCAGTCGACCTTTTGAAACTGCTGACTATAAGGAAGTTCTGAATAAAGAGGCAGTTGACGTCATCATGATCTGCACACCTTGGTCCACCCATATCCCTATCGCAATTGAAGCGATGGAGAAAGGGAAGTATGTCGCTTGCGAGGTCGGAGGAGCTTATTCCATGCAGGAATGCTGGAAGCTGGTAGAAGCTTATGAGCGAACGAGAGTTCCATGCATGATGCTGGAGAATTGCTGCTATGGCCGCGATGAGCTCATGGTATTAAATATGGTAAAGCGAGGCATTCTCGGAGAAATCGTCCATTGCTCAGGAGGTTATCTTCACGACCTGCGTTATGAAATCGCTAATGGCAAAGAAAACCGTCATTATCGACTGAACGAATATATTCATAGAAACTGCGATAATTATCCCACTCACGAGCTAGGTCCCATCGCCAGAATACTAGATATCAATAGAGGAAATCGTATGGTATCGCTTGTGTCTCTCGCCTCAAAGGCGGAAGGCATGCAGGAATACATCACAAGCAAGAGGAAGGATAGCGAGCTTGCTCGTACCCGGTTTAAGCAAGGCGATATCGTAACGACTATCATCCAGTGCGCTCGCGGAGAAACGATTACACTCACATTGGATACTACATTGCCTAGATATTATTCAAGAGGTTTTACGGTAAGGGGAACAAAAGGAATGTATATGGAGGAGAACCATTCTTTATTCATAGATGGACAGCATAACCAATATGAATCGAATTGGAAGACGCAATGGGGGAACGTCGAGCACCTTCGCGAGCAATATGAACATCCGCTGTGGGAGAGTTATTTGCAGGAAGGAGTTAAAGGAGGCCATGACGGTATGGATTGGCTTGTCTTCCGGGATTTCATCGAGAGTTTCAGGAACAAGGCGCAAACGCCGATTGATGTATATGATATGGCTTCGTGGATGAGTATATCCTCATTAACCGAGGATTCGATTGCCATGGGCGGGCAGCCGGTAGCGATCCCAGACTTCACGAACGGGAAATGGATCGGCAAGTGACAAGTTCTCGATAGACTATCGCTTTGATGACAACGCGTCGCTGGATGAAGAGATTAACCGAAGAGGACAAAAGGTAGATTAGGAGGAACAACCGACGGCAGACATTCGAGCTGCCGTCGGTTTCATGTGAAAGGGAATTTTTAGCTGGTAACAGTGAAGATAACCGTTTGCTTAGGTCCCTTGTTTCCTATCTTGTCTATCGCATACACTTCGATCTCGTAGGTTTGGATCGGTGCCTCATACGGAATTGGATAAGACCATGTGAACGATCCATCTTCTTCGCGTTTCATTGCATCGTAAATCCCGTAATCGGAAATTCTTACGATCGATTTGTCGATCTTGACGCTATCCCCGAGATTGCCGTACTCCACTTTAAGTTTTGCCCAATCTCCGCGTTTTCCTTCATTCGGCGTAAAGATAGCTTTCAATTCGTACATTTCATGCATGAATATCAACTCCTTTTAATTTGTGCTGACTAGTCAGTATTATCATATTCCCAACAATAGGCTTTGTCAAACGATTATATCCATCATTGCTTCGAATATTAAGAAATGAGAACGACCTAAAAATCTAACTATATCTCTCCATATTGAACTGGAATCTAAAGAATCGGAGGAGGAGCGTGACGCTTGTCTCGAACGTCGATCAGACAGTCGATTTTGAGTAAGAGGCGGAGAAGTGAGTAAGTTGAAGTTGCTTGCAGGTGAACGCTGGAAGATGGACAACAAGCCATGTTCGGAACTCTATTGGCCTTCTGGTCAGCAACCGGTTTCGATTTCTAAATATCTGACTACGAGATTAATATTTGAATAAGGCAGTTCGACGGATTTGGACAATGATCTTAAAAAATGCCCGTTGTTCAGGTAGGATTCCAAAATTATGATGGAAGTGAAAATTAATTCAAGCGCTCGAATCCAGTGCAACAGCTCGGATGGGTTGGAAAGACGCATACTCGGGGAGTGAAACAATGAAATACTTACTAGATGTCGGCAATCAACGAAAGCCAGTATTGATCGAAGGTCATCTAAAAATGGGAGGCACCAATCCGGCGGGAGAGGAAATCAACGTGAATAGCTTGCATCTCACCCGCGGAGGAAAGCCGTGGCTGCCGGTTATGGGGGAGTTTCATTTCTCCAGGTTTCCTCATGGACAGTGGGAGGAAGAGCTGCTTAAGATGAAAGCGGGTGGCATCCAGATCGTCGCTACTTATATATTCTGGATCTATCATGAAGAAACAGAAGGTCGCTTCGATTGGTCGGGAGACAAGGATCTTAGGACATTCGTGCAGCTCTGTCAGAAGAACGAATTGGAGGTTCTTGTTCGCATAGGCCCATGGGCGCATGGCGAATGCCGTAATGGAGGCTTTCCGGATTGGATCTATGGAAGATGCGCGTTACGGACAAACGATGATGACTATTTGTGGTATGTTAGAAGGTTTTACGGGGAAATTGCTAAGCAGATCGAAGGGCTGTCCTTCCAAGATGGCGGCTCGATCGTCGGTATGCAATTCGACAACGAGTTGACGGATAACCCCGAGCATTTGCGAACCTTAAAGAGTATCGCGCGAGAATTGGGCATGAAAGCTCCTTTATATACGGTTACAGGTTGGGGAGGCCCAGGTGGAGCACGGATTCCGAAGGACGAAATGCTGCCGCTATTCGGAGGTTATCCGGATCATCCTTGGGAAAAGCATACAAACCAACTGCCTCCAGGACCGCATTATTTCTTCCATTCAGTACGCAACGATCCGAGCATCGGCAGCGATCTGTTCGGCGAGAAAGCCGTTGATATTAAAGATTTGGAAGACATCGAACGTTATCCCGATGGCTCTTGCGAGCTTGGGGGCGGCGTGCAAATTACCTATCATCGGCGTCCTATCATACAGGCGGACGACGTTGGCGCGATGGCGATGATTAAGATAGCTAACGGGTGCAATCTGCTGGGCTATTATATGTATCATGGAGGAACCCAGCCGCTCGGAGAACTTTCAACGATGCAAGAATCCAATTCACAAGGCAATCAGTTGCCCGTACGGAGCTACGATTTCCAGGCGCCGCTCGGAGAGTTTGGCGGAATCAGGGATTCTTATAGAAAACTAAAGCGGCTTCATTTATTTCTACACGATTTCGGAGATAGGCTTGCGCCCATGGCTGTGGTTTTTCCGCAAGTTCGGCCTTCGTCCTTGGAGGATAACGAGACGGTACGCGTCGTAGCGCGAGCGCAAGGAGATAGCGGCTTCCTGTTCTTCAACAACTACCAGAGACTGACGGAGATGAAAGACAAGGATGACGTACAGGTTGAATTGCGGTTGCCCGGAGGTGAGCTGAACGTTCCTGCAAATGGATTTACGCTTAAGAAGGACGGTTACTTCTTCTGGCCATTCCATATGGATATGGACGGTGTACGTTTGAAATATGCGACCGCACAGTTGTTATGTAGGCTTCGCGGAGATGGGGAGACGCTGTATGTATTCTTCGAGGTTTCTGGCGTGCGCCCCGAATTCGCCTTCGAATCGGATACCGTTTCCGATGTCGAATTGAAAGAGGGAACTTTGGTTCGGCAGGATGGTACGCTCGCCATTTCCGATCTGAAACCGGGATCTGGCTGCGAATTCGCTGTTCGCTCTGTTGCCAGTCATGTCGTTAAGGTGCTGACAATAACCGAAGAGCAGTCGCTGCATTTGTGGAAGGGCCGGGCATTTGGAGGTGAACGGTTAATTCTATGCGAAGGAAACGTCGTGTTTAAGGAGAAAGGATTGCGCATTAGCGGTACTGAAGCCGACCGGATGGCATTTGCTGTTTATCCTCCTGTTAAACATAGCATCACTTGTCAGGGCGTACCGTTGGAGTCCTCACAAGACAAAGAGGGGATATTCCAGGTGTTCAAGCCGATCCTGCAAACTCGTGAAGTCGAATTCTCATGGAAGCGGATCCGTGATTCTTCGCTAAACGGAGATTTCTTCAAATATTTATTCGAAGATAAGGGGCAAGAAGGAACAGCTCCTGAATGGGAGATTCGTATAGATGCTTCGGCATTCAATGAAGCGAGCGAAATCACGTTGATCGTCGATTTCGTAGGAGACGTAGCACAAGCCTATATTGCCGGACAATGCGTCGCAGATCAGTTCTATAACGGCGTCCCTTGGAAAATAGGCTTAAAGAGATTTCGTGATCAATTGGCGAGCCATTCGATTGTTCTGAAAATTTCTCCTCTATTAAAGGAGAGAGACATCTACATGCCATCCAGACAACTGGAAGATCGCCAGCCAGAGATTTTGGCGCTTTCTGCGGAAGCGGAGTATGCAATTAGCTTAGACAATGACAATCGGAGGGTTTAAAGGATCTGAATGATACGAATGTGGGTCAGCTTATAAAGAATGTGCAGATAACTTAGCTCCATACGTTTCGGTAAGTCAAGCAAGCGCAGGCTAATAAGGGAAGCTTTGAACATGGGATGCTGCTTGTCCGATACGGCGAACCAAACGAATAGCCCAACTGAAGCAAATTCCAAATCCCCTAATAACTTAGGGGTTTGGGATTTTTATGTTGTATTTACAGCACCTTAATATCGGATACCTAAGTGCTTATAAATGATCCGTATTCATTTAATGAAAACGTTTTATAATTAAGACTATAGAAAGGAGGCAAACATGAAAACGAGTTCACATGCTGTTACATGAACCTCTCTGACCAGTCCTTTACCAGACATACTCAGCAGACGTTTCAGAAAGCAGATCAGGTTTCAAATGTTTGTGTGGCTAGGGCATTTTATAAAGTATTTAAACAATATGTTGGCGTAACCCCCGGCAGTTATCGGGAAACAACGAAGAGGAGTGAACGTGAATGAACATGTATTTTGACAAGCCGGCAGATGTATGGACAGAGGCGCTGCCTGTTGGGAATGGGCATCTAGGGGCGATGATTTTCGGCGGTGTGGAAAGAGAACGATTACAACTAAATGAGGACACGCTTTGGTCAGGTCCTCCTAAGGGAGATAATAATCCGAATTCATTAGCGGTGTTGCCCGAAGTTAGGAAGCTGCTGCAAGAAGAGCGATATGAAGAAGCAGACGAGTTAGCGAAGTCTATGTTGGGCCCCTATACACAATCCTACTTGCCATTAGGAGATCTCATACTCGATTTTTATCATGGAGATCTAGCCACCGAATACAAACGAAGCCTTGATTTGGCGACTGCTATTGCCCGTGTTGAGTTTAAGGTGGGAAATAACCGTATCATTCGTGAGACGTTCTGTTCTTACCCAGATAAAATACTTGTAATGAGATTAACTGCCAGCGAAGCTTCGTCGCTTAACTTCTCTGCTAGGATGCAGAGTCCGCTAAAATATCGAATTTCTGTGCGTGATGATAGTCTCGTCATGAATGGCCGCTGTCCGAATCATGTGGATCCAAGCTATTATTGTACCGATAACCCAATCGTATATAAAGAAGAAGCGGAAAGTGAGGCTATTCGCTTTGAGGCGGGGTTAACCGCAACAGCGGATGGAGGATTAATAGAGCTGGATGATAGCGGTCTGCATGTCAGTAAAGCTTCTTCGGTTATGCTTATATGGACTGCTGCATCTAGCTTTAACGGTTATGATAAGTCGCCTACTCATGAGGGGAAGAATCCGTCCGAGGAGGTAACAAGACGATTATCGCTAGCGGCAGATCAGTCCTACGATGTGCTGAAGGATAAACATCTTGCCGACTACAAGCCTTTGTTTGATCGTGTCCAATTGCAATTAGCTCCGGCTTCATCGGCACATGAATCAGAGATACCAATAAATGATCGGATTAGGATGCACGGGGCTGATGATCATGGACTCATAGAGCTATTGTTCCAATATGGACGATATTTGCTTATTGCCAGCTCTCGGAAAGGAAGTCAGCCGGCTAATCTTCAAGGTATATGGAACCGAGAAACGAGGGCGCCGTGGAGCAGCAATTGGACGCTGAATATTAATGCGCAAATGAATTATTGGCTTGCAGAGTCCTGCGGATTGCCCGATTGTCACGACCCATTATTCGATTTGATTGACAGTTTGAAAATTAAAGGAAGTGAGACAGCCAAGGTGCATTACGGCATAAGAGGCTGGACAGCTCATCAAAATACTGATATTTGGGCACAAACAGCTCCTGTAGGCGACTATGGGCATGGCGATCCAGTCTGGGCACTATGGCCGATGGCGGGAGCATGGCTATGCAGTCATTTATGGGAGCATTATTTATTTGGCGGTAGTCTCCTATTTCTTAAAGAGCGTGCATATCCGATTATGAAGCAGGCGGCTCTGTTCATAAGTGATTATTTAACGGAGGATCATCAAGGCTCGTTAGTTACATCTCCTTCCACTTCTCCCGAGCATAAATTCAAAAATCCTGCGAATGGCAGCTTGGTTGGTGTGTCGACGGCAAGCGCTATGGATATGGAACTTATTTGGGAGCTGTTTACAAACTGCGTTGAAGCTGCAGAAGTGCTGCAGGTGGATGAGGAGTGGCAGAAGGAGCTGCTCAGCAAGAGAGATAAGTTAGCTCCGCTTCGAATCGGAAGAGGAGGCAGACTCCAAGAATGGTCTGTTGATTTCGATGAAGAGGATCCCCATCACCGCCATGTTTCACATTTATATGGCGTTTATCCGGGCAGTCAATTTACGAAAGATCACGATAGTGACTTGTTCAAGGCAGCTCGCCGCTCTTTAGAAATTCGGGGTGATGAAGGAACAGGTTGGAGTCTCGCATGGAAAGTTGGACTATGGGCACGCTTTGGCGAAGGCAACCGTTCTCGTAAATTAATTAGTCATTTGCTGCGAATTGTTGATGAGAGGGACCCAGATAGAGGGCATGCTGGAGGAGTTTACCCGAATCTTTTTGATGCTCACCCTCCATTTCAGATTGATGGAAACTTTGGGGTAACGGCTGGCATTGCTGAAATGCTGCTGCAGTCACATGCAGGGAAGCTGCAACTGCTGCCGGCTTTGCCGGATACTTGGCAGACGGGAAGCGTAACAGGCTTGCGTGCGCGCGGCGGATTCGAGATAGGGATCGAATGGGCAAGCGGTAGGCTTTCGCAGGCCAAGCTTGTTTCAAAGCTAGGACGCAATTGTACGATAGATGCTGAAGTAGAAGTTGAAGCTATCAATAATGGAGTAGTTATAGCTAAGTCGGATCAGCATATTAAGGAAATTTCTTTTCCTACAGTTGCAGGTGAGCAGTATATAATTAGACCAATTTCTGCTTTGTGATATCAAGCTTAATGATCAGACAATTTCCGGACTTTTTATGTAAAAGGATTTCGCAAGAAAATGGATAGGAATAGCAAGTTAATCATTTAATCTTCTAAATAGGATGAAAAACATCCCGCCCCCTTGCATTTGAGGGTTGCCGAGCACAAACGAGTCACGATTTGAATAAAAAACATTGATGAGCAGGTGCTACGGTAACCTGCTCTATTTATTGAGATAATGGAAGCTAATATGAGGCAGCGTACGTGCCTTTTTCACGAAAATGTACGATCTCATGAGTGACTTTTTTAACATTTGATGCCCATTCCAGAAATTGCAGATAGGAAGTAGAAATATACGAGGGCGGTTTTAGCTTTTGACGATTTATTAAAGTTCCATTTTTTTATATAAAGGAGGGAGAGTGTGCTCGGCAAATGGGAGAACACTTAGATCTGAATGCTGGAGTGGGTTCGTGCCGGGTGACGAGGGGGAGTAAAGCTGGTTTCGCCGAGATGAATGATACGCTACTAAGGGATTATCTGCTGGAGCGCAACCGTTTCATGCCAGGGGATACATTGCGCGGACGGAAGCGGTGACGGTACTGCTGGGAATATTGAACTTTTGGGAGTTGAACTGAATATGAAAGCTTTAATTATTTCGGATATTCACAGCAACGTCTATGCATTGGAATCGATCCGCAAAGCAGAACCCGACTGTGACTTAATCTATTGCGCGGGAGATCTCGTAGACTACGGTCCTTTCCCGCGGGAAGTTATCGAATGGGTGCATAAGAACGATGCAATTTGCGTTCGCGGCAACCACGACGACATTATTATTGACCTATACCGAAACGGCAATAGAGGTCATGATGTGGCGGAGGATAGTATCAAGTGGGCACATTGCAATGCAAGGCTGCTCGGTGAAGCGGAAATTTCCTTCCTAGAAAGCATACCAGTCTACCGCACATTCGAAATGGATGGCTATCGTTATACGATGCAGCATCTGTACGACAACTATTTGACGATTGACAGCTTGCCCAAGTACGACGCTTTCTGGGAGGAACGCAGTGGCGAGACAACAGAGGACACAGGAGATCGCCGCATTATTTTCGGACATACACATCGCAGATGCATTCATTATTTGAGCGACGCCAGATTGTGGCTGAATCCGGGAAGCGTGTCCTACCGCCGTCGCGACGATCCGTCGAAAGAAGCGCACTATTTCACGATTACCGATGGCAATATTGCAATGAGAAGTCTTGTCTATGACCGCACGCCTCTGCTTGAAGCAGCACAAAAGTTGCTGTTGAAGGAAGAAGAGATGAAGGTTGCCTACTTTTTTTTCGGTTAAGCGGGCTGGTAAACAGGCAACTGCAAAGGGGACGTATCCACGATTTGATATCGGGATACGTCCTTTCTCATGTTTTGTCCACCGGCAGGTTGCGATTTACAGGTTGCAAGGCGATTATTTTCGCTATTTTTGAGCCTCAGTTTACTTTTTTATGATTGTTTCATTTTTTTACACTATGGCATGGGAAACGTATCTTTCATAATAGAAGTTGTGAAGTTGCTGATATGATCCTGCAGAGGCTGCGGATCATATCAGCCTATTTAATAGGAAGCAGGTGGGAAGATGACTACTATTTATTGGGTATCGAGCAGCGACGAGTTGGCGGCAGCCATGGGCCGGGCAGAACCTGGTTCCACGATCTTGTTGGCAGACGGCGTTTATGAGCGGAATGAAGACTATATCATTGAAGGCAAAGTGGGATCGGACACCGCCATATTAAGCATTCGCGCTGTCAATAAAGGAAAAGCGACGATAGCTGGCGAATCAAGTATACGCATCTTGAACTCTGCTTATGTAGAGGTATGGGGGCTGCTATTCCAGGTCGAGCAGCGCGAATCTATCATTTTGGACGGTTCGCGGCATGTGAGGATTGCGCGGAATAGATTTGAGCCGCGACAGGTTGGGGCGGAGTATAGCCTGTTGTCTGTGGTGGGAAGCGGCAGTGGCTGGAACCGGATCGAACGCAACGAGTTCGGGCCAAAGGCCGACCTTGGACCGCTCGTCATTTTTGATGGCGACGGGGAACAAATTTCACAGCATGATGTTATCGAATATAATTATTTTCATCATATAGGCCCACGAGTCGTCAACGGGCTTGAAGCGATCCGGCTCGGCTTGTCCGGAATCTCTCTCTCGAACGGTTATATTACGATTCAACACAATCTGTTTGAAAATTGCGACGGAGAGCCCGAGATCATTTCGGTCAAAAGCTGCTATAATACAATTCGGTACAACACATTCCAAAGCTCCGCCGGCCAAGTGACTGCGCGGCACGGACATGGAAACCGTTTTCATCACAATGTGTTTATCGGTGATGGCATGAAGGAAGAGATGGGCGGGTTTCGCATTTACGGCAACGACCATCACATTTTTGATAATTATATGGAAAACTTAACGTTGGATGCGCTGCTCATTGACGGCGGTAACTACGATGGGGGTCCGGATGGCTATCCGGAGGCGCTGACGCAGCAGGAACTGAGGAAACATTGGCGAGTTTATCGCGCGCATGTCGTGAATAATACGATTGTTAATTGTCGTCATGGCATTACGCTGGGCAAGCGGATTCCTTATGCGCCTGAGAATTGTGTAATCGCTTACAACCGTGTATGCGGCAAGGAGCAACCGACCATATATGAATACCGGCCGTCTCCGGCGGTATGTATCAACAATCAGAAAGCGGAAGTCGAGGATATTCGTTGTCCGGCCATTCTAACAAGAATTGACGTCGGTCCCGACTCCGACTAAAGCTAACATGGAGGAGAACCTATGGCCCAAACTCGAAACCGGTGGACGATCTATCTAAAGCAGCTCCGGCACAAAAATCGCAGCGTATTTCTGACCTGGATGCTTTCATACATTTCGGTGCTGCTCGTGCCCATTCTGATCAGCGGCGTTATATACGGCGCGACGCTGAACGTTGTAAAGGCCGAAATTAACCGTGCCAACCAATCCATTCTTGTTCAGATGGAGCAAGCCATAGATAGCCAGTTCAAAGGAATCGAGAGCCTAAGCCTCGAGGTGAGCCTCAACAGGCGAATCGCATCATTTATTTCTGCCGATCCCATTTTGTCTGATTCAGATCACTACGAAATATACCAAATCGCCAATGATTTGCGGGTATATGAAATTGCTAACGATTTTCTTGAAGGCATTTATATTTATTACAAAAATAGCGATACGGTCATCGCCCGTAACAACCGTATGAACATCGAAGCGTTATACGACCATATCCGCCTTGAAGAGCAGATGCCGTTCCAGTCGTTTCAAGATTATTTTGACCAATGGTACATTAAAGGCTACCACTCGGTTGTTGTATCTGAAGAGAATGAGTGGAGGCCTACGGTCATGTATGCCCAAAATGCGACATCAACGATCATGAATCAGCCGGGAGCTGTCTTGCTATTTATGATTGACCGCAGCAAGCTGCTGGAGCAAGCGTCGGTGCCGGAGGAAGGCACAATCTTTATTTTGGATGAAGACAATCGGTTCATTGCGTCTACGGGCGAGTCGCTGGCGGAACCTGCTCTAAACTACAGCGATATGCCGGAAGAATCAGGGCAACTGGAGATCGAGGCTTCCGGTCGCAGGCTTGTTGCATCCTATACAACCTCCTCCATTACGGGATGGAAATATGTGATGACGCTTCCGGCGGGCGTATACCACCAGAAGATGAACGTAGTAGAGCAATTGACGATCGCAAGCATCTTGCTTTGCCTTATTATTGGCGGTGGCGTGACGTATTGGTTGCTCAAGCGGAACTACCTGCCGATTCATGCGCTCATTCAGAGCTTGTCGTTCAAGGCTGGTGTTACATTCGATCGCGGCTCTAATGAATACTCCTTTCTGGAGCAGGCGCTGAGCAGCACCTTCCATGAGAAGGAGGAGCTTCATAACAAGCTGAATCAGCATAACAATACACTCAGATCGCATTTCCTGCAGCGGTTGCTGAAGGGGCAGCTCGACAGCCATATCCCGCTGCACGAATCGTTCTCAGCCTATGATCTGCGCTTCCCGCTGGGCGGATTTTCTGTTATCTTGCTGCGCATCGAGCATTTCGGCAAGTTCCATCGGAAGGATGAGGATCAGGTACATAACAAGCGGTTGCTGCACTTCCTGATCGCCAATGTGGTCGAGGAGGTTGCGCGAAAGTCCGTCAACGCCTATGCGGTAGAGCTGGACCAGGAGCTGCTCGCCTGCATTGTCAACCATCAGCTTGTTTCGCCGGAGGAGCAGCGGGGGGAGCTGGAGCACATCGCGGAAGAAACGATGTCGTTCATCGCAAGTCATGCCGATGTCCAGTTGACCGCAGCCATCAGTGCACAGCAGGAGGGCGAATATGGCATCTTCCAGGCGTTTCAGGAAGCGGTCGAGGCGATGGAATACCGTATCATTGCAGGCAGCGGGGGCATTATTCATTATGCTGACCTGAGTGGCAACGACAACCAGGGGGCTGCTCCGGGTGGTTATTTTTATCCTCTCAAGGCCGAGCAGCAATTGATCGTTATGGTTCGCGAAGGCCAGCTCGATAAGGCGAAAACGTTCGTCGGGGAGATTATTCAGAAAAATGTTACGACAGAGCCGTATCCTTTCCATACAGCGAAATGTCTCATGTTCGATCTGATGGCAACGCTGCAAAAAGTAATCGGAGAAATCCGCATCGCGGGCAAGCCGGATATGCCTGACGGAGTGCGCGCCATCGAACGCCTGATGCAATGCCAGACGGTTGGGGAGATGCGCAGCCAGCTATACGATATGCTGGAGCTTTTGTGCGGCTACGTTAATAATAACCGCGAATACTGCAGCAATCCGCTAATCGATAAGGTCATGAAATATGTTAACGAGTATTACCAAGACGAGAACCTGAACATTTCGATGATCGGGGAAGCCTTTTCCATGACGCCGTCGTATGTTTCCAAACTGTTTAAGGATCTTGCGGGCGAATCTCTGCTCGACTACATTAACAAGACGCGGCTGGCGCAGGCCAAATTGCTGCTTACCAGTGAGAAATATAATGTCAGCGAAATATCGCTGATGGTCGGTTACAACGATGTGAATACCTTCCACCGCATATTTAAAAAATTCGAAGGCATTACGCCCGGGCGCTACAGGGAAGTCAAGTAGCTCTCGGGCTTTTTTTCAAGAAAAAGCGGTTAACTTACAGTTTTGCTACCCTCATTTTTGAGAAATTGCAGTATATTTGAGGTTTTGACAATGGTTTGTGGCACTGAATTAGCGTTACGATGAAAGCGTATTCACATCAACATATTCGATACGAAAAGAACGGAGGGGCACAATGGCGAAAAATCGTAACGGCAAGATGCACAAAGGGCTGCAGCTTACACTGGGGATCACAATGGTACTCTCATTGTTGTTAACCGCATGCACTAGTAATGGGGGCTCCGGCAACAAGGACAAGACAGAGCCAACTCAAAGCGCCGTCAGCAATACGGGCGGCAATGACGAAAGCAAAGGCAACGAGGGAGCGAATAAGCCGGTTTATCCGCTGGATGCCAAAGATACGTTCTCGTACTGGGCTCCAATCAACGGAAACCTGATTACATTTACAACGAATCTGGCGGAAGCGCCAATCGGGAAGGCGATTGCAGAAGCTACCGGCGTGAAAGTAACCTACATCCACCCGACCGACGGTCAAGCGGAAGAGCAGTTTAATTTGTTGCTGGCTTCCAGCAAGCTGCCGGATGTGCTGGAGTACGACTGGAGCATCTATCCAGGTGGACCAGAAAAGGCGATTGCAGACGGGGTTATCGTACCGCTCAACGATTTGATCGATAAATATGCGCCTAATCTAAAGAAGATGCTGGAAGCTGATCCGGATCTGGATAAAATGGTGAAAACCGACAGCGGCCAATATTACGCCTTCCCGATGGTACGCAACTCGGAAGGCGTAGTCTTCCGCGGACCAATGCTGCGCAAAGACTGGCTGGATGAGCTGGGGCTGCAATTGCCTGTAACGATAGATGATTGGCATAAGGTCCTGACAGCGTTCAAAGAGAAAAAAGGCGCCGCAGCACCGCTGACGGCACTATACGCGAACAAAATGAATTTACAGGATGCGTTTTTCGGCGCATACAAAACGTCGCACGGCTTCTATATTGACGATCAGGGCAAAGTGAAATACGGTCCGTTAGATCCGCAATACAAAGATGTTTTGACGTTGTTCCGCCAGTGGTATTCCGAAGGACTGATTGATAAAGACTTCCCAATTGTCGAGCGCAACACGCTGGATAAGCGGTTTCTGAACGGCGAGTCCGGCGCAACTGTTTACCTGCTGGGCGGCGGGATGGGCAAATGGCTGGAGTCCGGCAAAGCACAAAATCCGGATTTTAATCTCGCAGCGGCTCCTTATCCGGTATTGAAAGCAGGCGAAAAACCATTCACCGGACAGCGCGATTTCAAATATAACCCGAAAGCAAGCGCGGCCGTGACGACATCAGCGAAAGACCTGGAAACGATAGTAAAATGGCTGGATTTCGCATTTAGCGAGCAAGGAACCATAATGTACAACTTCGGCGTTGAAGGCGAAAGCTACACGATGGACAACGGCGTCCCGAAATTTACCGATATGATCGTGAAAAACGAAAAGTACACTTCGCAGCAGATGCTGGCGCAATATACAGTTCCGAATGGCCCGTTCCCGATGCATGAGCAAAAAACGACCAACACGTTTCCGCAACAGGATGAGGCGGTCAAGGTTTGGTCGGAGACCGATGCGGAGAAACATATCTTGCCCGCGTTCATTACGCCTACTGTAGATGAGAGCAAGAAGGTAGCGCAGACGATGACGGCAATCAACACGTATTTGGAAGAAATGTTCATCAAATTTTTAATGGGCAACGAACCGCTCGACAAGTTCGACAGCTTCGTGAAGCAGCTGGAAGATATGGGCATTCGCGATGTAATCGACATCTATCAAGGTGCCTTGGAACGCTACAACAAAAGATAACTCCATGTATCGTCTTGCGGTAGGCTGCAGGCCGCCGTGGGGACAGGGGGTGGTGCAACCATCCCCTGCCGATGATGCTGCATGTGGACAGGAGGAGTAGGAGATGGCTCAGTTGAAGCTGGGACGCAGCAAAGTCGCGCATGCCGGGCGTCTGCCGCTTAATCTCGCGAAAGACATAGTTAAGAACAAGTATTTGTACATCATGCTTACTCCTGTTTTGGCATATTTCATTATTTTTCAATATTTTCCGATGTACGGTGCGATTATTGCGTTCAAGGATTTTAATCCCAGGCTTGGAATTGGGGGCAGCGCGTGGGCAGGGCTGGAGCATTTCAGAGACTTTTTTGGCGGAATGTATTTTTGGCGGGTGTTTAAAAACACTCTGATGATAAGCTTGTACGATCTCGTTTTCGGTTTTCCCGCTCCGCTTATTCTCGCCTTGCTGCTTAATGAGGTGAAAAATGCGCTGTTCAAGCGTTCGGTTCAGACGATCACTTATTTGCCGCATTTTATTTCGCTTGTCATTATTTGCGGCATGATCAAGGATTTTACGAGCAGTGACGGCGTCATTAACGATATTATCGCATTTTTCGGCGGCGAGCGGATCACGATGCTGCTGGAGCCGTCTTTTTTCCGGACGATCTTCGTTTCCTCGAATATTTGGCAGCATGTAGGCTGGGGTACAATTATTTATTTGGCCGCGCTGTCTGCGATCGATCCCGAGCAATATGAAGCTTGCAAGATCGACGGCGGTGGACGCTGGAAGCAGATGCTTAATGTTACTCTACCGGGGCTGCTGCCCGTCTTCGTTATATTGCTCATCCTGGACATTGGCCGAATTATGAGCGTTGGCTTCGAGAAAGTTATTCTGCTGTACAACCCGACCACTTATGTGACAGCGGATGTCATTTCCTCGTATGTGTACCGAGTCGGGCTTCAAGATTTTCAATTCAGTTTCAGCTCAGCAGTCGGATTGTTCAACTCCGTGATTAACTTCGCGCTCGTTATCGGCTCCAACTGGATAAGCCGGAAGTTGAACAATACGGGCTTGTGGTAGAGGAGGGTTCGCATGCGAGTAAGCTTGGGTGAACATATATTCCGGGTTTGCAATACGCTGTTTTTGTCCGTGCTCATGATTGCAACAATGTACCCAATTCTGTACGTGGCATTTGCTTCATTCAGCGAACCGGCGCTGATGATGGCGCATAAGGGTATTCTTTGGAAGCCGCTGGGCTTCTCGCTTGAAACATACGAGGCGGTATTCAGCAACCCGATGATCCTGCTCGGCTATCGCAACACGTTATTTATTGTCATTGTAGGCGTGGCTCTCAATTTGCTGCTCACTTCCTTCGCCGCATACGCCTTGTCCAGAAAAACGTTGCAATATCGCAAGCAGCTTACGCTCTTTATCGTGTTTACGATGTTTTTCAGTGGTGGATTAATTCCGTTCTACTTGCTGGTTAGAGGGCTGGGCATTACGGACTCACTGTGGGCGCTAATCCTGCCTACAGCAATAAGCGCGTTTAACCTCATTATTATGCGGACTTCGTTCGAGGCGGTGCCGGATGCGCTGGAAGAGTCGGCCAAGATCGATGGCGCCAACGACTTTGTCATTCTGTTCCGCATCTTCCTGCCGTTATGCAAGCCCGTGCTTGCAGTGGTAGGCCTGTATTACGGAGTAAGCCACTGGAACTCGTGGTTTAATGCCATGATCTTCCTTCAGGATCGGTCGATGTATCCGTTGCAGTTGATCCTGCGAGAAATATTGATTATCGGCGAGGCGAGCTCCATGGCGGAGGGAGCATCCCAGGATGAGATCATCATACTCGGCGAGACATTGAAATACGCCACGATTATGGTAGCTACCCTTCCGATTTTTTTGGTATACCCGTTATTGCAAAAATATTTCGTGAAAGGCGCCTTGATCGGTGCCATCAAAGGTTAGGATAAGGAGTGGAATTTTGAGATGAGCCATGAAAATGTGAAGCTGAAACCATCCGAGCTGTCGGATTGGTGGGATAAAGTGAAGATTAAAGTTGATCATATGATCGAAGCGGGCTGGACAGAAGCGCCGCATGTTTCGGCAGCAGGCAAATATGACCAGATCAAAGTGGATCAGTGGATTTCGGGCTTTTGGCCGGGCATTCTGTGGATTCTGTACGATATGACCGGAGAGCGGCGTTATCGGGAGGAGGCAGAGCCTTGGGATGTACGCATGGAGCAATGTTACTTGCGAGACAACCATTTCCACCACGATGTTGGCTTTCAGTTTCTGCCGACATCGGTTATTCGCTACAAGCTGACCGGCGACGAGGACGCACGGCGGCGCGGGCTGTTTGCCGCCAACTATTTGGCAGGCAGGTACAACCCGGTCGGACAGTTCATTAGAGCGTGGCCCCGCAACCAGACGGGATGGTCGATCATCGATTCGATGATGAATTTGCCACTGCTGTTCTGGGCGAGCGAAGAAAGCGATGATCCGCGCTTCAAGCATATTGCGGTTGCTCATGCAGATATGGTGCTCCGCTCGTTTATAAGAGACGACGGCTCGGTGCATCATATCGTAATCTTCGATCCGGAGACGGGCGAAGTGGAGCGTTATGACGGTGGACAGGGCTTCGCGCCGCAATCGTCCTGGTCGCGTGGCCAAGCTTGGGCGCTCTACGGGATGAGCTGCGCTTACCGTTATACGGGGGAAGCGCGTTACTTGAATGCGGCGAAGCGGGTGGCGCATTATTTCATTAGCGCGTTGGCGGAAGACGATGTGCCGCATTGGGATTTCCGTGCGGCGGCCGACTTGACAGACGAGCCGCGCGACACCTCGGCGGCAAGCTGCGCGGCATCCGGACTGATCGATATCGCGTCGCAGGTGCCTCCTGAGGAAGCCGCTTTATATCAGCTCGCGGCCACGCGCATTCTGCGCTCGTTGTCGAACAACTACAGTACGTTCGATCAGCCGAAGTATGAAGGCATTCTGCTCGGAGCAACCGGGCATAAGCCAGTCAATAGCAACATCAACGTATCGCTGATTTACGGCGATTACTATTATATTGAAGCTTTGGCGAAGAGCAAAGGCTGGAGCCAGCATATTTTTTGAGCGGGATCATGGGCCGTATTAACGAAGCCGGGAGGACTGGAAGCACCTCCCGGCTTCCGTATTCTTGAGAGGAGGTGCGGACGGAACGAAGGGAATGATTCAATAACCATCAATTCATAACGGAAAGGATGAAGAATTATGGGAACCAAAAGTATGACATGCATGATTTTGCTCTGTATGCTAGTTGCGTTAATGCCAGGAGCGGCGCGGGCGGCCGATACGAAGTTCACAATTGGCAGCTCCAGCGTGACGGCGAGTGGACATGACGGCAATGTTCCGGCCAACACGGTGGACGGCGATTTCGCCACACGTTGGTCAGCGAATGGCGACGGGCAATGGATTCAGTACGATTTGGGCGTAAACCGCAAAGTGTCTTCCATTAAAATTGCTTTTTTGAATGGGGCAAGCCGCACTTCTACTTTTGATATTTTGACGTCTACGGACGGTTCCGCCTTCACGACCGTCAGCAGCGGAATTGTGAGCAGCCTTGTGGAAGGCCTGCAAACGTTCGATTTTCCGGATGTCGATTCTGCCCGCTATGTGCGGGTCGTTGGGCACGGCAATTCCTCCAACCTGTGGAACAGCTATACCGAAGTTGAACTGTACGGCACCGCGAGCGGCCCTTCGCCGGGTGTAAGCAAGCTGGCGGTTACTGTACCGCAGCTAATGGCTAGTGGAGATGACGGCAACATCGTCGCGAATACGATCGACGGCGATCTCGGCACGCGCTGGGCGGCGAGTGGCGACGGGGAGTGGGTCCAATACGGCCTTGGATCGAGCAAACGAGTGGAATATGTGAAGATCGCCTTCACCAACGGGGCGGAGCGAACTTTCAGCTTTGATATCCAGACTTCCTATGATGGCTACAACTTCAGCACAGCACTTTCGGGAGCGGTCAGCAGTCTGAGCAACAGCTTGCAGACATTTGATTTTGCCGATGTGGCCCCTGTACGCTACGTTCGTATTGTTGGCCACGGCAACTCGGTGAACGCATGGAACAGCTTCGCAGAGGTCGAAATTTATGGCAGCGATTCAAGCGGCAGCGGTAGCGAAGGGACGGTTGTCGAAGTTAGCACTTCCACGCAGCTCACTGCCGAGCTTGCAACCGCTGCGGCGGGTAAAACGATTGTGCTGGCAAACGGCACGTATTCGCGTACAAGCCCGTTTGCTGTTCAGAACAAAAACGGCACCGCCAACGCTCCAATCGTCATTAAGGCGAAAAACCGCGGCCAAGCTATCATCTCGGGAGCATCGGGCTTCCGCGTCGAGAACTCCTCGCATGTGGTGTTGGACGGATTAAAGTTTACGAACACAAGCAATGGCGCGGTGGTGCTCGAAGGCTCGCACCATGTGCGACTGACCCGTAATACATTTGCGCTGCCAAGCTCAGGCGGCGGCCTGATGTGGTTGCAAGTGCGGGGCACGAACAGTCATCATAACCGCATCGACCGGAACGACTTCGGAATGAAGAGCGACACCGAACCGCTGATCGCTTACGAAGGACAGGATGGCTCAGGGCAAATTTCGCAATACGATATTATTGAATACAACTATTTCCATGATGTAGGCCCATGGGTAGCCAACGGCAAAGAGACGATCCGTCTCGGCTTGTCCGGTCTAACGCTCTCCCACGGCTATAATACGATACAATATAATGTATTTCAGAATTGCGACGGCGAGCCGGAAATTGTTTCGGTCAAGAGCAGCAGCAATTCAGTGCGCTTCAATACATTCCTCACGTCCAAGGGCAGCCTAACGCTGCGGCACGGCCATAACAACAGCGTATACGGCAACTTCTTCCTCGGGGACGGTGTCGAGTCGGATCAGGAAGGCATCCGGATGTTCGGCAATGACCATAAGATTTATAACAACTACTTCGAGAATTTGACAGGCGAAGCAATCTACTTGCCAAACGGCGATTTCGACGGAGGTACTGGAGGCTCTCCTCCAAGCCCGACGGTCGAACAATTACGCAAACAGTGGAAAGTTTACCGGGCGCTTATCGTCAACAATACGATTGTAAACAGCACAACCGGCATCGTCATTGGATCGGGCAAAGCGTATGCTCCGCAGGATTCCGTCGTGGCGAACAATATCGTGCGCAACAGCACCGGCACGCTTTATTACGAGGCGGCGACAACGAATACGCTGTTTCAGGGCAACATCGGGTATGGCAGCACCATTAGCAACATATCGCGCAGCTCGGGGCAGATCCGAAATATCAATCCGCTGCTCACTACGGTGAGCGGCATCCAGAAGTTGTCCGCAAGCAGCCAAGCGATTGACGCCGCTGTAGGGACATACGCGTTCGTGCAGGCGGATATGGACGGCCAAATGCGGGCGACAACGGATGTGGGGGCGGATGAATATTCCGGAGCGCCTCTGCTGAATCGCCCGCTTGCGGCAGGCGATGTGGGGCTGAATACGCCTTAGGGTAATTGATGATCAAGCATGCCGGCGGTCGGTCCGACGGCATGGCTATGTCGTTCCATAGCTGTGCGGAGCATGCCGGTTATTTACTTTATTTGAAAGGATGGGAGACCATGGTTCGCAGAAGCTATGGAGCAGAGGGAAAAGGCGAGGTGACGTTACATGCATACTAACACGATGCTGCCGGCTCCGCGTGGCGGCGGCTTCCGAATGGAAGGTTATTGGATATGGTGTGGTTCCGTCGTGCAGGGCGAGGACGGCAAATTCCATATGTTTGCCTCGCGCTGGCCGAAGACTCTGCCGATGCACCCCGGCTGGATGACGGCTTCAGAGATTGTCAGGGCGGACTCGGATACGCCCGAGGGACCGTACGAATTCCGCGAGGTGGCGCTTCCGGCGAGGGGAGCGCAATATTGGGACGGACGCTGCACGCACAACCCCCATATCGTTAAGCACAACAACAAATATCTACTTTATTATACGGGCTCGACCCATCCGTTGGGCGATCCGGAGCCACCCGAAAATTTCGGGTTAACCGATCCGCAATGCATCGTGGCGCGGGCGAACAAACGGGTAGGCCTGGCTGTCGCGGACAGCGTATTCGGCCCTTGGCGCAGAGCAGATGAGCCGATATTGCCAACACGTCCCGGCCGATTCGATAGCTTTCTGACCTCCAATCCGGCTCCGTGTGTCCGGGAGGACGGTTCCGTGCTGCTGATCTACAAGGCACGAAGCTACGAAAGCAACCTGCATGGCGGCATGACTATTGGCGTCGCGTATGCGGATCACTACGAGGGACCATACCGGGCGCTGAGCGGCGAGCCAGTGTTTCCCCCGGAGTCGTTCCATATCGAAGATCCGTTCATCTGGCAAACAGCGAAAGGATACCATTTGATCGCCAAAGATATGGAAGGGCGTCTATGTGGTGAAAAATACGGCGGCATCTACGCGGAGTCTCCAGACGGGTTGAAATGGAGCTTGCATGGACAGCCGCAAAGCTACTCCCGGACGGTACGCTATGATGATGGCACGGTGCAGACGCTGGGAAATCTAGAGCGGCCATTCCTACTTTTCCAGAACGGAAAGCCGACACATTTGTTCGCTGCCGTCTCGGACGGCATCGACGGTTTTATGGATGCTTCCGATACATGGAACATGGTTATACCTTTAAAGCAATGATACATGGGGGAGTTTGCGATGAGCAGCTGCGTGGCGTCAAGCGAGCGCTATGCGGCTATGACGTATAACTGCTGCACTGAATTGATCGAAATGTAGTATGCTATCCATATTTGTATATGACAAAATTGCATAAAAGAGTGTTACAGAAAACCCGATCCAATGAGATCGGGTTTTCTGTAACATCTTTAAATATGATAGCGCTCTTCAAAACAGAATTATGAATCACTATCCACTTGTCTCAAACAAACCTCGGACTCGTTTTCATCCCATCACAGCGAAACACAATCTTTTTATCCTCAATAAACGTCTCTAGATGAACGTTCTTCCCCCAAAGCTAAACGACATGGAGAAGCGTGCGCTCCACATACTTCAGATCCTTAACCATCAATCTAGGGAAACCCGCCGTTTACTTTTGAATAAACAAGTTGATCGCGAATTTTCTCCCACGATTTATCGGATATAAGCGAGCACATGGGCGGCGATAAGTACATATTGAATTAGAGATTCATAACCGGGGGTCATTCCCGTCACTCCTCCTTTAGGTCACCTTTTTTGTACTTCTTCCTATTAGTTGATTTGTACCAGCTGCCATTGCTGATTGAGATTGCCGCTGTATAAGTTTTGCTGAATATTCGCGCCATCAGCCGTGGAGGAGCCGGCGACTTCTACCGCTTTGTTGCTATTCACATTCAAGATGCTCCAGTAACCGTTGCTGAGCTTAATCAATCTGAACTGCTGCGCGGTATTGGAGAGATCCTGCATAAGCTGAATCGCTTCCCCGTTGTTTTTTGTCCCGTTACGAACATCCATGACTTTGTTGTCAGTTGAGCTTACGCTTCGCAATTCGTAATAGTTATTGTAGGTGCCTTGATCCGTGACGATCCAGCGCTGAGCTGTCGTATTATTGTCTGCTCGCTGTTGAAGCTGCAACGCGTTAGTATTCTGGCCGCCTGGAACCTCGAGTATTTTACCCGAAGCACGGTTGACGAGCTTGTAAGTTGCGCCATTCGTGACTCCATTCCATATACCATTCCAAGGATTGAACTGCGCACGTTCATAGTACCATTCGAATATAAATCGAGCCATGCCGTCCCGGGCAGTGTTGCCATCATACATCAATCCGCCTGTTGGGTCTGCAAATGAGCTTCTCGTGCCGGGATTCAACAAAAATCCATTCATATGGACAGCGATGCTCACATTGCCCGCTGCCGTGAAGATCGCTTTGGTATTTTTGCCGAAGCCCGCGTTCGAGCCGTTGAACAGATCCCAGTAGGAAGAGTCTCCCGGTTGGGTCTTGAACCAGGTTGTCTCCGTAATATTAATTGGATAATTATCAGCGCAAGGCTTAATATTGGTATCCCATTGCTGTTGCAAAGGAGTGTAGTCATCATAAGCGCCATAGCCCGGATACCAATGTACGGAATAACCTATATTGTTCAGTGAATCCGTCAATGGATAGGCTGCGCATAGCTGATAGTATTGATCCCAACCAAGTCCCGATGCCCAGATGACGTTATCCGCGCCTTTGCTGCGAATTGTGGAGATCATGGAATTTTGGAAATTTTTGAGCGAGTTCCAGTACGCAATGAAATTGGATTGGGAAGGATGACCGCCCCAGACGCCATTGACATCAGACAGCACGGGCTCGTTAATGAGCTCGAACATAACATTGTCAGCGCTCTTGATTCCTGGCTGATCAGCGAGGTAACCCCAAATCTGATTAAACTTTGCGAGATTGGCAGGGGTTGTTGCTTGGTTGTTGCTTAAAGTGAAATCTAGGCCGAGGGTGACATATAGGCCCTTGGTCTTGGCATAGTTGATATAAGGAATGATGACGTTCTGAGTAACGGCTTGCAGGCCGGCAAAATTGTACGTGCCCGCCGCTACGTCGCCCATGTCTTCCCGGTCAATGAATAGACGTACCTGATTCATATACCATCCATGGTTGTTGCCGTATTTGGCCGAGGTGCTTGTAAAGGTGTCGGTGATATCTTTCAAATACGCTAAGATCGCTGCATGTCGATTCCCGCCATTCTGATTCAGGTAGTAATTGCTGTTCTGGTACGTCCAGTAAGCGCCCGAAGGCTGATGCCACCCGCTTAGCAAAACAGGCTGTCCACTGCTGTTCACCAATTGGTTGCCGCTTACATGGAGCTTGGACATCGGCATGCCAACCCACGCATCTGCCTTCTTGCCGCTCAGCAATAATGGCGACATCACTAGCGCCACAAGCAGCAGAAGCTTCATTGCCAAACTGACTTTCTTTTTAATCATTAATACTCATCTCCTTTTTTTGTTTTACATATGTTAATTCATGGTAGTACAAGGGTGTGGTGAAGCATACGGTGGATGAGGTACCCAGAGCTGATTCAGAAGTGAAGAATAACGATTCATAACCATTTAGACTTCAGGAGAGGAGAAGATGAAAGAGGTGAATTATTTGTAAAATTAATATGTATGCGCTTACAAAATTGAGTTTACTATTCGTTTGACACTATCAACAACCTGTCTAATTATGGTTCTGAAACCCTTCTAACTCTATCTTTAACGTACAAGTGATAGTAACAATTGACAGGTTGTTTGTTCATTATGGAAAGTTTATACTTTTCGCAGTTAAGTAGGTGTAAACAGGAAGGGGAAGGAAAAAGGATGAGTTCAATTAACTATGATTTGCTAAGACGTGCCGTTCCGACGAGTTATGACCAGTACAGGGAAGATATTTCCCACGGCAAAATTGAAACGGTTGAATATTTCTCTAAGACAATAGGATGCAAGCGTAGAGCGATGATTTACATCCCTCCAGGTTACCCGGATGGTCAAGGGGAATATAACGTTCTTTATTTATTGCATGGTATCGGCGGAGACGAAGAGGAATGGTACAATCATGCGGGTCCGCAAGTGATTCTTGATAATTTGTATGCAGACAATAAACTTGCGCGCATGATTGTGGTTCTACCTAACGGCCGTGCCATGCAGAACGACCGAGCGGAGGGCAATTTATTCGACGCGGACAAATTAAAGGCGTTTGAGGATTTCGAATTCGATTTGCTTTATGATCTCATTCCTTATGTGGAATCGAACTATACGGTTCTGACGAGGAGAGAGAACCGTGCTCTAGCCGGTTTATCGATGGGAGGAGGACAATCGCTCAATATCGGATTAGGCAATCTAGATCATTTTGCTTGGATTGGAGGTTTTTCCTCTGCGCCAAACACAAAGGAACCCGAGTTGCTTGTCCCGAATCCGGAAGATGCGGCGGCTAAGCTGAGTTTGCTCTGGTTGTCATGCGGACTTCTGGACAATCTTAAGCATGTCAGCGACCGGACACATGCCTATTTGGAGAGGAACGATGTACCCCATATTTGGTACGAGGAGAGCGGCGGCCACGATTGGCCGGTTTGGAAAAACGATTTATACCATTTTTCCCAACTCATTTTTAGATAGCCTGTCTAGCGTCTGATCCCTTAGAGGTACACGAGTGAAATAATAACCATGGTATCATGACAATTTGGATTCTCAACAATCGGAGCATCACCTTATTAAGGTGATGCTTTTGTGATGTTTTGTTCCACTTTTGATTGTAAGACGAAACACGAAGAATAGACAACGAGGATGATATTTGGAAATCAGGTTAAGAGGTAACTTTCTAATAAATGAGATCACCTGAGATAGAGAATTCCAATTTCCAACTTCATTATAATAAATCTATCCTATTGAAATAGAGTGAGGTTAAATGCTATGTCAATTCCTTCATCTGTAAATTTTTCTGCTAAGCAAGCTCATTCACTGCGACAGAGGGGCTATGCCCGTTTGCTGCGAAACATTGTGAAATACCGCGTGCTGCTGCTTATGCTGCTGCCAACAAGCATCGTTTTTTTCATTAATTGTTATATCCCCATGTTTGGCGTTTTCATTGCTTTCAAGAACATTAACTACGTCGACGGAATTTTGGGCAGTCCGTGGGCGGGGCTCGACAATTTCCGTTTTCTCTTCGCTACTTCCGATGCGTGGCGAGTAACAATTAATACGGTTGCCTACAATGTTGTCTTTATTGTGACCGGTCTTCTTCTCTCCGTTGCGATTGCCATTGCCGTAAACGAGGTTCGTGCCAAGCTGGCATCGCGACTCTATCAGACGGTGATGATCATGCCGAATTTTTTGTCCATGGTTGTCGTCAGCTATATCGTATACGCCTTTTTACACCCTGAATACGGTTTTCTGGTCAAATACGTGTTGCCGTTGTTCGGACACTCTTCGGTTAATGCTTATATGCACCCGGAGGCTTGGCCTTATATTCTGTGGTTGACGAAAATGTGGCACTCCGTTGGCATTGGCAGCGTCATTTACTTGGCGGCAATAACTGGAATCAGCGAAGAGCTGTACGAAGCAGCGGTCATGGACGGAGCCAGCAAATGGCAGCAGATCATCCGAATTACGATTCCGCTCCTGACTCCTGTGATGGTCATTCTGACGATATTAAATTTGGGGGGCTTATTCCGCTCTGACTTCGGGTTATTTTATCATGTTACGCTCGATTCCGGCGCGTTGCGCTCTACGACGGATGTCATCGATACGTATGTTTATAGAGGCCTGATTCAGCTCAATGACTTGGGAATGGCCTCCGCAGCGAATTTCTACCAATCGGTAGTTGGATTTTTCCTTGTCATTGGAGCAAATAGTCTGGCTCGCAAGCTTAATCGCGACACGGCACTTTTCTAGAATGGAGAATCAATATGAACAAAGCAACGAACGTTAAACCGTATCAGAAGGTATCTAAGCTGGCCGCACTATTGCTTCATACTATTTTTATCGCTTTCAGTCTCGCCTGCATTTTGCCGATCTTGCTGATCGTCGCCATCTCATTTTCAAATGAAAAGCTCCTAACGCTAAAAGGCTACAAGTTCTGGCCTGACGAAATCGATGGATCTGCATACCACCATCTATTTGCCAATTCGTCGACTCTTATGAAAGCCTATGGGGTTAGCTTATCTGTAACCTTTATTGGGACCTTGCTGGCGGTATTGTTAATTGCGTTATATGCGTACCCGATCTTTCGCAAGGATTTTCCGTTTAAGAAAATATTTAATATCTATCTTCTGATTACGATGCTGTTCTCTGGAGGGCTGGTCCCTTTCTATCTGTTGTACGTCAACTATTTGGATCTGAAGGACACTTATGTCGCGCTTATCCTTCCAGGCCTTTCGAACGCGTTTTATATCTTCATTGCCCGTACATTCTTCCAGCAAACCATACCGGAAGAGATGATTGAATCGGGTAAGCTCGACGGAGCATCGGAGTGGCGAATTTTTTTTCAGCTCGTTCTTCCTATTTCGCTTCCGGTACTGGCAACAATCGGATTGTTTACGACGCTAATGTATTGGAACGATTGGTTCAATTCCTTGTTGTTCATTAATGACAGCGAAAAGTTCTCGTTGCAGTACGTCATGATTCAAATGATTCGCCAAGCGGAGTTTTTCAAAAATCAATTAGCGGGCAGCGGAGTAGCTCTGCTAGTGCAGCAATCAGTACCGACAGAAAGCTTACGGATGGCGATGGTAGTCGTCTCCATTGGTCCCATTCTGTTTGTCTATCCTTTCTTTCAGAAGTACTTTACCAAGGGACTTACCATTGGAGCCATCAAAGGTTAATTCGTCTAGCTCTGGCTTAACGGCCGGTTAGAATATATGAAAATTTATAGGGGGTTAAAGAAATGAAGGTAACGAAAGGTTTGGGCAAAACGCTTGTTGGGCTAACGGCGGCCATGCTTGTCATGTCAGGCTGCAGCACAAATTCAGGATCATCCGGTTCACCTAATGCAGAACCGCTGTCAACAAGCAAGCCATCCGAGGAAATCGGATCAAGCACAAGCAATCCCGATACATCGACCTACCGCAAGCTCAAAGTCTATACGGTAGGGAATTTTCCACAAAACGACTCCAAGGCAGTTGTTGCAGAAATCAATAAATACTTGAAAGAGAAAATTAATGCGGAGATCGACTTCCAAGGACTGCCCTGGTCCTCCTGGTCTGAGAAGATGGCGCTGGCCTATCAGTCCGGAGAGCAAGTAGACTTGACTTTTGCTCCGAACTGGGCAGATTTTTCCAACAATGTAACCAAAGGGGCGTTTCTCCCGCTAGATGATTTGTTAACCGAATACGGGCAAGGAATAATGGAGACTTTAGATCCTCGTTTTCTCGATGGGGGCAGAGTAAATGGGAAAATTTACGCGATCCCAACTAACAAAGAAATCGGCGAGAGCCACACGATTATGTTCAGGAAAGATCTTATTGATAAATACGGATYTGATATCAACTCTATCCAAACACTGGAAGACCTAGAGCCGTGGCTTCAAACCATTAAGGATAAGGAACCCGGCCTTGCACCTATCTGGCTCTCAGGCAGTGGTTCTGATACGCTGAGCTACTTCGACAAAACAAAGCCGAGCATGGAAGAAAACTTCCGTTACGAGCTGGTGGCCGGAGCGCCTGCCGGTATTGTATTGGATACTAAGACAGATAAGATGATCATCAGCACGTTGGAATCCGATGCGACTATTTATAGGTTGAGGCTCTACAGCGAATGGTTCAAAAAGGGATTCATCAATCAGGATGCCGCGACGACCAAAACGAGCGCCGAAGATGCATTTAAGGCCGGCAAAACGTGGATGAAATTCGGTTCCGATAAACCGGATTCTGACAAGGAAGATTCCAGCGCGACGGGTATCGAACTAGTCAAGCTGAAGGGGAATGATCCTGAAATCAGTACAGCAAGCGTCAGCAACTCCATGATGGCAATCGGCCGCACATCTGTCGATCCGGAGCGCACAATGATGCTTCTAAACCTTCTTCATACCGACAAAAATCTGGTCAACCTGATCGATTTCGGTGTGGAAGGACGGCAATATGTCAAGGTAGAGGGCAAGGATAATTTCATTAAGCTGCAAGATGGCGTCTCTACCCGTGCGGATACGGGGTGGGCTCCGGGTATTGAGTGGATGTTTGGGAATCAGACGCTCACTTATTTGTGGGAAGGCGAAAGCCCTGACAAATGGGAGAAGTTCAAAGCCTATAACGAAAAAGCTCATAAAGTAAAATCGTTTGGCTTCAGCTTCAACACGGACGCTGTCAAAACAGAGGTGTCCGTCGTCAGCAATATTATTAAGGAGTATCGTCCGCTGCTTGAAACGGGAAGTTTGGATGCCGACAAGGTACTGGCAGAATACAATGAAAAGCTAAAGGCCAACGGTATTGAGAAGATCCGAACCGAAGCTCAGAAACAGTACGATGATTGGAAGGCGAAGCAGTCATAAGCAGGCAGGGGAAAGACCGAAATGGTCTTTCCCCTTTCGTGCCGCATGGGCGTTCATATACTAGACAAAGGAGTGGAACTGTGGGACTTTCATTGCAATTTAAAGTAAGCGCACTCGTCCTGCTATTAGTGGCGCCACTTTTTTTCTTTCTTTACTACACCAATATCTACTCCACAAATATTGTTCGTGAGAAAGTAGCGAAATCCGCATCGGACACGTTGACCCTTCATTTAGGCGCTCTTGATGAGCTGCTGGAGCAGACCAGTACTTATTTGCTGCGAACGGCAAATGAAAGCATGCTGCTCGAGCTATACTCGGAGAGCGACCCAGACAGTGTAAACTATTATTTATCTATCAGAAAATTAATGGATCAATGGTATAGCGATGTTAGCTACTACTCTATTATTCGCAGTGTATTCGTGTATCATCTTGACCGGGAGGAGCTATTCCTCAGCAGTCAAAAGGAGTATTACGAGGAGAAGAAGGCTATCCGTGCCGGTCTGTCCGCTCGGCTGAAGAAGTTCAAGCTTCCGACGTCCTTGAAGTGGGAAATCATTAACGTCGGCGGCGAGCCGGTCTTATTTAAGGCACTTCCGGATAAAAGTGGAAGGCTGCTCATCGGTGTACTTGTCAGCATTGATTCCTTAGCTCAGCCTCTAATCCGGTTGGAGTCCGTAGAGAGCGATGAGAAAATCGGCATTATATCCAAAGAGGGGCATCTGTTGTGGGGGCAGTTCGGCAATGAGGATCTTGTCCGCATCCGTAGCCATCTGAACGATCAATCGAATCGCTCTAGCGCTTCTATTCGACTTAGTGACGGCAGCAGCTATTTGTTCGTAGGCAAACCGTCTCTTTTTTCGGATCTCAACGTTTTCATTTTATTGGACGAAGAATTGCTGCTGGACGAGCTGCCTCTGTTCCAACGCGTAATTAAGGTCATTCCCATAGCGGTAGTTGTCATTCTAGTTGTATTGTTCTTTCTATTAAGCCGGCTTGTATTTAAACCCATTCAGCAGTTGGCAAGCGGGATGCGCATACTTGGCAAGGGACAGCTGGATTACCGTTTAAAGGAAGAGAAATCCAAGGAGTTCCAACTGATTACACAACAGTTCAATCGGATGGCTGAACAAATTGGGAATTTAAAAATCTTCGTATATGAAGAGCAAATGAAAGTGCAGCAAGCCGAACTTAAGCATCTTCAGGCCCAGATCAATCCCCATTTTTTCATGAATTCCTTAAATATCGTCTTCCATCTTGTAGAGCTTCAGAAGTATTCACTGATTAAAAAGATGATCAGCCACCTCGTCTCCTATTTCCGGTTCATCATGAGCACCAACGATGCGTGGATTACGCTTGTTAGCGAATTTAATCATATCCGAAACTACCTTGAAATCCAAATGGTTATGTACCCGAACAAGCTGAGTTTTCACGAACGGGTGCCCAAGGAACTTGAGAACGTCCTTGTGCCGCCATTGCTTGTACAACCGTTCGTGGAGAATGCTATGAAGCATGGATTTATTAATAATGCCAAGCATTTTGAAGTCAACGTCACGGTAAGTAAAGAAACTAGTAAAGAAGGGGATTCATGCATGGCCATCGAAATCCGCGACTCTGGACCTGGATTCTCCGAGCAGCAATTGGTCATGCTTAACCTTGGCTTATATGAAAAGGAGCCCACAGACCGTCAACTGGGGATATGGAATGTGCGCAGACGCTTGATTATGTTCTATGATGGACGCGCGAATATAGCCTTCAGCAATGATCCACAGGGCGGCGGAATAGTGAATATCAAATTGCCTATGCAAAGGAGGCTTTGATCATCGTATGTATAGAATCTTAATTGTTGATGACCAATATTTTGCCTTGCTCGGTTTGCAGCAAGGCGTGAACTGGAGCGTGCTGGGCGTTACGCACATTAGTTTGGCGGAGAACGTGGATCAAGCGTTGAAGATACTAAGGAACACTACTATTGACTTGCTAATTTGCGATATCGAAATGCCGGGGAGCAGCGGTTTGGATTTGTTGGCCTGGGTGGAGCAGCATTCGCCGTACACTTTGACGATTATGCTTACTTGTCATGCGGACTTTGAGTACGCGCAGCGCGCCATCCATCATGGAGCGTTCCATTATTTGCTGAAGCCCGTCGATTATGAGCAATTGAAGAAAGTGGCCAGCGATGCTTTTGCAGAGGTCGGTAGGCAAAAAGAACAAAAAAAGTTTGAAGCTCTGATGCAGGACTATCGAAGAAAATGGGAACATCAGCTGCCTATATTGGTGGAACGCTTCTGGCAGGACATCCTTAGTCAGCGGGCATCTCTGCTCCCGGACTCGCTACAAAGATCCGCACAAACTTGTGGCTTGTCGATCAAGCCTGATGATCGTTATATCCTGGTTCTGTTTGGACTTGAGCAATGGAAAGATAATCTGAGCGCGCGGGATGAAGCCATTATGGAATACGCGCTTCGCAATTTGGCTGGAGAACTGCTTCTGCTAGAGCTGGAAGGTGTTGTATTTCAGGATCATACAGGGCTTAATCTGGCGATCGTATATGTGAGAAGTGAAGAAACCTCTATTAGCAGCGTGCTTAATCACAATTGCCGTCAGTTTCTGAACGAATGCGAACGGCTTCTTCATTGCTCCTTATCTATTTATATTAGCCCGACGGTAGTATTACCGGAAATCGTTAGCGCCTACACGTATGTGACAGAGAGAGAGCAGCACAATTTAACTCGATCCCGGCAAGTATTCATGCCTGCCTCTACTCCTATGGAAAAAAGCATGAAACAATTGCAGGCTGTAGCTCCACTAAGCTTATTTGCGGAGTGGTCCACTATTATGGAGCTTGGTGAGTTAGAAGAGCTGGATCGCCGCGTGAAGCAATGGTTCTGGAGCAGTGAAGGAAATACATGGACAAAGGAATCTCATCATCAGTTTATCCACGGTATTCTCTTCATTATTCACACCATATTGGCCCAAAAAGGTTTATCTATTCACAAGTCGGCCGAATTAAAGAGCTTGACAGATAAGGAAAGCTATCCCAAGCACTCGGATGCCCTGCAACAATGGACGAGATGCTGCCTGAAGGCAACCGTACGACTTCTCACGGTAAGCAACAAAGTATCTTCTGCTGTGGTTACCAAGATTAGACATTACATTCGTTCACGATTGAACCAGGAGATTACCCGGGAGGAAATGGCTGCCCATGTCTATCTGAACCCGGCGTATTTATCCAGATTGTTCAAGAAGGAGACCGGGTTATCTTTGTCGGATGCCATCATTCAGGAACGAATCCAAGAGGCCAAACGATTGCTGGAAGAAACCGAATACAAGATTACAGACATTGCAGAGCGTATAGGTTATACCAGCTTAGGAAGCTTTTCGAACTTGTTCAAAAGAATTGTCAGCGTAACGCCACAGCAATATCGAGCACGGAAAAAACGGGATTAATTAATCATTTTACACAACGATACGGACTTTAAGAACGGCAAATATTTATCCGCCTGCTCCCTGATACTTGTTTGCGCCGTACATCCAAAAGCGGTAGCCTAGTCCATAAATCAGCGGACCCGCGAGCGGGACCAGCCACTTGGCCCAATGCGGTATTAGCGATGTCTCGTACGACAAAAGAAAGGCTGCAGGATAGAAATTGACAAAAGCGAGTGGAATGCCAACGGTCAAGAGCAGCTGAACCACTGTTCCGAATATGGGAAGAGGATAGGATATGAACTCCTTCAAATGGAAAAACAATGAAAACAAATATCCCGTCCTCACCCACACGAAGGTTGTAGCGCCAATAGCAGTGAGCAATCCAGCATGAATCATTGCACCGCTGATTAAAGCAAGCAGTAAATAGACATACTCTGTCCACGCCCACTGTAAATTTAATTGAGCGATGGCCCAAATCAATACTGTTCCGGAAATACTGATATGAGCGACGTATGCCAGGTTAAAACCGCGACTAATCAGGTATAAGTAGGGGTTGACAGGTTTAATGAGCAGCGTATCGAATGTGCCTTCCCGAACTTGACCTTCTAGACCCGACATTTGCACGAAAGAAAAGGATGCGCCAAGTGCATATGTAAATAATCCGATGCTATAAAGCAAAGCAATTTCAGGCCAGTTCCAGCCAGCAATCGAGTTGAATTGCTTCATAAACAGCCAAATGACAATATAGTCTCCTGCATAGGAAATGATTTGCGCGCAGGCAGAAAGTACAAAATCAGCTCGGTATTCCATTTTCTCTTTCAACAATAATCGAACCAGCTTACTGAAGAGTAATAAAGTCATAGTACGCCTCCTTTCTTATTAGCCTCCTTGAACGATTAATCGCCGTACGGCTTTGCCCCAAAGCCAATAGGCAACAACAAGCAACAAGATGATCCATACACATCCCAACGCGACGGTTCTCCATAATTCTGCCTCGTTCAGATTACCGAGATAAATCGCCGCAGGTACATAGCCTAGATATTGGAATGGCAACAACTTGGCGACCGCTGCCCAAGAAGGGGAATAGAACCACAAGGGCAGAAACGAACCGCTGAAAATGGTAGTTAGGCCGCCAAGCGTCCAACTGAGCGCAAAATGGCTTAAGAACCAAAAGGCCAGAAGAGAAACAAGATAACCAAGAAGAAAAGAAAGTATTAAAGCCATTAGCAGAGCCACTAGGAAAGCAATGAAATGTATCGTGGAAGCAGGAGGAAGCATCCCGAACAAAATCCATGCAAGAATCAGAGAGGGGATAACTGTGAAAATGAACTGATAAAGCGATTGTCCAAGCCCGTCAAAAAGCAGATATAAAGGATAGGAGAGCGGCTTGACGAGCTCTGATGCGATACTGCCGGACTTAAGACTGCCGTCAACTTTACTGCTGACCCGGTTTAGCAAAAGAGCAAAAAGGAGGGTGTTTAGTATACTATATGTAATCATTTGTTCGACTGTCGTACTGGCTGAACCGCCATTTCCGATAACGGCCCTCCAAATCTCCACTTGGATGAGTATTGCAAAATAGTTGCCCAGCAGACGAAGCCATACTTCGGAACGATATGCTAACTGGTTAACAAAGGCCTTTAACGTAAACATAAAATAGGTCGACATTGTCTGCTCCTTCTCATCCGATTTTGCTGATCGTTTGTTCCTCGCTAGCTAGTTGAAGATACAACTTGCGTATTACAGATTCGATATCCAGGCTTTCAATAGAGGCGTCTTCTACAGGATATTGGGAGGCAATCCGGCTGACGTGTTCAAATACGGTTGATTCACCTCGCGGTACTAGAAATGTTTTGCGTATTCCCTCGTCCTGAAGCATCGTAATGCCAGGGATATCGATCAGCCCGGGATCGACTCGGAAATCGATGATAACTTTCCTTTCACTTCCTAGCTTAGCTCGCAAATCTTCAACAGAGCCATCGTAGACCAGGCTTCCTTTGTTAACGACAAGCATACGTGGGCAAATTTCTTCAATATCTTTCATGTCATGGGTAGTTAATACGATCGTTACTTTACGGTCCCGATTTACAGTGCGAAGAAAGCGCCGAATTTGATCCTTGGCCATGACATCTAGACCGATCGTTGGTTCATCGAGAAATAGAATTTTGGGCTCATGAAGCAGCGCCATGGCGATCTCAACTCGCATACGTTGCCCTAGGCTGAGCTGTCTTACAGGCTTCTGCACAAATTCATGGATGGAGAGCAGACTCATGCAAAGCTCCAGATTTTTACGAAAAGCAGAATCCGGTATTTTATAGATGTATTTGTGAAGATCAAAGGAATCAGTGACGGGAAGGTCCCACCATAATTGACTTCGTTGTCCGAAAACGACCCCGATTTGCTGTGCATTCGCTTTTCTTGCTTCATGCGGTACTGCGCCGAGTACTTTAATGTCTCCGTGCGTTGGGACCAGGATGCCTGTCATCATTTTAATCATTGTAGATTTACCCGCACCATTTGGTCCCAGATAACCAATGGCTTCTCCTTCATTGATCGTAAAGGACATATTGTTAACAGCATCTTCTTCCGTATATTGCCTTGTAAATAGACTTCTAACGGACCCAATCAGTCCAGGAAATCTTCGATATTGCCGATACGTCTTAGTAATTCGGTTAACAGCTATTATACTCACATCGTCACCTGCCTTTAGAATTTATCGCTACTTCGATTATTTACAGCTTAACAATCTTAAGGGATATTGGCGGTAAATTCAATAAAATGTAAAATAAACTATGATTTGACGGGTGAATGATCAGCTAATTGACAGGTTGTTTCCAATTCCACTATGTAGTAAATTTTGAATTACTAATTATTGGAGGAAGAAACGGCCTTGGAGAAAATTAAACTTACAATTCAACATATTAAAGTGATTATTGCCAATAACTTATTTGTGTTCAGATTAGCTTGGAGTATGCATCCACAGAGAGTGCTGGCGGATTTTGCAGTTCAAGCCGGTAGAATGATTGGCAATGTGTTTTTTTCTGTATATTTCATGAAGTACCTCATTGAGTCTATTTCAATCGAAAGGGACTTTCAGCAAATTATCCATTTCATAATTATGACGTTAGTGTTGATACTTGCTTTAATTTTACTGGATAATTGGTATGAAATTCGCTTCAAACCCTTAAGTGATCTCAAGTTATATGAGAAGCTGTATCTCATTCTCTTTCGGAAGGCAGCATCCGTAGAATTGAAATGTTTTGAGGATTATGAGTTTTATAACAAGTATACAAAAGCCATTCAAGAAGCCGATCAAAGAGTCAGCGCTGTTCTTGAAAATCTCTCAAGGGTGATATTCGTATCGCTCGCAACGATTAGCATATTTGCCGTGATGTACGCCATTGACCCATGGGTGGTATGGTTTGCTTTATTGCCTATTTTCGGAAATTTTTATTTTGGAAAAAAGCTTAACCGAATTCAGTTTCAGCAAAATAATGAACGGGTACCCTACCAACGAAAAATGGATTATGTCAACCGTGTCATCTATTTATCCCACTTTGCCAAGGAAATCCGTCTGTCCCGCATATTTTCAGTTCTGAGAAACACCTATATAGAAGGGTATGACGGTGCCATTTCGGTCGTTCATAAGTATCGAGTCAAAGCAGGAGTTGTTTCCTTTTTCAAGATATTTACAACCTTTACACTAATATTCCAAGGGGTTCTGTTGTATGGAGCTTATTTGGCTATTGTCAAGCAGTCGATTTCTATCAGTTCCTTTATCGTTCTGGGAAGCGCAATGGTCGGCGGTGCGTGGTCGCTCATCCGATTGTCTGATAGTTTTGTAGAAATTAATAAAAACGGCATTTACATTGAAAATTTAAAAACCTTTTTAAGCTACGTTTCCGAAATCGAGGAGCATGCCGGTCCAGTTAAAGCAATTGCGCCGCCAATTCAGAAATTAACATTTAGGCATATTAACTTTACTTATGATGGGGCAGCTGAGGCTGCTATTCGCGATATTACGATAGAAGTTAATAAGAACGAGAAAATTGCTTTAGTCGGCCATAATGGCGCCGGCAAATCAACGCTAATCAAGCTCATGATGCGATTGTACGATCCTACTGACGGCGAAATATTATGGAATGGCCAAAATATTAAAGAGTTTGATCTCCTGTCATACCGCTCAATGTATGGAACCATATTTCAGGATTTCAAGATTTTTTCGATGACGATTGCAGAGAATGTGCTTATGCGTGATTTGGTTTCCGAAGCAGACCGCAAGCTCGTCATAGATGCACTCAAGAAAAGCAGAGTTTATGATAAGGTAGCCTCGTTGCCGGAGGGAATAAATACGATGCTCACGAAGGAGTTTGATGAACACGGGGTTGTTTTATCAGGCGGCGAGTTTCAAAAGATTGCGATAGCTAGAATCTTTGCGCAACAGGCTGAAATCCTCGTGCTTGATGAGCCTACGAGCGCGTTGGATCCGATTGCGGAATATGAAATTTTTGAAAGTATGATGGAAGCCTGCAAGGATAAAGCTGTTGTTATTATTTCTCATCGTATGTCATCAGCTATGCTTGCGGATCGTATTTATTTCATGGAGGATGGCGAAATCAGAGAGTCTGGTTCACATATGGAATTGATGCAGCTGCAGGGGAAATATGCGGAGCTATTCTTAAAGCAAGCGGAAAAGTATGTTGATCAAGAAGAGTTGGCAGGGGTGGTGAATCTGCATGAAGCCCAATAAGCATAGCTTTACTAGGGTCCTTAAAAATAATTGGTTTATTATGAAATACGGGCTGCGCCATTCCCGCAACTATATCATCTTTAYATGCTTGTATGCATGCTTGCAGGAAATCGAAATTTTTATTGAGCATGTCATTTTGATTAAGTTTGTATTCGACAGCGTTCAATATGGAACTTCCTTCTCTACCGTTGCTTTATATATCGGACTTACAATTTTGTTTATCGCAATTTGTTTTGTGCTGGACAGCATCTATTTTCAAAGCGTTGAACCGAAAGGAAAAGAATTGCTGTATCAAAAAATAAGGATGGATCTCTACGAAAAAGCGATTAGCACCGATTTGGCCAACTATGATGATCCTGTTTATTATAATGATTATGTGTGGAGCGCCAATGATGCCCATAATCGAATTGATGCTACGATAAACAACATTAGAAAATTGTGCCGATCCGTCACGGTTATTATAACCTCTATAAGCTTTTTCTTGTTTGTTGACAAGCTTGGTTTGCTATTTGTGCTCGCGTCCTTCATTCTAACTCTGATTGTCAGCATGATCTCCAATAAAATCAGGTACAAAATGAGAATGGAGCTTAACGAAAAGGATCGTAAACGAATCTATCTGAAACGATTGTTTTACTTGGCTGATTACGCGAAGGAATTAAGACTTTATTCCATCAAGGAGAAATTTTTTAGAGATTTCTCCGATACGCATAAAGAAATGCACGGGATTGTTAAAAAACGTTCAAAAAAGCAGTTTTGGTTAAACTTCACCTCAGAGTATTTCTTCAATGAGTTGATTTTGAGCGGCCTGTACGTGACTTATGTTGTCTTTATGACGTTAGTGAAAGGAACGTTAAGCTTTGGCAGCGCGGTTACACTGTTGAATTCATCATGGCGTCTAAAAGGCAACATGCAATATATGACGACGCTCATCAGTGAAATGCAAGAAAACAGCTTGTACATCGAGAAGTTAAGAAGTTTCCTGGAGCAAAAGAACGCTCTGAAGGAAGTTGAAGATCCACTGCCTGTGCCGGATAAGTTTACTGGATTAATGCTAAAAGAGTTATCGTTCCAATATGGTCCATCCGGGCCGCGTATTCTTCATAATGTTAATTTCAGCATTAGGCCAGGTGAGAAAATTGCAATCGTTGGTTACAATGGTGCCGGAAAAACGACATTGACGAAGCTGATCATGCGTCTATACGATCCAAGCTCGGGAGAAATTCGTTTAAATGGGATACAAATCGATCAGTTCAAGCTGGATGATTACCGTATGAAGATTAGCTCAGTGTTTCAGGATCATCAATTGTTCGCTGCTACGCTTTCCCAAAATGTCGTCATGAATCAGTTTTCATCCGGCGATTCATTTCTGGTAAGAGAAGCGCTGGAGAAAAGTGATTTTGGCAATAAGCTGCAGACCTTGCGATTGGGGACCGATACCTCCATTACCAAGGAGTTTGACGACGCCGGGATAGAGCTATCTGGTGGAGAGGCGCAGAAGGTAGCGATTGCAAGAGTGTTCGCCAAGCCGACTCTTCTCATCCTATTAGACGAGCCTTCCAGCGCCTTGGATCCAATGAGCGAATATCATTTGAATCAAGTGATGCTGGAGAAGGCAGAAGATCGACCCATCATTTTTATTTCACACCGCTTATCGACGACCAGAATGGCGGATCGCATACTCATGATGGAAAATGGTCAAATCATTGAGCAAGGCTCACACGAAGAACTTATGAGAATGGACGGGAAGTATGCTCAAATGTTTAACCTTCAGGCTTCACGTTACCGCGTGGTTGTAGGAGCTTGAAAAATAATGATTGTGGGGTGGCTTGGATAGTGGAATTTAAAGAAATAACGTGGGACAACTTTATTGAATGTATTGAGCTGAAAGTTGCAGAGGAACAGAAACGCTTTATCTCCTCTAATCAACATGCACTCGCAGAAGCATATATCGCATCAAAAGAGGGGCAGGTCATTATTACATTTGCTATTTATAAAGATGAGACTATGGTCGGCTTTATCATGATGTATTATGACGATGGAAATGGGAATTTCGAATACAGCAGCTATGGCGTTTTTAAAATCATGATTGATGGGCGATATCAAGGCAAAGGGTATGGGAAGGAAGCCATGGAAAAAGCTGTAGAATTGTCTAAGACATCTCCTCATGGTGAAGCGAGGGTCGTTGAAGTTACCTATAACCCCGAAAACATAATTGCGAAAAATTTATATGCCTCATTAGGATTTGTTGAAACAGGAAATACCCACCCTTCTGGTGAGGTATATGCTGAGTTTGTTCTACCTAAAACACCATATTTACGGAGTTTTTAATGCAAGAATGTTATCTGAAGGAACCTGAAATAATTGAAAATACGAGGAGGAGAGATGGATGACCCATAAGGAGCAGGTCTTGAACAAAGTGGGTTCGCTACGTGGGAGAATCAATTTGCAGAACGCACGATTAGAAAGTCATATTCGTAACCGAATAGTGGCAATGTATAGACCAAACAAGCAGTCGACCATGTCGGCTGCTTGTTTGTTTTTTAGTGCGATGAAATGAGTATCTGACCCATGCTCTTGTGTGGAAAATCCCATCATCTAACAGGTATAGAAACCATTGAACAAAAGGTTGTTTACAAAAGATGTAAACGTTACACTTTTTTATGAAGAAAATATTTCGTATACATTGACGAACAAGCAAAAGGAGGATGAGCGTCATGAAATTCAAAAGGTTATTTGCAATCTTACTGCTAAAAACGGTCTTCATATCCGGCTGTACGACAATTGTAACAGAAGAGGCAGTGCCAGTTGAGATTGAGAAAAGTCAATCATTGATCATACAGCTTGTTTCCTGGGCCCCGATGGCTTCGTCAAACGAGGATAATCCGTTGAAGCAAAAAATCGACCGTTTCCGCGAAAAGTATCCGAATGTACAAATTACGATCAATTAGATGAACCCGTGAATGTTGGAGGAAAGTCGAATATTGAGCAAGAAATATGGTTTAGCAGCACCTAGTCTCTTCAAGTGATTGTGAATGGATAGAATGGGAGAGAGGCGTTAGCAATATGCGAAAGAATTAGATATTGAATTTGGCTCTCGAGATTAGCATCTGGCATTACATTGTCATGTGAAGTAAAGGCGTAGAGGAGAAATATGTTCATGTCAAACATCAGAAAACTGGGGATACTGCTAATGTTCGTTATGATGTTATCGAGTTGTATGTCGTCATCGCATACACTCAAGAATAACGATACGTCTGCTCGAGTCGGGGAGAAACAGCAGCTAACAATTAAGCTGGTTGGTCGTTATAGCGGGGATTCGCTCCCTCAGAAGATCCAGCGTTTTGCCGATATGCATTCGAATGTGGAAATTAAGATCGAGTGGGTTCAGTCTTATAATAATCCGTATAGCAAATCTCCAGTTTTGTTTGCACCTTGGACTCCAATTGAGGTACCTTCTGAGCTGTATGAGGACTCTAATAACGTTCCGGATATCGTTGAACTGGTGCCCTACCAGATGCGAGAATTGTATCGGATGGGAGTTATCGAGCCATTAAATTTGAACGAATCGGATCTAGACGATTATGCGATTGCGACTAATGACGGATATGTTCTGGGTATGAAAAGCAAGATTAACCCGATGATTCTTTACTACAATAAAGATATTTTTTCTACCTTGGGGATTGAAGTTCCTTCGGAAAAATGGGATATCGATATGTTGAACGATGCGATCGTCAAGCTGAAGGCTGCGGGAGAGACGCTCTATATTCCTTTATCGCCATTTACACTGGAGTGGGCAACGGGACTGTACGGTGGACGTGTTGTCGGAGTAGACGGCAGGTCATTCACCGGTTATATCGATAGTGATAATGCAATTAAAGCTGCCAAGTGGATTAGGACTATCGGAACGAAAATGGAATATGCCTCGATGTCCTTAACTGATTTACGTCCCCCTATGCCTTACGATTTGGTCGATGGTAAAATCGCGCTAGCGATAGAATATGCGTATGGGTTTAATATATCTATGAAAAACAGMTATGAGGAGATTGCTCAAGAGAATAACCAAATCGGAGTGGCAGCGTTACCTGTGGGAACGAACGGTCATAATCCGGCTTTAATATCGGGATTATCCCTAACCTCGAAATCTGAACATAAAGAATTGGCTATGCAGTTAATTCGGTATCTATCAGAAGACCGAGATTCATTGTATACGGACATTGCTTCGCAAACACTTCAGACCGCTACAAGAACCTTGAAGGAGCCAGTGGACGCTGCACGGAAATTGATAATTATAAAGGCTATGAAAAGGTCCGTTCCAGCAATACTTAATACGCATGAGGTAGCCGAAATCGGTTTTTATGACGCGATACAATTATTTTTGCCAAAACCACTGCTTGCGATCAGGGACGGGCAGTCAATTAGAGATATGCTAAAACAGTATGCGGATCAACTGGATAGCGATGCGAGAGACAAATAATGTTTTTAAGTAAAAAACCAATAATTAGACATGTATTATAAATTATTCCATAAATGTTAAAATGATTGTGAGTCCGAGAGTTTTGTCGATTCTGTAGTCTGTACTCTCCAAGGACTGGTCTTGGTAAAAAAATAGAAACGGAGGTGATTATATGTGTGGATATCAATCAGGGGGCTGTCTGGCGAGTTCCTGCGGAGGTTCTTCTAAACTGGGGGTTCAACTGGTGAATTACGTATGTGATGGTGTCATTCTATCCCAGACTTCGTCGGGTTGCTGCAACCTTTAAAATCAGTGGACTACATGCTTACAATAATGAGAAAACACGGCTTTATGCCGTGTTTTCTCATTATATTTCATGTTGGAATAGGAGGATCATAAAGTGATGGGTCCCTTTTTGCAGTTCCTGTTATTGATTACCTTTTTGTTGTCTGGATTCGGAAAACTAATCAGTTTCGCAGATTTTAAGAAGACGATTGAACAATTAGAAATCAGCCGTCGACTTGTTTTACCGAGTGCAGCTGTTGTTGTACTGCTAGAATTATCTGTTTCGATCCTTCTTATATTTTCAGGGACTCAGTATCTCGCGTATTTAATAATCTTGTTTTTACTAGGCTGCTTTGTGTGGTCTATCTACCGGGCATATAAACGCCAGCTGAAAGTGGCCTGTAATTGCTTCGGCAATATTAATCCAGAGTCGTTCGGTTGGAATACGGTACTACGGGTTGTCCTGTTACTTGTCATTACCCTATATCTCTTATCAACCGGAACAACAACTGTATGGGCCGAGTATCCAATCGAAGATATCTATTATGCTGGAGTTGGTTCGATCGGTGTGCTTCTGGTTTACAGCTTAATGCCGTACGCGGCATTCGGTACTTTAGCAAGTGACGGTTCCAAGTAAGGGGGAGTTGGATAACATGCAATCCATTGCGAATGCTGTTCTATGGTTATTAGTCATAATGTTAGCGGTCAGTGTGCTGCGGTTGCGCAATAAGGTCTATATGCCTTTCAAGCTAAAAGAACTGTTGTACTCCGATTTCGGTGCGCCGCTAGGGGAGAAATTTCCAGTAACACACTTTCAGACGATCACTGGCGGACAAGCTGCGGTTCATAATGATTCAGGAAAAAAGAAAATTATATTGGTCACCTCTCCGACCTGCAGCACATGCACGACGTTATATCCACTGATCAATCCTTTCATGCAGAACAAAAACGATCAATATGAGTTTATCTCAATGATGTATGGTGATTTGCAAGAGGTTAAGGCAATCGGTCATAACTACAGCCTGATGGTGCCGATTGTTCAATTGGAGAACGAGGAAAGTTTGAAAGCAATTAACACCGATCGTTTCCCATTCGGCTATTTGCTATCTCCGGATGGTAAAGTCACATCCAAAGGATTGATTACGAATGAAGAGCAATTTGACCTTCTCCTTACGTGGGCTCCAAAGCAGTCGAAGAAAAGCAGACTAGCCTTCTATCGGCAAAGATCTAATGCAGAGCAGCAAGTCTAATCGGTTATCTGACAGATTACTTTTACATCGTGGGAGCCCTGTCGTGAAATACACAATGATGATAAATGTAGCATTGCTCTTCATCACTTTATTATCCAGCTGCGTGTCGACAACAACAGCTGAAGAAGCAGCACGGAACAGTGAGGAACCCAAGTCGAAAGACACGCTGACCATCCAGCTTGTCTCCATTAACGGCTCGTTTTACGGAGTGGAGCACCATCGGCTAGCGCGGAAAATCGAACGATTTGGAGATCTCAATCCCAATACGAACATTACGATACGTTGGATAAATGATTATAATTTGACACAAGGCTCTAATTCTGTGCCGATTTGGATAAAAACTACAAAGCCAGCCGACTTGTATACAGTAACGCAGAGGGCACAGGATGTACCGGATATCTTCGAACTTGCGCCTAATCAGATGCTAGAGTTGTATCGGCGCGGCGCAATTGAACCGCTGAATATGAATGAAACAGGCGTTAGCGAATATGTGATCTCCTCCAATGACGGCTACGTGCTGGGCATTAAGAGCAAGATCAATCCAATGGTTGTCTACTATAATAAGCAAGCTTTTGAATCGCTTGGATTGGATCCGCCTTCGAATCAATGGGACTGGGAAAAGCTGAACGATACGATTGTCAAACTGAGAGCACCAGGAGAGAACGTTTATATTCCACTTAACCCGTATACGCTGGAGTGGGCGACAAGTTTGAACGGCGGGCGTATCGCAGCGGCAGATGGTGTCACATACCGTGGATTTCTCGATAGTGAAGAGGCGATCAAAGGTGCCGAGTGGCTCGTCGGCATCGGAACAAAGTATAGAGAGAAAGTTGTCAATGGCACTATTCCGCCGGCAATGCCCTTTGATTTATTAGACGGCGAGATTGCGCTTGCAGTCGAATATGCGACTGTTGGCGACCCGAATAATTACGAGGCAATATCCCAGCGCAATGATCTGATTGGCATTGCTGGGCTTCCTACGGGAGATGGGGGCATTAATCCCGCTCATGTATCGGGCCTATCTCTTGCCTCACGGTCGAAGAATAAGGAGCTGGCATTAAAGCTGCTGCGTTATTTAATGGAGGATAAAGACACCATTTATTCGGACATATCGGATTATACGCTGCAAGCGAATATGAGGCCCTTAGCAGTAACAGCCAGCGCTGAGAGGAAAACGTTAATTATACATGAAATGAAACGTTCCGTTCCGGCAGCGCTCTTCATGCATGAGGCATTTTCCACGCCATACTTTGAGCAATGGAGCAGTCCTAATCGGTTAGCTGCCATTCATAATGGCCTGCCGATTCGTGAATCCCTGCACCATTATGCTTTAGAGTTAGAGCTGGAGTTGAAATGAAATTGCATACGCGAAACAACTTTTCGAAGTGTTATGAAACTGTGAAAGATAAAAAGGAGGCGTCTCATGCTTGAACTGACTTTATGGCATCACCTTGAGCAGCCGGAATCCTATGCGTGCAATGGAGAAGATGAATATGACAAATCAAACTCAGAGACCGAACATCGGGATTCGTAGCATAATAGCCATACTGGGGCGTTCATTGATGCTCGTGTGGCGTTTATCGGCGCCACTCGTGCTGCTGCTTCTCGTTATGCGAGTTGTGAGCGCATTCATTCCGGCTATGCAGGTATTGGTCGTGAAGGAATTAACAGATGCGGTCGCCGGACTGCTCACGCGTGATGGCGAGATGTCGGAGCCCGTCAAGTGGCTGGCGGCAAGCGGCGGTCTGCTGCTGATTGGCGCGCTTTTGGATGCCGCAGCCCAATACATGACGATGCTGATGAAACAGAAGACGCAATTCAAAATGGAAACGATGCTGGCGGGGAAATCAATGAGTATTCCGCTGTCTCGATTCGAGCAGCCACAATACTATGATCAACTGCAAAGGGCTAAGATGAACGTCTCTTTTCGAGGTTTTCAACTGATAGAGCAGTTTTTTTCCATTGGCCAATCGCTGCTCACGGTCGCTTCATTCTTCGCCCTGCTGTGGCATTTCAGCTTTGTATTGTCGCTGGGAATGGTGCTTGTTGTCGTTCCGACGCTTGTTGTACATATGAGAATCGGTGAATGGAAGTATTGGCTGATGCGTGTGCAGACGCCGTTCTCGCGGCGCCTGTTCTACTTCTTCGATCTGATGACCAACCGTCAGTCCGCTAAGGAGGTCAGATTGTATCGACACGCTAATAAGCTGCTACACTATTGGGGCGGATATTTCTGGAAAAATGCTGGCGAGCAGAAGAAGGTCGAGCTTCGATCGCAAAAGATGCGAATAGGAATTGAAGGTCTGAACGGAGTGCTTGCCTTTTTATTCTCCTGTTATGCGGTCTGGGTATGTTATTCACAGCAGCTATCGCTTGGGGCTTATGTCGCAATCGCGCAAGTGCTGGCCACGACTCAAGCTTCAATGCGCATGATTGCTCAGAACTTGTCGTCCATCTACGAGGAAACGCTCGTCATGAACGAGTATTACGACTTTTTGGATTCGGAGGAGGAAGAGAACGGGCAGGGACGGCATGTGCTAAACAGCCCCATTGCGGAAGGCATTACCGTTGATCATTTGACTTTTGCCTATCCAACCAGCCTGAAGCCCGTGCTTAACGATATTTCGTTCCGAATCAAACCGAATCAGACAGTAGCGATTGTAGGGGAGAATGGCGCAGGCAAGAGCACGCTCGTTAATTGTCTGATTGGACTTTACCCTGAATATTCGGGCTCTATAAAATACGACGGCGTTGACTTGATGGAGCTGGACGTTAACACATTTCGCGACCGTACTGGAGCGGTATTCCAGGATTTTCTAAGGTACCAAGTATCCGTGAAGGAGAATATTGGGTTCGGCGATGTAGGCCGGATGGAAGACTTGGCCGCAATTGAGGCGGCTGCCGCGCGGTCCGGTGCCGCGGACGTTGTACGAGGGCTTCCGGACGGTATGGATACGTTGCTCGGCCCGATTTTTGATGGGGGGCACGAGCTGTCCGTCGGCCAGTGGCAGAAGCTTGCCCTCGCAAGGTCGTTTATGCGAGATTCTGCAATTATGGTACTTGACGAGCCTACAGCATCCATGGACCCGATGGCTGAAGCGGAGTTGTTCAAGCGATTCACGGAGCTGGCCGAAGGCCGCATTACGCTGCTCATCTCTCATCGACTCGGAAGCTGCCGAATGGCGGATCATATTCTAGTAATGAAGAATGGCACACTAGTCGAGCAAGGCTCACATGAACAATTGCTAAGCTTACAAGGGGAATATTGCCGAATGTTCGAATTGCAGTCATTGGCTTACCGATAATCTAGGTTTCAAACCAACCTGCTATGAACTTCATATCAAGGACGGGGGTGTATATATGGCATTATGGACGATGATTCTCCGCAAGATGGTGAATAATAAGTGGCTGCAGCTGAACTTGTGGTTCGGTCTGACTGTATGTGTGGCTCTATTCTGCTCGATGCCCCTTTATTCTGATGCCATCCTGCAGCGGACGTTGCTGAGGGAGCTCCAGCAGCTTCAAGAGAGGGAAGCTGTATTTCCTGGATATGTAGGAATTAGTACGACCGTCTCCTCCAAGACGACGGACGAGAAGACGAGAAGCCAGATCGCTGAGGCCGATCAATTCGTACAATCGATACCCGAGCGATTGGGAATGGAAGCAAGAGCGTTCTACCAACAAAGATTTACATCAAAAATGAAAATATACGGGGCGGACGCGTCGGAGCAAGAGAAGAAAGTGCTGAATGCGACAGGCGGCTTTAGGACGCTGACGGACATGGAACATCGGGTTCTTCTTATTGAGGGACGGATGCCCGTCGATCGAACGGACGGCGTCTACGAGGCGCTCGTTACAGAACGCTTCTTGCTGTCGACGAAGAGGGAGCTCGGAGAAGAACTGATCGCCGAAGTGATGACAGGGGATCATGCACGCTTCCGTGTAATCCCTGTTGGACTTATTGTAACCGATCCGAATGCGGAGCCATATTTGCCTTTTGTTGCAGAAGAGGTCGTTGACGGATTCATGATTCCATTCGAGACGTTCGAGCGCGAGTTTGTACAAGGAGGTAAAGCGGCAATCGCTTTCCTTGAATGGCGTTATGCTATGGAATATGAGCAGTTGAACGTTGAGTTTATCGATCAGCTCGTTAAGGCGGATACCGAGATTCGACGTTTTTTCCAAGGTTATATCGGCATTGCCGAGGTCGAAATTCCGGCAACGCCGACAGCGGCATCATATCATGCGACGGAGAGTCAACTGACCGTTATGATGTTGGCGTTGTATACGCCCGTCATGCTAATGCTCTCCTTCTATTTATATATGGTTGCAAACCTGATTATTAATCAGCAGAAGACGGAGATATCCGTGCTGCGCAGCCGAGGAGCAAGCCGTACGCAGCTGATGACGGCTTATACCGTAGAAGGCTTGCTTCTTGGCCTCAGTGCACTTGCGATCGGACCGTTTCTTGGCGTGAAATTTACACAATTGCTGGGCGCTTCCAGCGGCTTTCTGGAGTTCGTCCAGCGTTCGGCGCTTGAGATCAGCTTGAGCAGCAAGTCTTACAAGATTGGAGCGGTTGCCGTTGGTGCGGCGCTTGTGCTGATCCTGATTCCGGCATTTATGGCTACTCGCGTCAGCATCGTTAGCCACAAGCAGGAGATGGCTCGAGGAGCTAAGCTCTCGTTCTGGTACAAGAGCGGAATTGATATTATTTTGGTCGGATTGGCCATCTATTTACTGATTAACTTCAATAAACGAATGGACGATTTGCAGCGGCTTGCGCTCGATGCCAATGCCTTGCAGGTTGATCCTCTGCTGTTCTTCATGCCCGCAATGTTCGCGCTTGGCGGGGGGCTATTGGCGCTTCGCGTCTATCCATGGTTCATTCGGTTCTTATATTGGGCTGGTCGCAGATGGTGGCCGCCGTCGCTTTACCATTCGCTTGTGCAGATCAGTCGCTCATCCGGCCAATATTTGACGATCAAGGTGTTTCTAATTATGACTGTATCGACAGGGTTGTTCAGTGCCAATGCAGCGCGGACAATTAACGATAATATGGAAAGTAAAATCCAATATGCTATCGGCGCGGATATCACGGTGAAGGCCAAGTGGGAAACCTACGAGTCCGATTCCGGAGGTCAAGCAAGTCTGGCACCGAATTCGAAGCAAATGAAGTACATTGAGCCGCCCATCCAGCCGATGAGAGAGCTGGATGGCGTGGAATCGGAAGCCAAAGTGTTCAGGAAGGAAGACGCGTTTTTCGTAGAAACGAAAAACAAGAGCTCAGGCGTTATGACGATAATCGGCATCGACACGTTGGATTACGGCAAGACGGTCTGGATGAAAGACGGATTGCTTGATTCTCACATTAACAACTATCTTAATCTTATTGCGCCAGACCCGATGGCGGTGCTCGTCTCTCGTTCCATTGCCGAGGAGCACGGCGTAAAGCCGGGCGATAATATTCGGGTTTATTGGCAGGGACAAACCCAAGCCCTGTTCACTGTATATGGCATTATCGACTACTGGCCGACATGGAATCCTCTGCCTTCCGAAAGGTCGTTCGGAGACAAGGAGACGGAGAAACCTCATCTGATCGTTGGACATCTGGGTACAATTCAGAATCGGATTGGATTCGAGCCATACGAGGTATGGTATAAGCTGAAGGCCGGCATTTCCAGCTCGCATATCTACGATCAGCTTGCGGAGAAAGGAATTCCGCTTGAGAGTGTCCGTGACGCAAAGCAGGAATTGATACAGTCCGCGAACGCTCCGCTGCGGATGGCAATGAACGGCGTTATGACGCTTGGTTTTGCCGTTGCGATGCTCATCTGCTTCTTCGGCTTCTTGATCTTCTGGGTACTGACCTTATCCGGACGCACGCTTCAATACGGAGTGCTGCAGGCAATGGGCATTCCGTTCTACCAGGTATTCGGCATGCTTGTCAGCGAGCAGGCGCTCACCTCGGGAGCCGCAATCATTATCGGCGTCTATATCGGCAACTTGACGAGTGATCTATACGTTCCGCTGTTCGAAATGTCTTTCGCAACAACGGAGCAAGTGCCGCCGTTCCAAATCGTGCGCAAGCTTGGAGATTATGTGCAGCTCTATGGCATCGTTGGGCTTACGATTGGTATAGGCTTGTCGATTCTCGTCTACCGGTTGTCGCGTACGCGAATTAGCCAAGCGCTTAAGCTGGGAGAGGAATAATAGGCCTACATGAAAACACGCCAGAACCGGCGTGTTTTTTGCATGCTATCGGCAATCGGGTTCCGATTTGTGCCTCGTTTTTTTCATCAAGTAAAGATTGGGTAACATTATAAAGGATTGGCTCTTGATTTTTTGGTGATCAATCATGGAGAATAATAAACATGCATGATTAATTCGTTGTCGAGAAATGGGGTTGTCATCTTGCGGAAGCGAATATGGAATAAGGCTGCGCTCATGCTCGCCGTATTCATGTTTATGCAGACGCTTACGGCGTGCGAAGAAAATAAGGATGCAGCAGAGAAGCCTGATACCGAAGTTACGGAACAATCGATGTATTCGGATTTAGGCTTAACCAAATATAATCCTCCGATCGAAATTTCGCTCGTACGGGAAATAGACGAAGACTTTACGGATTTGATAGCCAATTTTCCGGGGGAGACACTCGATAACAATCGGTGGAGCCAGCTATACGAGGATGTGCTTGGCATTCGGGTTAAGTACGAATGGACTGCCAAAAGGGATCTCTATCAACAAAAATTAGGATCTGCGTTAGCATCGGGCAACATACCCGATATCGTCAGAGTGAATGCGCAGCAGTTGCGGCAATTGGCAAACGAAGGACTCATGCAGGATTTAACCAGCGTGTACGAGCAGTATGCAGCGCCGTTCACCAAGGATGTGCTGAACCAGGAAGGGACGGGGCCGTTTGAGGCGGCAACGATTGACGGGAAGCTGATGGCGATACCAGAAACGTCGGCATCGATCGAAGGAGCCCAATACTTATGGATACGGACCGATTGGCTGAAGCGGCTCGATTTAAAGCCGCCAGAGACGTTGAATGATTTGCTCGCAATTTCGAAAGCGTTTACAGAAAACGATCCCGACGGAAACGGCAAAAACGACACGTACGGGCTGGCGCTCACGCAATATTTGTGGGATCCCGTTATGGGGGCTTTGGATTTTATGGCCGGTTACGGCGCTTACCCAAACATTTGGCTGGAGGATGATACGGGCAAGCTTATGAATGGAGCCGTTCAGCCGGAAGTGAAAAAGGCGCTAGCCGTTCTTCAGCAGATGTACCGCGATGGACAAATTGATCCGGAATTTGCGTTAAAGGACGGCCGTAAAGAGAAGGCGATGATCTCGGAAGGGAAAATCGGCATGATGTTCGGAGAGCAATGGGGTTCATTCTTGGTTCAAGCAAGCTACGAGAAGGATGCCGATGCGGACTGGCAGCCATTCCCTATTGTGTCGGATAGCGGCCAGAAGCCCAAAGTACCGCTTCGCTTTGCGACTACGCAGTTTCTAGCCGTCAAAAAAGGGGTAGAGCACCCCGAAGCGATCGTGAAAATGATCAATTTGCATCTAGAGAAAAATTGGGGCGTTACAGCGGAATACGAAACCTACTACAGCACTCCGTATCCAGCATGGCAGCTCTCGCCCTTTACTCCCGCCCCATTGCTCAAAAATTACGAGGCTTTTCTGCAGCTGGATGAATTCCGGACCACGGGAGACGAAGCGGTGCTGCATGATGAGGCTAAAGCGATCAAAAAAAATATCGATGCGTATTTGACTAAAAACAACGTAACCGGCTGGGGGTGGGAACGTACTTACGGGCCCAAGGGGGCGTTCTCCATCTTCAGGGATTATGAAAAAAACAATCAGCTGCTCTACGAGAAGTTCGTCGGCGTTCCGACGCAAGCGATTATCGAGAAGCAATCCATATTGGACGATTTGAAGCATAAAACATATATGAACATTATTCTCGGACGGCCTATCGAGGAATTTGACCGCTTCGTCGAAGAATGGCATCGATTAGGCGGATCGCAGATGACGGCTGAGGTAAACGAGTGGTATACCAAGAAAGACGGTACATCCTAGATAAGAAGTAGGTTCTCTCATGGCGTTCCTTTAGTATTACTTGTTCCCTCCATAGATAAAGCTGCTTGCGAGGAGTTGTGTAAGATTGCTTAAGATACCCGTCAATTCCATGCGCCATGCTTTGTTTTTAAGGCTTGTTATCATGCATCTCGTCGTTATTTTGCCTATTATCTTACTTGGCGTTTATTTATATAACTGGAGCTACACCAACGCGAGCCAGGACATTTCCAGAAACACCTTGGCGCAGCTGTCATCGTATCTTGAGGACATGAACCGCGAGGTGGAATGGCTGGAGGTTCAGCAATTCGATATGCTGCAGGAAGGAGAGCTTACGAAAGTCGCGGTAACGTGGGATATGATGGACAGCGTCGAGAAGAAGGAGAGCATGGACTACTTGGTTCATCGGCTGACCTCCATTAAGAACAGCAGCGCTTATATGAAGGATATATATGTTCATATCCCCTCCATCGGCAAAACGCTCTCATTCGGCAATGCCGTTCACGATCTCGAGCAAGGAAGGTATGATCAAATCCGTGCCGTGTCGGAACGAAACGGGGCGAAGCGTCTCATCAGGCAGGGAGATTCACTTCACCTAAGCGCCTCCAAGTTCGGGGGAAGGAAGGGGGAAGAGCCGCTTTATATCGTGCAGATCGAGCTCGATACGGCGAAGCTGAAGGAATCGTTAAATCAACTGAGCGTTTATGCTGAGAGCGGTTCTTTTTTGATCGCCGATGAGGTGGATTTTACGCTGCTTGGCAACGACAATTCTAGCGTTATTTTGGACAAATATTTGCAAACAACTCGTCTTTCGAAAGAAAGTTCCCTGCTATTGAAAGTAAATGGACAAACGTATCATGTCGACAAAGCCAATTCACCGGAATTAGGGCTTTCGGTCGTCACGTATTTGCCGGAGGAGACGGTCAAAAGGCCGCTTAATAAGTTTAATCTATGGGCTTGGCTGTTCACGGGCACGTCGATTCTCGCTATAGTTGTTTATTCCCTCTCGACATACAGGCTCGTTCATCGGCCGCTGCTGCTGCTTGTTCAGAGCTTCCGCAGAATGGAAGGCGGCACGCTGGATATTCAGATCGATCACGAGAAGAAGGACGAGTTCGGTTATTTATATGATCGTTTTAATCACATGCTGAACAAATTGCAGACGCTGATCGATCAGGATTTTAAGCAGAAGCTGATGATGCAGAAGGCTGAGCTGAAGCAGCTGCAGTCACAGATTAACCCGCATTTCCTGTACAATAGCTTCTTTATCCTTAATTCGCTTGCCAAAACGGGCGATACGGATCGTATCGAGCTTTTTACAAATATGCTGGGCGAATATTTCAGATTCATTACGCGCAACGGGGAGGATAATGTTTACCTTTCGGAGGAAATCAAGCATGCAAGGATGTATACCGAGATCCAGAAGCTTAGGTTTTCTAGACGCATAAGCGTACAGTTCGACGAGCTGCCGAAGGAAATGGAGCGCATACGTGTACCAAGGCTTATCGTTCAGCCGATTATCGAGAACGCGTATGAACATAGTCTTGAGAAAATGTCGGAGGAGGGCTTTCTGCGCATCTTCTTTGTACGGAATGAGCAGGAGTCCATGATTGTCGTCGAAGACAACGGAAGCCGGATCGACGACGCTCTAGTCGACGCTTTGAACGGTCAAATGGCAAATAACGGGGAAGCGCATGAAATGACAGGGATCATTAATATCCACCGTCGGATTATACTGACCTATGGCGAAGGCAGCGGCTTGTTTCTATCAAGAAGTGAGTTAGGTGGCTTGCGAGTCGAAATACGCATAAATTCAAAGGAGGCGGATGGGGATGCACCGGCTGCTAATCGTCGATGACGAGGAAATTATAACCGACGGACTTTATGAGGTGTTGAGCAAGCTCATTCCGGATCAATTGGACGTTTGCAAGGCGTATTCGGCTAAGGAAGCTTTGGAATGGATGTCGCGAACGCGCATCGATATTGTAATGACTGATATCGCCATGCCGGGCAAGAACGGACTGGAGTTGTCGGAAGAAATATTGACGTATTGGCCGAGATGCAAGGTCATTTTTCTTACGGGACATAGCGAATTCGGTTTTGCTTACCGGGCATTTCAAATGCCGGATGTCCGTTATTTGCTGAAGACAGAAGGGTATGCGAAAGTGACGGAAGCCGTCCGGGGCGCCTTGCTCGATATTCAGCGAAGCACGGTCGAGAACATGTTGCTTGAGCAATCACGTGAGCAGAAGTATGCATACGAGTTCATGGCGCAAGGCGATTATATGAGGCAACTGCTGCATGAGAGCGATTCGCTCTGTTCGGAGCAGAAGGAGCTCATGGAGGAATTCGGCCATTTGAATATCGGACTGGACCCAACGAAAACTGTCATGCTCGTGCTTGCTAGGTTGTCGTACCCGTCCGGCATGACGTATACGGAGAGGAGCAAGCTGCTTGCTTCGGCCAGGACGATATGGGATTCCTTGCTGAAGGACCATGTGAAGAGCATCGGAATTGTCGATCGGCATGGTGACCTTATGTGGTTCATACAGTCTGGAAGTGAAAGCGGTGGGAAACCAGCCGTCGACTTCGCATGTTATATCGAGGGGGTACTCGAGCTTATCCAAGAAGCCTGCCTCTCCTCTCTTAAACTGGAAATCACGTTGACAATAAGCGGAACAAGCTGCGATTGGACGGCCGTCACCCAGCAATATGAGAGACTGCGCCGACTGCAGCAGCTTAGGATCGGAACTGGCATTTGCATGATTCTAAGGGATCATGACGAGAATATGGACGGATTTTCGGGGAAAGAAGCATTCGTACCGAGCCGTAAAGTAGAGATTATGGCTGCACATTTGGAGGCTGGCCGCGCGGAAGAGTTTTATTCTGATTGGGAGCAATTGTCGAGAGTGGCGCTGCTTCACAACGAGCAAGCACAGCGATCCATCGAAGCTTATTATTCGGTTGCTCTGATACTCTACTCGTGCTTGAACAAGCTGGGGCTGCAAAGCCGCCTTGATGATCACGGGAAGCTGATGCGACTGGACTGCCATGCCTCGATGAAGGAGGGGTTCGAGTATTTGAAGCAAACCGCGGAAGCGATTTTCCGATATAAGCAGAGCGATGAGCGGGACAGAACCTCGCAAGTTATTGACCGAATCTGYCAGTACATCGACGACCATCTGAGGGAGGACCTTTCTTTGGTAAGGCTTGCGGAAATCCACTACTTCAATCCATCCTATCTGTCGCGTTTCTTCAAGCAGGAACGAGGCATTAATCTATCTGAATATATCGATACCTGCAGAGCAAGAAAAGCGAAGGAACTGCTGCATGACAACGATTTGAAGGTAAGAGAGGTTGCCGTATCAGTCGGGTATGAAGCCGCTCATTCGTTCACGCGTTTCTTCAAGAAGGTGACGGGTATGACGCCCCAAGAGTATCGCGATTCACTCAACGTATAGATGAATTCCAATGAACAAGGCGAAAGGATAAGGTTTCTCTTATCCTTTCGCCTTGTTCATTGTTTCTGCGCGTAGCCCGTTGTTGCAGTACTACAATTTGAAGGGTAAAAACATATGATTCGTCAGGTTGTGGATGTATCTTGAAGACGATAAATTGATGTAACGAGAGGCCGAGCGATGCCGCGGATCGCAATCGAAGTCTTATATGACTCGGAATAAATCGAGCCACGCCGCCAAATGACGGCGACAGCCGTTTCACCTTGTGAAATTGTTTAATAAATACGGTAGTTGCCGCTTAATGCCAGCAGACTGAAGAAATACAGGCAATTATCGTAATAGCGTCGATCGCCGGTACGGAGGGGCGTGTCCCAGAACAAGCGGACAAAATAGGCGGCATCGGGTCCGTCCGCAGCGAGAGAAGCCATTGCATTCGTGGCGAGAAGGCCAATCGGATGCAGCGCCGGTTCCTCAAATGGTTTGCCTTCGATTGTATAGCGACGATAGTCGGAAACATCGATGTTGCGGAAGAACGCCTGGATGCGATTACTCTGATCGATTTGCCATGGGTCCTTGCGGAACCATTCATAGTCAAGTCCGATATTCGCCGCTACGCGGTAAGCGTCACTGAAGAAATGCCGAAAGTCGCCGTGCCGCTGAGGTACCGCAGGCGTTCCGTCATAGTTCGCGTATTCGGGGGAGAGTCCCGTTTCCGGATGGCAGGCAGCATGCAGGTAAGCGCGACTCGCTTCTGCGGCATCTCTCCAGAACGGCCTGTCCTGTTCATCGGCATGAATCGCGAACAATTCATAGAAGTGCGGGAGATGATAGGAGGGATCGCTAAACGGCGATTCAGGAATGAATTTAATCAGCTTAGTTGCTGGATCCCACATCGGGTCGCCTTCGCCGTTCTCTCCCTGATGGATGCATGCGCGCAGAATTGTTTTGGCTTGCTCGGAATAATCAAACGGCACTGGCCCGTTACCCCAGCGGTTGGAGGCGAAAATTAAGGCCATGGCGAAAAACTCTTCCCCGTCGGGTGCTGGACCTTGCGAAATACGAGAGCCGTCCGGCTTGCAATGCCACGCGAAGTAATGCTTGTAACGCCCGTCCTTATGCTGCATGAACGTCTTCGCATAGTTCCATAGTCTGTCGAATTCATCTTTTTTGTTCATTTGCACCGCCATCATCATGCCGTAAGACATGCCTTCTGAGCGTACATCCAGATTGCCAGTATCTAGAAGATACCCTTTGTCGTCGCCCAAAGGGTAATAGATGCGCATTTCAGGGTTGCCATAGAACAGCTCGTTCCAAGCCTGCTCGAGCTTGCTTTCGATTTCCTGAAAGGAATACCCAAGTTCCTTGAATAGATTTCTGTAGCTGCCTGTATGGAAAGCACCTTGGTTTGAGTCTGACATTGTCGCAACCTCCACAGTACATTTTTTTGAACATATCATAACATGGTCGATGCTTAAGGAATTATAGCGTTTACTTTAAAAAATATAGCACTTTTCAATTTTCGAAGAGAGAGGGCTGCCTCATGCATAGCGTTATTATTGTCGACGACGAACTATTTTTCCGCAAAGACTTTATAGGAATGATAGATTGGGAGGGCAACGGTTATCAAGTGATCGGTGAAGCGGCTGATGGCAAGGACGCGCTTGCCATGATTAGAGACAAAAAACCCGATCTTGTCATCACTGATATCCGAATGCCCGTACTCGACGGTCTTGCCTTAATCCAAGCTGCGGAGGAGGAGAAGCTCGATACCGAGTTCGTTATTATAAGCAGGCATACCGATTTCTGTTATGCGCAGCAGGCCGTTCGTTTGGGCGTATTGGATTATGTGCTTAAGCCTATCGACGAAGATGACTTTGTTTATGCACTTGTGAAGCTGCACGACAAGCTGGAGAGGAAAAAACAGCTTCAAGTGCGTAAACGCATGCTGAAGAACCAGAAGCAGATCGAAACTTTGATCAGGGGAGAATCGACGGGGAAGGCGAAAGAGGAAAGCATAGTGCTGGAAATGGCGATCGGATCAGAGGCGTTTACATACACGCTAATTGAGCTGAATAACGTTCATCCTTGGAGCGGAAGGAAGTTTCCGTTAAAGGAGAAAATTCGGGCAGACATTCGGGATGCGATACAGCAAATCGTCCCAAGAGCGTCAGAGCCGTTTATATCCGAGCACGGAAGAACCTATGGGTTGATCGTTCCCTCAATGTATCTTGCTGGCGTTGGAGGAAGCATAAAGACGTTTATGGAGCTTTTATTAATGCGGCTCGAAGATCGCTGTGGGCTTCCGTATCGCGCCTACGCGGGAACAACGGTCAAGCAATTGGATAAGATCAAGGAATCGTATGCAAGCGCCAAGAAAGCAGTAACTAGCAAGTATTACAGAAGCGCCGATTGTTTCATTGCATATAGCGAAGTGAAAGAAACAACATTGGTTTACGGACAATTAGACGGCGACCTATGTCGGAAGTTGGTAGAGGCAGTCGAGGAGAATGATTCATATGAAATCAGACTGGTCGTTAATCGGATATTTTCTGAATTTCGCGAGAAACGTTTCTCGCCCGAGGCGATTCAAACAAGCATCGTACACTGCGTGTTATTGATTTGTATATCGATTAGAAGCATGGAAGGTGATGAAACCGAGCTGACGTCCTTTGAAGCAATTATTAATTGGTATGATTACAATGTCACGTTAGACGAGATCAAACGGCTGCTTAACGCTTTCGTTTTCGAAGCAAGCGATTTGATCAACATGCTATACAGAACCTACGGGAAGGGGAGAATTCACAAAATCAAAACGTACATCGACCAAAATTACAGCAAAAATATTAGTTTGAAAATCATTGCTGGTCAATTTTATTTGAATCCGGCTTATTTAGGACAGCTTTTCAAAAAAAAATACGGTGTGTACTTTAATGAATACCTGCAGCAGCTTAGAATCACAGAGGCGAAAAAATTGTTGAGGATTAAGGACTTTCGCATATACGAGGTGGCAGAGCGTGTCGGATTTAACAATTCCGATTATTTCATCACTCAATTCGAGAAGCTGGAGCAAATGTCACCTTCCGAATATCGAAATAAATGGAACCTGCAATAAGACCGAAGGCTGTTAGTTGGCGGTGCTGCTCGAATTGCTATTTCGCTTCGTGATCGGATTCATCTGCATAACAACTAGAAATAGACGGGTAATGACTGAGAATTTGGCGGGTTGTTCCTTGCCGAGGTTAACCTTACTATGTTCAATAATAGGGAAAGAGGTGAAAGCTTTTTGACAAGCAAGAAGCGCTTTGGAATCATTGCCGCCCTTGCAGTGACCGCCACAGCGATATTCCTTCTCAGCCAATTGCAGGCTAACCGGAATGAATCGGAGCAGATGCCTGATGTGAAGCTGTCGGCTTATCTGAAGGAAGAGACGGTAGAGCTTAGCAAGAAGAGGGATAGCACATATGAAGTGGATTTACTCATGGATGATTTCCCGATCGGGGCTGAGGTTGTACAAATTCGCGCCTTGCTTCACATTCCGGTTGCATTCGAAGTCGGTTCGATCGTTCTGAACCTCAATAATGTTTTGGCGGCAAATGTCGCCTTAAAGCCTTCCGATGAAGGGCTGGAGCTTTGGATCAGCAATGACGACGGTTCCAAGGTTTCATTCACGAATCTTGACGGCAGCAAAGCGCTGGCTACGATTACATTAAAACAAAAGCGGGAGTTGATTGTGAAAATGAAAGATGAATTGAAGGTAAGCAGTCTGGAAATCTTGGAGTCCAATCATAATAACACGGCATATGACGTTAACCAGGCAACCTCGAAGCTGAGCTATGAGCCGCCTGCCAGCGCGGTTGGGAAGCTTCCGCAGAACGGCAATCCGATCGTATCCCATAAATTCGGCGCAGATCCTTATGCTCTCGTATATAATGGCCGTGTTTATATTTACAATACCTACGACGTACTAGAATACGACTCCGCTGGAGAGGTGAAGGATAACTCTTACGGATCAATCAAGCGGCTGTCGATCGTTTCCTCCTCGGACTTAATGAACTGGACGGATCATGGTTTCGTAGTTGCCGCTGGTCCCGAAGGGGAGGCGAAGTGGGCGACGCAATCCTGGGCGCCGGCAGCGGCGCATAAGGTGATTGACGGCAAGGATAAGTTCTTCCTTTACTTTGCGAATAACGCCAGTGGCATTGGCGTGCTCACGAGCGACAGCCCGACGGGACCTTGGATCGATCCGATCGGCAAGCCGTTAATTGCGAGATCGGCGCCGGCCGCAGAAGGCGTGACATGGCTGTTCGATCCGGCGGTGCTGGTCGATGATGACGGCAAGGCGTACATCTACTTTGGCGGGGGTATCCCAGAGGGCAAAGAGGAGAAGCCGGATACGGCTCGCGTTATGCAGCTAGGGGACGACATGATCAGCGTCGTCGGCGAAGCCGCTGTCATTCCTGCGCCATTCATGTTCGAGGATGCCGGCATCAATAAAGCAGGCGGTACTTATTATTACACATACTGCTCGAATTTTTACGGCGGCACTCGTTCAGAAGGAAGCCCGCCTGCAGGGGAAATCGCTTACATGACAAGCGATCATCCTATGGGGCCGTGGACATACCAAGGCACCATTCTGAAAAATCCCGGCCACTTCTTCGGCGTGGGCGGCAATAATCACCATGCGATGTTCCAATTCCAGGACGAATGGTACATTGCGTATCACGCGCAGACATTATCAAAGGCGATGGGTGTACCGAAAGGCTATCGATCGACGCATTTGAACAAAGTGAGCTTCGGCGCGGACGGCTCGATTCTAGAAATTGAAGCGGATTTGAAAGGTGTACCGCAGCTCGATAAGCTTAACCCGTTCGTGCGAGTGGAGGCGGGAACGCTTGCTTGGAGCGCAGGCATTGATGCGTTGCCGCATAAGATGGACGTTAACGGATCGACGGTAGAAGAGGTTGCAATCGGAGCTATTCACAACGGCGATTGGACAGCTGTGTCAGGCGTGGACTTCGGCGCCGGCGCCTCTACGTTTTCGGCGTTCATAGCAGGCGGAAGCGAGGCTGCCGTCATAGAGCTTCGTTTGGACAGTCCGGATGGCGATTTGATAGGTTCGCTTGCTGTTCCACAGGCTGATGACGGATCGACAGGCTGGACAGAAGTAAATACGGTGGTTGAAGGCGCCGTAGGCATTCACGATCTGTATTTTGTGTTCAAAGGCAAGGCCGATACGGATTTGTTCACCTTTCGTGCATGGCAGTTTTCTAAATAATTGAAAAGGTTACCCTTAATGAAATCGATTCATCTTACTTGAACAGAAAAAGACTTGCAGCCTCTTCGCTGCGAGTCTTTTCTTTGATGTAAAGCAGAGGTTTTGTTGTTAGTGGAGTTCCTATATTGGTTGAACTAAAGAAATACAGTTTAAGAGAAGCGAGAAGATCGTTCTGGAGAAACGGAGTGTTCGCCTTTGTAGCCGGATTTTTACCTTTAAATGTCTTAGTCAATCAAAAAATTTGGTTACAACCGCGATCGTAAGAATGATCTTCTCGTGCAGCGACCAAAACGAGAAACTTTAGTTCAACTTATATAGTTCAATTGAAAAGAGGCCTTAGCTTGCGATTTAGGGTTCAATTTGTTGTTTTTTAGTTGTTAATCGAGACCAAAGCTATCGTTTATAGGGTAAACGAACAAGAAATGAACAGGTACTTCTACAGAAATGAAAGCGTTAAAATAAATAGTAATAACGGGGAAAAATGAGGAGGTTAGCGGTATTGGCGAAGTTAGAATTGCCGGGAGAAGCAATCGGCGGGATGATTCTGAAGGCGGTCGGCCTTAAGCGTGTATTCGGTAGAGGCAGTGGCGCCGTCACCGCGTTATCGGATGTTCATTTGGCTATACCAGCCGGATCAATGGTTGCGCTTAAGGGCAGGTCCGGTTCAGGCAAGACGACTTTGCTGAATATGCTCAGCGCGCTTGACGAGCCAACGGAAGGGCAAGTGTTTTTCCGAGACAGAGAAATTACGCGTATGCCCGGAAAAGAGAGAAGTGCTCTGAGGCGCAAAGAAATCGGCCTCGTCTTCCAGTCATTTGGACTTATTCCGCTCATGAATGCATACGAGAACGTGGAATTCGGCCTGCGCGTTGCGGGCACGCCGTTTAAGGGCAATCGGGAGGCGGCGGAACGGGCATTGGAGCAGGTTGGGATGAAGGAAAGAATGAAGCACCGGCCGGCCGAGCTCTCAGGAGGAGAGCAGCAGCGCGTGGCGATCGCAAGGGCAATTGCCCACGAGCCTGTGCTGCTCATCGCGGACGAGCCGACGGCGGAGCTCGATAGCCGAATGGGCTTTCAAGTGATGAGAGTATTCCGGGAGCTCGTTAATCGTTCTGGTATGACGGTCGTTCTGACCACGCATGACCCGGGCATTATGGAGCTTGTCGATCATGTCATTTCATTGGAGGATGGAAGAATTGTATCGCAAACGAACATCGAATAAGGGAGGCGGACTGCTGCTTTCAGGCGTGCGCCGATCGGCAGTGGCGTTGGCATTGATGCTAGCGCTGTCCGGATGCGGCCTTCTCCCTGCAGAGCAGTCTGCTTTGCAGCCGCCGCTTGTTCAGCCGGCGCAGGAGCAATTGGATATCGTAGAAGCAAGCCGCGGATCGATTCAGACATATCTGAAAGGAACGGCTCATTTCGTTTCCTCGAGCGCGGAGAACTTGTCATTCAAGGAATCGGGAGGCCGGCTCAAAGCAATCAAGGTAAGCGCCGGGCAGGAAGTTCACGCTGGCGATCTGCTCGTGGAGCAGGAAACCGGTGATCTTGAGCTTCAGGCTAGCCTTCAACAGCTTAACGTGGAACGGGCAGAGCTGCTGTTCAAGCAAGCATATCTTGACGGCGCGTCGACCACTGACTTGCGTTTGCGCGAAATCGATCTCGAACGCGAGAGAATATCGCTTCAGTCGATGGAGAAGCGTCTTGCAAAATCACGTCTTTATGCGACCCTATCGGGAACGGTGACGTTCGTGGAGACGTTGAACGCGGGCGACTTTGTGAACGCCTACCAGGCTATCGTATCGATCGCGGATACGTCCCGCATTCAGCTTACGTATGTTGCCGCAGACATGAAGGAGGTACAGCCGGTCGAAGCAGGAATGCCGGTCAATTTGAAATACAAGGGAAAGGCGTATACAGGCAAAGTGCTGCAATCGCCTTCCACTGTGCCTATCGGAACGGACGGATCCAAAGCAGAGCGCAATGCTGTAACGCTCTACATGAGCATGGATAAGGCCCCGGCAGGCATCCAAATCGGAGATAGCGCCGAGCTGACGATCGAGCTTCAGAAGCGCGAGAACGTCATCATCCTGCCTCGCTCGGCCATTCGTTCTTACATGGGGCGCTATTACGTACAGGTGGCGGAAGGCGAGCGACGCAAGGAGGTTGACGTAGAGGTGGGGCTGATAACGCCGACGGAGGCCGAAATCATTAAGGGACTCGAGGAAGGCCAGAAGGTCATCTTGAACAACTAACTAACAATGAAGACCGGATACAGCAATGTATCCGGCGCTGGGATGGGGTGTACGTATGGCCTTATGGACGATGATCCTTCGAAAGATGGCAAACAACAAGTGGCTGCAGTTGAACCTTTGGATCGGCCTTACTGTGTGCGTGGCTTTGTTCAGCTCCATGCCGCTTTACTCCGAAGCCATATTGCAGCAGACGCTGCAGAAGGAGCTTCAATCGGTGCAGCTTCAAGAAGGCGTGTATCCGGGATATATCCGCATCGGAACGACAGTATCCTCGTCGACCGTGGACGAGAAGACAGTAGAGGCCATCAGGCGGGCTGACCGATTCGTGCAAACGATACCGGGAAGAGCGGGACTCGAAGCTTTATCCGCTTATCAACAACGCTTCACGCAGCGAATGAAGGTGTACGGAGCTGATGCTACGGATCAGGAGAAGCAGTCGCAAAAGGCGGCGGGCAGCATCAAGTCGCTATCCGGTCTTGAGAAGCGCGTTCGCCTGATCGACGGCGTGATGCCAGCCGTACGCACGGACGGCATTTACGAGGCTCTCGTTACGCAGAAGTTCCTTATTGCGACGAAGCGTGATCTCGGGGATGAATTGATCGCGGAAGCGCCGGACAAAATGAAGTTCCGCTTTATCGCGGTAGGGATCATGGAGACGGATCCGACTGCTGATCCTTATTTGCCTTATCTCGCTTCAGAGGACAGCGATGGTTTTATTATTCCATTCGATCAATTCGAGAGCGATTTTATCATTGGAGGCAAGACGAAGCTCGCGAGCCTCGATTGGCGCGTGGCGCTTGATTACGAGAAGTTAACGATCGATTCGATTGATGCATTCGTACAGGCCGACAAGGACATCAGGCGATATTTCCGTGGTCGCATCGGTGTCGACGAGGTCAACATTCCTGCCATTTCGACAGTGGATGCTTATCAAGGCAAACAAGAGAAGCTTGATGTCATGATGCTGTCTCTTTATTCGCCGGTCATGCTGATGCTCGCCTTCTATCTCTATATGGCGGCCAATCTCATTATTGAACGGCAGAAGACGGAGATTTCCGTTCTGCGCAGCAGAGGGGCAAGTCGTCTGCAGATTATGACGGCCTATACGTTCGAGAGCCTATTTCTTGGCGTTAGCGCACTTGCGGTTGGTCCTTTTCTCGGCATTCTGTTCACTAAAGTATTAGGAGCCTCGAATGGTTTCCTAGAGTTCGTCGATCGTTCGGCCCTTGAGGTCAGTCTGACCAGCAGCGCTTACTTGATGTCGGGTGCAGCGGTAGCTGCCGCATTGGTTTTGACTCTCATACCGGCTTTCATGGCAACCAGAGTCAGTATCGTCAGTCATAAGCAGCAGAATGCCCGCCATAACAAGCTGACGTTTTGGCATAAGACCGGACTTGATTTTATCCTCGTCGGCGTTGCTATGTATTTGCTCTATAATTTCAACAAACGGCAGGAGGATTTGCAGCGGTTAGGGCTTGATTCGGATGCTTTCCAGCTCGATCCGATGCTGTTTCTGATGCCTTCGCTTTTTGCTCTCGGGGGCGGCTTGCTGCTGCTGCGGGTTTATCCGTGGTTCATACGTCTAATCTATTGGGCAGGCCGCAGATGGTGGTCGCCAGCGCTGTACAACACGCTAATACAGATTAGCCGATCGTCCGGTCAATATCAGACGATCAAGCTGTTTCTGATCATGACCGTTGCGACAGGACTCTTTAGCGCGAATGCGGCCCGAACCATAAACGACAACATGGAGAGCAAGATTCAGTACGCCATCGGAGCGGATATGTCGATTATGACCCGCTGGGAAAGCGATGCGCGTCCCTCAACCTATATGTCGTCGGCCTCTCAAACACTGACCGAACCGACACCGTCCAGCTCGAGCCGGGTAAATTACATCGAGCCGCCGTTTCAGCCGTTCGAAGAGCTGGAAGGCATTGAGGCGAGCGCTAAAGTATTTATGAAAGAGAATGCGCGCTTCGTCACGCCTGCCAGCGGGGCAAGCGGAGCGACGACGCTCTTTGGCATCGACACGATGAACTTCGGCCAGACGACATGGATGAAGGATGGGCTGCTTGACTATCCCATTAACGGCTACCTTAATCTCCTCGCGCCTAATACGAAGGCGGTACTGATCTCTCGTTCAATCGCGAAGAAGGCAAAAGTAAAGCCAGGCGACACCATCAGCTTGTCCTGGGACGGGCTTGATCAGGCGCAATTCATCGTCTATGGCATTATCGACTACTGGCCAAGCTGGAATCCGCTTCCTACGGGCAGCAAGGATAATGAAAAAGCGGTTCAGCCCAACTTGATCGTAGGCCATCTCGGAACAATTCAGAAGAGACTTGCTGTAGAGCCATACGAAGTATGGCTGAAACTGAAGGATGGCGTTACAAGCCAATTCGTCTACGACCAACTGGCAGAGAAGAAGCTGCGAATCATCCAGCTTCAGGATGCCACGCAAGAGCTGATCGAATCGAAAAACGATCCGTTCAGACTCGCAATCAATGGCGTTATGACACTCGGATTCGTTATCTCCATGCTCATCAGCTTTTTCGGCTTCTTGCTGTTCTGGGTGCTCACGCTGTCAGGCAGAACACTTCAATACGGCGTGCTCGGGGCAATGGGTATTCGGTTCGGACAAATTATCGGCATGCTCGTCAGCGAGCAATTGCTGACTTCGGGAGCGGCAGTTGTTCTGGGTGTTTTCATCGGCAATTCGATAAGCGAGCTATTCGTACCGCTCTTCGAGATGTCCTTCGCAACGAAGGATCAAGTGCCGCCTTTTGAAATGATTCAGCAGCTCAGTGATTATTTGCAGCTGTACAGCATCGTCGGCATTACGCTGACCCTGGGTTTGCTTATTCTCGGTTACCGCTTGTCGAGAATCCGGATTGCACAAGCACTCAAGCTTGGAGAGGAGTAAAGGATGATTAGAAGTGAAGGACTCGTCAAAATTTACAAAATGGCGGATCTTGAGGTGTTCGCTCTGCAAGGTCTGGATCTACAGGTCGAGGCCGGCGAGCTAATGGCGATTATCGGCAATTCAGGCAGCGGCAAGTCGACGCTCCTGAACATGCTGGGGGGACTTGACAAGCCGTCGGCCGGCAAGCTTTATGTGGACGGCAAAGACCTGCTGAAGTTCGGAGAAAAGGAACTGGTAGCCTATAAGCGGGATACAGTCGGTTTTGTATGGCAGAACAATGCGCGTAATCTTATTCCTTATTTAACGGCGCTGGCTAATGTGGAGCTTCCGATGCTGCTTCGCGGCAAGCGCCGGCGGGCACGGGCTATGGAACTGCTGGAGGCGGTTGGGCTTGGCCACCGGATGAAGAACAGGCTGAATGAGCTGTCTGGCGGTGAGCAGCAGCGGGTGGCGATCGCGATCGCGCTTGCCAACGATCCGAAGCTGCTGCTCGCCGATGAGCCAACAGGATCCCTCGATACGAACACATCGAATCAAGTACTCGATTTGTTCCGAGCGCTTAATCGATCGATCGGAATTACGATTGTAATTGTAACGCATGATCCGGAACTGGCTCGCAAGGTGGACCGGGTCGTCCAGATTCGGGATGGCAAAACGTCGGCAGAGATGATCCGCAAAGTCTCGTACGCTGATGAGCTGGCCATGTTGGATGCCGAAAGCGCTGTGCTGGAGGCGGAGAGCCACACGGAATATGCGGTGCTGGATAAAGCGGGTCGCCTGCAAATTCCTTCCGGTTTCCTAGACACGGAAGGATTCAAAGAAATCAACAAGGTGCGGGTAGAAATGGAGGATGGCCGCATTGTCCTCTATCCGCGTTAGGAACGCACGGAAAGTTAACGTAGCAGCAATCTTGAATATTATGACATGATTGGGAAACCAGCTATGCAAAAAGCAAAAACCTCATTTCCCGCTATTAGGCGAGGATGAGGTTTTTTTGCTAGAAATGTCAGACGAATCCGCCACGCAAAAATGTAAGCGGTTACGCGATAATGGAAAACATCTTACGATATTCGTTAGCACTTACACCGGTATACGCTTTGAACTTCTTATAGAACCAATCCATCTCCGAATATCCGATCTCATTCGCGATTTCGTACACCTTCATGTCCGTATTCTCAAGCAGCAGCTTTGCTTTCTCCATGCGCTGTTGCAGCAAATATTCATTGAAGGTCATATTTTCCTGATACTTGAATTTTTGACCTAAATACGAGCAATTGAAATGCAGACTGTTGGAAATTTGCTTCAAGGTAATATTTTGATGCAGCGATTCATCGACATATTCCTTGACCCTCTCGATGATATTAGGCTGAAGCTGGGCATCATTTTCCACAGGCGTCCATAATAGCGCTTTATTTTTATCGTTTACACAATCAAGCTCGCCTTTGACGGTCAGAAGACATGAAGTCAGCTCGACAGAAGAAACAGGGTCTGGCAAATAATCATTTACTTGGTAATAGAGAGCCTTTCGGGCAAGCTGGAAGTCGTTGCTTCCGCCTATCAAGACGAGCGGTACGCGGCTCTTCCGGCGAATGTAATCACAAAGAAACAAGGCGTCATGGTGAGAGCCGTTCATGCCGACCAGGATGAGCGAAAAATAGTTTCGATCGAGAAATTCGATAGCGTCCGCAGAGCTGTTCGCATAAGCGTCCAATTCAAATCCAATTCCATTCCACTCTGGCATATGTTGCAACATCTCCATCGACGATGTGGAGTCATAGTCGACAAGCAGCACTTTATACACGATGGTTACCTCCCAATTGCATTTGCTTGAGCGTAAACGTCTACCGCCGTCTTTGGCTGTAAAAGCTAACGTTTCGCAGTGAAATATAAGCACAGTAAATCAACAGATGCTTTACATTCTTATACTTGTACTTAGGGGTTTCCCTGACGGGAGATAAGTCTACGCTTTAATTATGTAAATTGGGGGCAGTGGATACAACGTGCTTTTCTTTGCATTGCCCACAGGTTTTTACTTATTGAAAAAAAAACGGCTTTTGGCGAAAGTAAATGATTTCCAATCTAGAATATGACGGGTAATAAACCTGATATTCAACAGGTTGTTGCTTGCCTTATGAAAGCGCTACACTTTCGATGTAGTTCAATATGTTAAGGGGGATTCGCAATGAAGATTCGTAAATTAATGGTTTTGTTATGCGCGCTCGTTCTCGTTCTTTCTGCATGCAGCAGCGGTTCGGGCAACAGCAAGAACAACGGAACAAACGGCGGCTCGAACAATGGCTCGGGCAATGCAGGCACGGAGACGACCGTTCCTGAGGGCGACGGAGAAGAAGAGTTATACAGCTCGCCCGAGATGGACTTCGACATGGGTGGAAGAACGATCAAAGTCGTTTCCTGGTGGGATATGGCGATTCAAGAAGACAATCCGGATAACATACAACGCAAGAAAAACCTCGATGAACTGATGAAGAAGCATAACTTCAAAATGGAATACGTAGCGGTCGACTTCGGCGAATATCAACAAAAAGTAACAGCATCCTTGCTTGCTGGAGAACCGCTTGGCGATATCGTCCGTTTGGGAAGAAACTATACGATTCCGACATTAGTCAAGCAAGATTTGCTATGGCCGGTCGACGAGTATACGAAAAACACGAAAGTGTTCAATCAAAAGGCTACAAGCGAATTCTTTACTTATGAGGGCAAAGGCTATGCGTTCACAGAAGACCAGGGCAACCTGATTCAAGGCATTTTCTACAATCGGACGCTCTTGAATCAGCTTGGCATCAAGGCGCTTCAAGATTATGTAAAAGAAGACAACTGGAATTGGGATACATTCGTTCAAGCAGCGAAAGAAGCCAATAAAGATACAAACAACGACGGCAAGCTGGATACTTGGGGGCTTGCAAATTCTCAAGTTGTCGAACATGCGATGTATTCGAACGGTGCTCACCTGACGAAAGGCGACAAGCAAAACCTAGATGATCCAGCAACGCAGGAAACATTGAATTTCTTGTCGAAACTCGCAACCGAACAAGTGTACAGACCTACTGAGGGTGGAGATTGGACCGAGCCTGGACAATTTTTCCGTCAAGGAAATACGCTCATGTATGCCGGTGCCATTTATGAACTGAATGGCTTCAAAACGGATATGCCGGATGCGGATATCGGCTTCGTACCGTTCCCTAAAGGACCAAGCGCAACGGAATATCATTCCGGCGAAGGCTCATACCAAGCACTAACAATTCCAAAGGCAGTGGAGCATCCAGAGCAGCTGCTTTACATTTGGGAAAAAATCAACGATATCGACTCCGAATATGACTATCCGGGTCAAGCGTCCCTTGAAAGCAATTTTGCGAACGAGGATGACATTAACAACGCTAAGCAAGTAGGATCTGGCATGATCGTATTCGACCATGGTACGTACGGCGATGCTTTGAAGTTCTGGGACTTTGTCGGAGAGATCAACAGCGGGGTATCGGTATCTACAGTTGTCGAGAAGTATAAACCGGTATTCCAAGCGGCGATTGATGCGGTGTATGGTTCTTAACATGTAATAACGTGTGAGAGACAGTCCCCATTTTAGAAATATTTCTAATGGGGACTGTTGTTGAATTTAACTTCTTACTGCAGGAGGGAGAAAAGTTGAACTTCAGAAAGAAGAACTACATCGCAATTATACTCGTTCTCACTATAGTGGCAACTTCTATATGGGCTTTCTACCCTTCAGATTCGAAGGATAGCAGACGCGTAATGGCCATGGGAGATTTCGACGCTGTTACGGCATCAGCAGGAGAAGACAGTTATGATGCGTATTTGACTAGCCACATAAATGCTGGGCGGCCGGAAGAAGTCATCCGAATAGAGGGCGAGAAGTTCTCGGGAACGACTGGAGAAGGGTTCGACATAGCGGACGATTTAGAAGGACTGTCCGGCAAGGCGGTTGTCACTCCGGATAACGGCTCCATTGTGTGGGATGTACTGGTAAAACAAGCGGGTCTGTACAACATAAGGATTCATTATTTGCCGATCGAGGGAAAAAGCTCTGCGATCGAAAGGCAGTTTGCCATTAACGAAAAAGTCCCTTTTAAGGGAGCGGATATATTATTATTCGATCGAGTTTGGGGAAATCGACAGGACGAAATCGAGCGTGACGATCGCGGCAATGAAATCAGGCCAAGGCAGGTAGAAAAACCGGCATGGCAAATCGGAATTTTCACGGATCGAAATGGATATTATGACGAGCCTTACTCCTTTTACTTTGAGAGCGGGCAGCAATCGTTTTCCTTGACGGCCTTAAGGGAACCGATGGCGATTGATTATATTGAGCTGTATCAGGAACCAGTTTTGTATTCGTATGAGGATATGAAGAAAGAGTATGAGACCAAAGGAATCAAGGCAGTATCGGATCAATACCTTGAAATACAAGCGGAGGACGCGGTCGCCAAATCATCTCCTACGTTATATCCGCTGGCGGACCGATCGAGTCCGACGGTCATCCCTTACAATGTGTCGAAGCTTCGAATCAATACGATCGGCGGAACGAACTGGAAGCTTCCTGGACAGTGGATCGAGTGGAAGTTTGAGGCCCCAGAAGACGGCTTATATCAGATCGCGTTAAAGCAAAAGCAGGATACACTGCGCGGCATATACGCCACTCGAAGCCTGACGATCGACGGAGAGACTCCTTTCCTGGAAATGAAGCGCTTACGCTTTAATTTCAACATGGATTGGGAGATGAACGTACTGGGCGATGAAGAACAGCCGTATTTGTTCCATTTGTCCAAGGGAACGCATCGTATTCGAATGGAAGTTTCACTCGGCGATATCGCACCGCTCATTCGAACGATTGAATCCAGCGTGCTGCAGCTTAATGAGATGTATCGGAAAATATTGATGATCACGTCAAATACGCCCGATCCGTTCCGTGATTACCAATTAGGGAAGCGGATACCGGACATGGTTAAGACATTCGAAGAGCAAGCCGTAATCATACAGAACGTAGCCGATTATTTAGAGAAATCGACTGGAGAGCGGAGCGACAAAGTAGCCGTTCTTCATACCATGGTTGGTCAATTAAAGGAAATGATCAAAAATCCGGAAACGGTTGGCAATCGCTTAACTGCATTTAAAACGAATGTCGGGGGATTAGGCACGTGGATTCTCACGGTTCGCGAGCAACCGATTAAGCTGGACTATCTCATTGTGTCCTCTCCAGACAAGAAGCTTCCGAGAGCGGGAGCGACTTTTTTTCAAGAGATCAAGCATGAGCTTGGTGCGTACTTTGCTTCTTATACCGAGGACTATGACAGCATCGGCAATACGGGAGGAGAGCAGGAACGTAAAATAACGGTGTGGATTACAACGGGGCGGGATCAAGCACAGGTGCTTAAAAGCTTAATCGACGATTCCTTCACGCCGGAGTCGAATATCGCGATAGATTTAAGGCTTGTACCGGGGAACATCTTGCTTCCGGCAACACTGGCAGACGAGGGACCTGACGTTGCCATGCAAATCGGTGAGGACATTCCCGTGAACTATGCGATGCGGGATGCTGCGACAGACTTGACCCAGTTTAGTGATTTCGATGAAGTAGCCTCGCGTTTCCATGACAGTGGACTTACGCCTTACAAGTACGATCAAGGCGTTTATGCACTGCCTGAGCAGCAGTCGTTCCCGATGCTGTTCTATCGGAAGGATATTCTTGAGGAGCTAGGGCTTGCGCCGCCAAAGACATGGCAGGATATTTACAACATGATTTCCGTCCTCCAGAAGCACAACATGGAGTTCTGGCTGCCAATCGAGGCTACGAACGCAAGTCTCGTACCGAATGCGACCTTCTCAATGCTGCTTTATCAGAATGGCGGCGAATTCTATCGTGATGACGATAAGAAGAGTGCGCTTGATACGGATTTATCTATGGAAATGTTTAAGAAGTGGACGCAATTTTATACGAACTACAAATTCCCGGTATTGGCAGACTTCCCGAACCGATTCCGTACGGGCGAGATGCCAATCGGCATTGCGGACTATACAACATATAACATGCTGACGGTGCTCGCGCCTGAGATTAAAGGGCTGTGGGAGTTCACGCTCGTTCCTGGTACGGAGCAAGATAACGGAACCGTTAATCATGCGGTAGCCAGTCATACGACTGGCGTTATGATGATGGAGAATGCCGATAATAAGGAAGCGTCCTGGGAATTTATGAAATGGTGGACCAGCAAGGATACGCAAATTGCTTACGGAAGAGAGATGGAAGGTTTAATGGGCGAAGCTGCACGTTATCCAACTGCTAACGTAGAAGCACTTGCAGAATTGCCTTGGCCAATCAAGGATTACAACAATCTATCCAGTCAGTGGGAGTGGGTTGAAGGCATACCTCAAGTGCCTGGCGGTTATTTCACCGGCCGACATCTGGACAACGCCTTCCGCAGAGTCGTCAACGCGAACGAGAATTCTAGGGAAGCGCTTAACGATTATGTGCTCTACATTAACGATGAAATCGAGATTAAGCGGAAAGAATTTAATTTACCGTAATTGTTTGGGGGTGGAGTTCATTGCAAGCCGAAACAACCAGTCAAGCCGTATCTAATCTTATCCATCCGAAGAAAAAATCGAAGTTGTCCCATGTATGGACGGAACTGAAAAAAAATAAGCATTATTACCTTCTGATGAGCCCATACATGCTTATTTTCTTTACCTTTACGGTCATTCCGGTCGTATTCTCGCTCATACTTAGCTTTTTTTACTTCAACATGCTCGAATTTCCGCGGTTTGTCGGATGGCAGAACTACTCTAGATTATTTCTGAATGACGACATCTTCATGATTGCATTGAAGAACACATTCATCTTCGCAATCATTACCGGTCCGGTCAGCTATATCGCCTGCTTTTTCTTTGCGTGGGTTATTAACGAGCTGTCGCCTAAGATACGGGCGGTTATGACTTTGATCTTCTATGCGCCGGCGATTTCTGGAAACGTGTTTTTTATCTGGCTGATTGTATTTTCGGGCGACCGCTATGGTTATTTGAACGGATTCCTGATTAAATTCGGATTTATTCTGGAGCCCATCCAATGGCTGACTAACGAAAAATACATTCTTATGATTGTCATGATCGTGCAGCTATGGCTCAGCTTAGGCACAAGCTTCCTTGCCTTTATAGCAGGACTGCAAACGATTGATCGGACGCTGATAGAAGCGGGTGTCGTGGACGGAATAAAAAACCGCTGGCAGGAGCTATGGTTCATTACGCTGCCTTCGATGAGGCCGCAGTTGCTGTTCGGCGCCGTTTTGCAAATTACGGGGTCTCTCGCGGTGGCCGATATTACGATCGCGCTCGCGGGTTTCCCGAGCGTCAACTATGCGGCGCACACGATTGTAACCCACCTGATGGATTACGGCACGATTCGATTCGAGATGGGTTATGCCTCGGCGATTGCGACCGTTTTGTTCGGTATTATGATCGGGACTAACAAATTGACGCAAAAACTGCTCAGAAAGGTAGGTGAGTAACGTTGGTCGTTAAAATGATGACCGTATTTCGGACGACGAAGCGTCTGAACCGTTCGTTTACGGTTAGCTTCATCTTGTTCGCGTTTCTCGCCGTGTTCGGAGCTTTTATGGTGCTGCCTCTGCTTTATGCAGTGAACAACGCCTTCAAGCCGCTGGACGAATTATTTATATTCCCACCGCGATTCTTTGTCAATAATCCAACATTGGATAACTTCTATGACCTGATTGCCTTGATGGGCAATTCATGGGTACCGTTATCGCGTTACATTGCCAATACAGTGCTTATCACTCTCATCGGGACGGTAGGACATATTTTGCTGGCTTCCGCTGCGGCGTATCCGCTGGCTAAATATCAGTTCCTCGGTTCGAAGACGCTCTTCTCGATCGTCGTTCTGTCGCTGATGTTCTCGGGTCATGTCACAGCGATTCCAAACTATATGGTAATGTCTTGGCTCGGCTGGATCAATACGCATGCATCAATTATCGTTCCATCGCTCGCTTTTCCATTAGGCCTATTTCTAATGAAGCAATTCATGGAGCAGCTTCCGACGGCTTTGCTGGAAGCCGCCAAGATTGATGGAGCGAGCGAGTACCGGATCTATTGGAGCATTGTGATGCCGAACGTGAAGCCAGCGTGGCTCACGCTTATGATTTTGCAGTTTCCTATGCTATGGGGAACAGACGGAGGCAGCTTCATCTACAGTGAGAACCTGAAGACGCTTCATTACGCACTGGGACAGATTACGCTAGGTGGAATCGCGCGCGCGGGCGTCGGAGCGGCCGTCGCGCTCATCTTGATGGTTGTTCCGATCACGCTCTTTGTTATCTCCCAGAGCAGCGTCATTCAGACGATGGCGACTTCCGGGATGAAAGAGTAGAAGGGAGACTTGCACGATGTTGAAGAGTAAAAACAAACGAAGAGCTTATCTCCTTGCGGCCATATGCTGCTTAATTGGCATAAGCACGGGAGGAACGCTTGCTTCTGCTGCGAGTGGCGATTCTTACAACTATTCCGTCTGGGGAGAGTCTGTCGTATCTCCTTCCGCTTATGAAGCGACGACTCTAATGACCGGCACTTCGCTTGGTGTAGGTGCGTTTAAAGATCCAAGTGATCTGCACGTGACGGCGGACAATGAAATATATGTACTCGATTCCGGCAATAATCGGATTGTCGTTTTGGACATCAATTATCATCAGAAGGCCATCATCGATACCTTCGATAACGCCGGAGCAACCGATACATTTCTGAATCCTCAAGGTATCTTCGTAACCGAGCAGAAGCATGTGCTGATCGCCGATACAGGAAACAAACGGGTCGTTCATTTGGATGAGAAAGGCCGTTTGGCGCAAATCGTAGAGAAGCCTGAATCCGATCTGCTGCCGGTCAACTTCAATTTTCAACCGGTGCGGGTCGTCATGGATAAAGCGCAGCGCATCTATGTCATGGCGATAGGTGTGTTCGACGGGCTGATGGAATTTAGCGCGGAGGGTGCGTTCACTTCTTACATCGGCGCGAACCGTGTCTGGGTAGATCCAGTGGAGCTATTCTGGAAGCGGCTATCGACGAAGGCGCAGCGCAGCCAAATGGTGATGTTCACGCCAACGGAGTTTACCAATATGGACATTAATGACGAAGGCTTCATTTACGCGACCAGCGGTGATTCGGGTGACACCATTCGTAAGCTGAACGCCCAAGGCAATGATATTTTGCGAAGAACCGGTTTTTACAAACCGCAGGGTGATATAAACTTTACGAGCGATCTTGGTCCTTCCAGACTTATAGACGTCGATATTACGGACAGTGAAATCTACTCGGTTCTTGATTCGAAGAGAGGTCGGATTTTCACTTATAACGGAGACGGGCAATTCATGTACGTGTTCGGAGGCATGGGCAATCGGATCGGCGAGTTCAACACGCCGGTTGCCATTGAACGGGTTGGGGACGATTTCCTCGTTCTGGACAAGGCGTTCGGTGAAATGACGTTGTTCCAGACGACGGAGTACGGCCGGACGTTGAATGAAGCCGTCAGAAGCTATTACCGGGGCGAGGAAGACAAGGCGCTTCAGCTCTATGAGCAGACTATTAATATGAACACGAATTTGGATTTCGCTTATTCCGGCATCGGCAAGGCGATTCTGAGGCAGGGCGACTACAACGATGCGATGCGTTACTTCAAGCAAAGCCTTGATCAACCCAACTATTCCAAGGCGTTTCTCCTTTACCGCAAGGAAGTGCTAAGAGCAAACTTCAGCACCGTTATGACGGTTGTCATCGGATTAGCCGCCGTTACCCTGACCGTAAGGATCTACCGGAAAAAGCAGGCTAGAAAGAGGGGCGTTTCGTTTGAATAAAGAGTACATTACATTTCCATTTTATGTTATCATGCATCCCTTTAACGGTTATTGGGAGCTGAAATACGAACAAAACAAGAAGCTGAACTTGATCTTGTCGTTCGGGATTCTGCTGATGCTTATCTTGACTAACGTACTAAGCAGTCAGTACAGCGGGTTTCTAGTTAACATCTACAATCCTGAATACATGAACAGCTTAATGGAGATCACTTATGTTCTCGTACCGGTCTTATTTTGGTGTGTAGCGAATTGGTCGCTTACGACTCTAATGGATGGTGAAGGTAAATTCGTGGATATCTTCACATCCACCTGCTTCGCACTACTGCCTTTGGTTATTGTCAACTTCCCGTGGATTTGGCTAAGCAATGTCATTTCCATGCAAGAGACAACGTTTTATTATTTTTGCAACAGCTTTGCCGTTCTATGGTCGGTATATCTTCTGTTCGTTGGAAATATGACCGTTCATCAATTCACACCAAGCAAAACAATCGTAACGATTATGCTCTCGCTGATTGCCATTGGGTTCATGGCGTTTCTCTGCTTATTGTTTTTTAGCTTGATTCAACAAATTATTACCTTCATCACGATCTTATATCAAGAAATCACCTTGAGGAATTAGGAAAGGAGGAACGTTAGATGCGTATGGCCAGAAATGCCATCTTGTCCGCGTTTCTCGCAACCGGACTGCTGGTCGCCGGCTGTTCCAGCTCGGGTACCGCAAACCAAGCGGAAGACGCGCAGCAGCTAGAGGCGGCATTCGTGCAAGGAAAGGCGCTTAACGCTTCGTTCACGGATGCGCGTCTCGCCGATATGAAGGGAATCGCCGAGAATGAGCGGCTTAGGCTGTTCATCAACGAGGAGACGGGCGCTATTGCCGTGCTTAACAAAAGCGGAGGCGAAGTATGGCATAGCAATCCCCTCGAAGCGGAGGCTGATCCTGTCGCAACCGGGGTGAATAAGGGTTTGCTGTCCTCGCAATTGAAAATAGATTACTATAACAGCTTCGGACAGGTCAATTCGATTAATACGTTCCTGGACAGCGCCTTGTACGAACAGGTTAAATATGAAACGATTGATAGCGGAGTCAAAGTAACCTATAAATTCGGTAAAGCCGAGAGATCTGCCATGGATCTGCCTCTCATGTTAAGTATGACTCGTTTTGATGAGTTGTCGGGCAAGCTGGATAAGGCAGGTCAACGTGCTTTGCGTATTGGTTATACAAAAAATGAGGATAAAGGGGTCTATGCTCGGAATGACCAAGCGCTGAACGGTCTTCAGCTTGATCGCGCGTTCAAAGCATTCGAGGATGCCGGCTATACGCAAGAGGATCTGGAGAAGGATATGGCTGAACTGAATTTTTCGCAAGATTCGCCTGCACCGAGAATTTTCCTCGCTTCCATCGAGTATAAGCTCGATGCGGACTGCCTTGTTGTTAGGGTGCCATCAAAGGAAATTCAGTCTCCTAGCGAGTATCCGGTCAGCAACGTCTCAATGCTAAGCTTCTTTGGCGCAGCGGGGAGTAAGGAGAAAGGCTCGATCTTCGTTCCGGACGGCTCCGGCGCTCTCATCTCGTTCAATAACGGCAAGACGAAGTACCCTGCGTACCAGCAGGCGGTATACGGTAATGACCAGGCAATGGAGAGGGTCGAGAACGCTGTTAACGAACAAACCGTTAGGCTGCCGGTTTTCGGCATGATCAGGGACGGCAACGCATTTCTTGGCATTATCGAAGAAGGCGCGCCTGTTGCGACGATCAATGCGGATATCAGCGGCAAATTGAACAGTTACAATTATGTTTATCCGACCTTCAACGTTACGAACAAAGGGGAGCTTACGCTCCAGGCGAACGGATCGGAGCGAACATTGCCGAAATTCCAGGAACAACCGATGAAAAGTGATTTTACGGTGCGTTATGCCTTCCTTACGGGCGAGTCAGCATCGTATCAGGGCATGGCCGAGTATTATCGTCAATATTTGGAGCGCCAGGACGGATTACCGGCTCCGAAGAAGGGGAGCGGGGATAGTGAGCTTCCGTTCTACGTTCAGGTCGTGGGAAGCATTGCGAAACAGAAGCATTTCGTCGGCGTCCCGTACATGACGCTCGAGCCGCTTACCACTTTCAAGCAGACGCAGGAAATGATTAGCGAAATGAAGAAGCTCGGCATCGCCAATATTAAGATTCGATATGCCGGTTGGTTCAACGGCGGACTCGATCATAAAGTACCCGATGACCTGTCGGTAGACAATGCGATTGGCGGTGCAAAAGGCTTGCGCAGCTTGGCGATGTTCGCGAAGGAGCAGGGCGTAGACCTCTATCCGGACGTAGCCATTCTAACCGCGCATACGGGGAAGGGATTCGACGAGAAGGAGGAAGCGTCGCGTTCTCTGCGTGGCGTGCCTTCGTCATTCTATCCTCTTGACCTTGCGCTAGGGCGACGAGACCGCTCGAAGTCCCCATCCTATGTCGTATCGCCGAGGCGTGTCGGTACTTACGTGGATGCTATTCTAAAGGACATGGAAGGTTTCGATACGGACGGGATTTCGCTTCGTGATATGGGCGACAAGTTGAATAGCGATTTCCGCAAAAACAAACAAATCGACCGTACAGAGTCGGAAGATATTTCTACTCAGGCGTTGAACAAAATTCGTGAAGCAAACTTGAATATTTTGGCCGAGGGCGGCAATGCTTACACACTGCCTTACTTATCAGATATTACAAACGCACCCTTAACGAATAGCCGCTATAAGCTTGAGGATCAAGAAATTCCATTTTTCCAAATGGTGATTCGCGGAAATATCGATTACACGGGATCGCCATTTAATTTGACCAGCTACACGAACGTAAGGCAATACATTCTGAAATGTCTCGAGTATGGCTCCGGCGTATACTTCGAATGGATCCACGCGCCGAATTATAAGGTTAAGGATACGGAATTCAGCAATCTATATGCCGTCAATTACGAGCAGTGGCTGGAGCAGGCTGCATCCATATATGCTGAAGTGAACGGCGTATTGGGTAAAGTTCACAATGAGCGTATCGTAGCGCACGAGAAGCTAGCCGAAGGCCTGTTCAAAACCGTCTATGAAAGCGGGACGTACGTCATCGTTAACTACAATGCGACGAATGCAACAGTAAACGGGATGACGATAGAGGCCGAGGGCTATGTGACGGGTGGTGAGCAATCTTGAAAACGATAACGAAGCTGGTATTCAGATCAAGAACGTACAACGAGCAGAAGGCTTTGTGGGGCTTTCTCTACGTGCTGCCCTGGCTGCTTGGATTTCTATTTTTCTTTTTTATTCCTTTATTGACTTCACTGCAATACAGCTTAAGCTCGATTAAGGCCAATGCGAACGGAATGACTATGAAGTATATCGGATTCGCGAACTATATTGAAGCGCTCACGGTCAATACGAGCTTTAATCGAATATTGACGGAATCGGTCGTTAATATGGTCGTAAACGTTCCGCTTATCGTTATTTTCAGCTTGTTTCTGGCTGTGCTGCTGAATCAAAAGTTCGTCGGGAGAGCACTGGCAAGATCGATCTTTTTCCTTCCAGTTATACTTGCTTCCGGCGTCATTGCGACTTTGGAGGCATCAAGTCTGGTGCAAGCGATCAATGAACAAAATGCGAACGGGGGCGTATTTTCGAGCGGTACGATAGAGTTGGCGAACATCATGTTGCGATCCGGAGTCAATGAAGATATTGTTTTGTACCTGATGGATGCTGTCCAAAGGATTTATCAAATCGTCAGTCAATCCGGCGTGCAAATTCTTATTTTCCTAGCTGGGATTCAGACCATCTCGCCGCAGCTGTATGAGGCCTCCAAAATCGAAGGGGCAACGGGGTATGAGGCATTCTGGAAAATTACGTTTCCGATGGTCAGTCCGCTCATACTCGTAAACGTCATTTATACGATTATCGACTCTTTCTCCAGGAACAACATGACGATGCTAATCAAAGAAACCGGCTTTACCACCTTTAATTTCGGGCTTAGCTCGGCGATGGCGTGGATCTACTTCCTGGTCATCATGATCATTCTATTAGTTAGTGCATACTTCATATCCAAGCGGGTCTTCTACCAGGAATAGAAGGAGAGTGAAAACGTTGATATTGGCCCGATTGTTATCGTTGGAAAGCTGGAAGCGAGGGCTGTGGACGATCGTTCGGCTCGTGCTGATCATCGGATTGTCGTTCGTTATCTTGTATCCCATTATTCAAAAAATTTCGACGGCGATCAAAGACAAGGCGGATCTGTATTCGCCGATCGTCGTGTTTATTCCAGAGCACTTTACGCTCGACAATTTCAAGCAAGCGATCTCCATTATGGATTATTGGGAAACGCTGGCAAATACATTTGTGCTATCTAGCATGACGACGATCATGACCGCCGCATCTTGCGCGTTCGCAGGTTATGCGTTCGCCAGGTTGAAGTTCAAAGGAAGCAATCTGCTGTTCGCTGGCGTTATATTAACCATCTTGGTTCCGCCTACGACCATCCTAATTCCGATCTATATGAACTTAAAGGACTTTACGCTTCTAGGCGTGATCCCGCTGCTAACCGGCGGAAAGTCCTTGAATTTGCTTAATTCTTACTGGCCGTTTATTCTAACTTCCCTTACGGCGAATTCGTTGAAGGCGGGGCTGTACATCTTCATCTTCCGGCAGTTTTTCCGTGGTATTCCGAAGGAGGTGGAGGAAGCGGCATACATCGACGGGGCGGGCGTTGGCTCGACGTTCCTTCGCATCATGCTGCCGAATGCGATTCCGTCCATTGTTACCGTATTGCTCTTCTCCTTTGTGTGGCAGTGGAATGATAGTTTCTTCACGACAACCTATCTGACGTCGAGCAAAGTGATGTCCACGCAGTTGTCGTCCCTTCCTTACAACTTGCAAATTTTGCTAGAAGGCGGCGCAACGACCAACAAAGACCCGTTCTTCATGAGCATGGTGCAGGATACCGGTATTTTGCTTGCGATTCTGCCGCTCGTTATTCTTTATTTGTTCGTTCAAAGATACTTCGTCGAAAGTATCGAGCGTACTGGAATCGTCGGTTAAGAAAAGTACTGACGCATGTATAGCGCCTTGGGGGGGCCAGCTACTTCGGTCAGCTGCCCGCAGGGCGCTTATTGCTGCTTAGAGGTTTGGTATGCAAAACAAGATTACGAATGAAAGGCGGGCAAACGAATTGAGTCAAAAAAGAAACAAGCTAATATACAGCATTATAGCTGCTGTCACCTTAATTGCGGTTGTTGCTGTGCTTATTCTCAATAAGCATCAAGCGGAAACAGTGAATGAAACGGCTGCGCTTCAGACGGAAGCACCTGCTGGCAGCGTCAATCCTGAAGATGGCCAGCCTACAAGCACGATTGAAGCGACTCCGGCTCCAACCTTGAAGCCAACTCCGACGCCGGAACCATCGGTCGAGCAGGATATTCCATCGCTTGCGGAGACATTCGCTGATTACTTCAAGGTCGGAGCTGCCATCGAGCCGGCCCAGATGGAGGGCCTAAAGGCAGAGATGCTCAAGAAGCACGTGAATTGGCTTGTTGCGGAGAACGTGATGAAGCCCGATGCGATTCAACCTACGGAAGGTAAATTCAATTGGGGGAATGCGGATCGAATCGTAGCGTTCGCGAAAGAAAACAACATGAAGGTGCGCTTCCATACCTTGCTTTGGCATAGTCAGGTCGGCGCTTGGTTCTTTAAGGATGCGGAGGGCAAGCCGATGGTTGAGGAGACAGACGCGGCTAAGCGCGAAGCGAACAAAAAGCTGCTGCTGCAGCGAGTCGATACGCATGTCCGCACAATTGTCGAACGATACAAGGACGATATCCAATCATGGGACGTTGTCAATGAAGTAATAGAGCCAGCCGATCCGGACGGGATGCGAGCTAGCGAATGGTATAAGATAACGGGTACAGACTTTATCGAGACGGCATTCCGAGCGGCACGCGAAGCGGGCGGAGCCGAGGCAAAGCTGTACATTAATGATTACGGAACGGACAATCCGGCGAAGCGAGACCGATTGTATGAGCTTGTGAAGGAAATGCTGGATAAAGGCGTACCGATCGATGGTGTCGGTCATCAGACCCATATCGACCTATTCGGGCCGACGGTGAATTCTATTATCGAATCGATGAAGAAGTTTGCTGAGCTAGGTCTTGATAATCTCGTTACCGAGCTGGATATGAGTCTCTACGCATGGAACGATCGCAGCGATGTTGGCAGCGATATACCGGTTGATCTGCTGCAGAAGCAGGCGGATAGATATCGCGAGCTGTTTGAGGCTTTCAGAAACAATAAGGACATTCTTAGCGGCGTCGTATTCTGGGGCATCGCGGACGACCATACGTGGTTGAACAGCTTCCCGGTGACGCGTACCAACGCGCCATTCCTGTTCGACAAGCAGCTCCACGCGAAGCCGGCATTCTGGGCAGTCGTCGATCCATCTGGGCAAGTACGACCATAAAAGTATAAAAAGTACCGCCTATAATTTGTGTGGGAAAACCTATAGATAGACGGGTTGTTGCCGAGGCGCATACAGGCTAGACTGGTTGGATGATGGACTAATCCAGCCCTACTAGGAGGAGCTAGCGATGAACAAAACGACAATAACGAACCCGGTCATCTGGGCGGACGTTCCGGATCCGAGCGTGATCCGTGTAGGATCGACCTTCTATATGGTCAGCACAAGCATGCATTCGATGCCAGGTTGTCCGATTATGAAGTCCGAAAACCTGCAGAATTGGGAGCTTGTTAATTACGTATACGAGACGTTCGAGGATAATGACGCGCACAATTTGCTTGACGGTAAAGGCATTTACGGCAAGGGATCATGGGCTGCCAGCTTACGCTATCGCGACGGTATCTTTTATGTGTGTTTCTCGAGTCTGGATATGAATCAGTTCTATGTGTATACGACTGAGGATATCGAGAACGGGAAATGGGAACGAAGCGTTATTCAAGGACTTCACCATGATCCGAGCATGCTGTTCGACGACGATGGCCGTGTGTTCGTCTTCCACGGCAATGGCGATATTCGGATTACAGAGCTGTCTGAGAAAGCAACTGCTCTGAAGCCGGACGGCATCAATCAATTGCTGCTCGAGACGGAACGAGACGGAATTATGCTTCGTGCCGAGGGCTGCCATGCCTACAAAATCAATGGTTATTATTATTTATTCTTCATCGATTGGCCAAATGCAGGTAACAAGCGCCGCAGACAGCTATGCTATCGTTCACGTGATCTGCTCGGTCCATACGAGCACAAGCTAGTACTCGATGATCAAATGGATTATCGGAACAATGGCATCGCACAAGGTGGCATTTTTGATACGTCAGAAGGGGATTGGTATGCGGTACTGTTCCAGGATCACGGGGCCGTTGGCCGTATTCCATGCGTTCTGCCGGTCGTTTGGGATAATGACTGGCCAGTTCTGGGGCAAGAGGGCAAAGCGCCAAAGACGTTCGAAGTGAAGCTGCCCAGCTCGGAGACAAAGCCGCTTGTCATCAGTGATGAGTTTGATTACGGGGAGAATCGTCTAGCGCTTCATTGGCAATGGAATCATAATCCCGACAATGGTAAATGGTCGGTAACGGAGCGACCGGGCTGCTTGCGCCTAACGACGGGACATATCACGAATAGCGTAGAATTTGCCCGCAATACGTTAACACAGCGTACAGAAGGTCCGGCATGTGTCGGTACAACGGTTATGGACATCAAGGCTATGAAACCGGGCGACCGTGCAGGGTTAGTGTCGCTGCAATATGCTTTCGGCTCGGTCGGTATTCAGGTCGATGACAACGGCGATTTTTACGTAGCAATGTGCGTCAATGGCAGAGTGGACGACGGTCAAGGGGAAATCACGGTTGAACGCGTAAAGTATGAGGGCGACCAAATCTATTTGCAAATAGAGTGCCAGTTCGATAATGGCGATCGCGAGGATATTGCCTGCTTCCGCTATTCCACGGACGGAGTGAATTGGGTTGTGATCGGAGATCCGTTTCATATGCAATACAGGCTAGAGCACTTTATGGGCTACCGATTCGGGCTGTACAATTACGCCACGAAGCAAGCTGGCGGTTTCGTTGATTTCGATTACTTCCGCTATGTGAGTCTAATTTAACTATTTTCGCAACGATAAGGAGAGTGCGCTTGCATGAATTATAACAATCCGGTTATAAGCGGTTTTCATCCGGACCCAAGCGTCTGTCGCTTTGGCGATGATTATTATCTCGTAACGAGTTCCTTCGAGTATTTTCCAGGTGTTCCGCTGTTCCACAGCAAGGATCTTGTGAATTGGACGCAGCTCGGCCACGTTCTGACAAGGCCCGAGCAGCTCGATCTAAGCCGTGCACCAAGCTCCGGCGGCATATTCGCGCCTACGATCCGTGAGCATAACGGAACGTTCTATATGGTGACGACGAACGTTACCGCCGGCGGTAACTTCTTCGTACATACGAATGATCCGCGCGGGGAATGGTCGAATCCGATATTCGTCGACCATCCCGGCATAGACCCAGACTTGTTCTTCGATGAGGATGGAACATTGTATTTCACTTCCTCTGCTCATGGGGATCAGGGGCCTGGCATCTATCAAAGCAAGATTGATCCGAAAACCGGCAAAAGGCTGACTGATCCTGCTTTCCTCTGGACGGGAACAGGAGGCCAGTACCCGGAAGCACCGCATATTTATCGTGTCGGCAGTTGGTACTATTTAATGATTGCCGAAGGCGGCACCGAATACGGCCATATGGAAACGATCGCTAGAAGCGAACGTCCGAATGGCCCTTTCGCAAGCTGTCCTCACAATCCAATCTTAACCCATCGCAGCCAGTCGAAAACGATTCATGCAACGGGACACGCAGACCTCGTTCAAACGCCGGACGGAGACTGGTGGGCTGTATTTCTTGGTATCAGGCCGCATGGCTATCCGAATAAACACCATCTCGGCAGAGAGACGTTTCTTTCTCCCGTCACATGGACGGAAGAGGGTTGGCCGATCATTGGCGATAACGGAACGGTCAGCGAGACGATGCCGGCAGGCAATCTTCCGCTGCTGCCTGTAGCCGCTGCGCCAGTTCGGGACAACTTCGATGCGGCGGCGCTTGCACCGTATTGGAATTTTATGCGTTCACCCAACCCGGATAACTGGTCACTTAACGAGAAGGATAGTTGTCTAACGCTGCAGGGCAACGAGACGACGTTGAATGAAATCGGAGCGCCTGCATTTCTAGCGAGAAGACAACAGCATTTTGATTGCAGCGTGTCTACACATATGGAATTTGCACCTCAGCGTGATGGAGAGGAAGCGGGCATTACCGTTTATATGAACGATCGCTTCCATTATGAGATTGCTGTGACTCGTATTGCTGGCGTGTGCAAAGTAATTTTCCGTAGAAAGCTTGGCAGCTTGTGGAAGATCGAGAACGAGGCGCCGTGGCCGTTTGATTCTATCGTGCTTCATGTGAGCGCAAATCGCGACCTGTATGCTTTCGGATTTTCTGATGGCAACGGAGAACCATTCTGGTTCGGCCATGGAGAGACCTCTCTTCTTGCAACGGAAGTGGCTGGCGGATTTACTGGCGTGCTCTTCGCCTTGTATGCGACCGGAAATGGCGCCAAATCGGAGTCGCTTGCCCATTTTGACTGGTTCGATTATGAATCAAAGTAACAAATTATCCATACGAACAATAAAAGCTTTTCCCATATTACCTGGAAAACGCTATATTCTTCTAAATCGGCAATCAAATTAAGTTTAAAGTCAACCTATACATGAAGAGGAGGCGATCGGAGAAATGGACAATTCCCGATATGAAGGATCTTTAAAACTTCATAAATCGTTTAGTCAGCAGTTTTTAATTGGTGCAGCTGTAAATATGAAGACGCTGGTCACACAACGCGAGTTGTTGGCTTATCATTTCAATAGTGTAACGGCTGAAAATGAGATGAAGTTCGAGCGTTTGCATCCTGCAGAACACCAATATATTTTCGAGGATGCGGATCGAATAATGAATTTCGCGAAAGTAAACGGAATGCAAGTTAGAGGGCATACGCTCGTCTGGCATAATCAAACGCCTGCTTGGGTGTTCGAGAATGAAACTGGAGGTCTAGTTGATCGCGATACGCTGTTGGAGCGAATGAAAGCTCACATCAATACAGTGGTAGGGCGTTATAAGGGTCAAATTTATGCATGGGATGTCGTGAATGAAGCCGTATCTGATAGTAGCGAAGAACAACTTCGTTCGTCCAAATGGCTCGACATCGTCGGTGAGGAATTCATTTCCAAGGCGTTCGAATATGCGCATGAAGCCGATCCCGAAGCGCTGTTGTTCTATAACGATTATAACGAGTCCGTACCTGAGAAGAGGGAAAAAATTTATAGACTGGTAAAATCTCTGAAGGAGAAGGGCGTGCCAATTCATGGTATCGGACTGCAAGCGCATTGGAATCTATCCCATCCGTCACTGCACGATATCCGAACTGCAATTGAACGTTATGCTTCGCTGGGGCTCAAACTGCATATCACGGAGATGGACGTGTCGGTGTTCGAGTTCGAAGATAAACGAACCGATCTGATATCGCCTACTTCCGAGATGATGAGTCTTCAGGAGGATAGGTATTCCGAGTTATTCCAGCTGTTCTGCGAATATAGCAATGTGCTGACGAGCGTGACGTTCTGGGGGGCCGCGGACGATTATACTTGGTTGGACAACTTCCCAGTCAGAGGGCGCAAAAATTGGCCATTGCTGTTCGACAAGGAACAACTGCCGAAAGGATCGTACCACAAGTTGGTCAGCAGATAGCAGAAACGTTTAAAAGGAAGAATTTCGTAAAGCTTTCTTTGCTTAGGTGATCATGCGATTCGATACAACATGAAAGCCCTTCTGCCCCGTTATACCAGGGCTAGAAGGGCTTTCATGTTGTATGGTCATTTATTATATATAGAAATGTCGCTTATATGATGTAGGCGATTCCCTAAATATGCTTTTTTGAATATGCAGGTGAAAAGATCAGTAATAAGAAATTCTCAATACAAAATGAGCTGCGAGTGACTATTGTGTGAAGCCGAAACCAAGAATTGTAAATCGCTTGCTCTCATGCTCTGACGCCATTCTGATTTCTACTGTATGCTCTTTCGATTGCTGCTCCCGAAATAAAATGAGGGCGTGGCAACGCGTCCACTTGACGGTTTGGGACTCCGCCACCTTCACAAGCTTGCCGTCAACCCAAATATCGGCGTTTCCGAAGTCGTTGCTTCCGGAATTTTTATAAATGAGAAGCAGGCTTTTGCAGTGAATCGTCATCGTGAAGCTGTCGCTGCCGGATTCAGATGTATGCATCCAGTTGTCGGGGAATTGGGCTGTGCCGTATGGATGATCATCCATCTCCGCGAATTGGAGTTCGGTATCGGATGCGTAGAAACTGCCTTCCGTAATCTTTGCTACACTAGAACCATTGTCTCTATCCAGCAAACGAACTTCGGCGAAATCGTTGCCGAACATCGGTGGTTTGTCGAGGACGATTTCCTCTTGATTAGGTGCGCAACGATCGGTCTCCATGAATAGCGAGCGCAAGCAGTCGGCCATGATGAGATGTCCCATATTTGTCGGATGATAGATGTCGCTAAAAAATTGCGACTTGGAAATGATGTTGCCCTCGTCCTTCGACTTTTGAAATTGTTTTGTAACTGCATCCTTCACGCTTACCATGGGAAGATCATAATGATAGCCTACAGGAGAAAGTTGTTCCTGCAGATTCCAATCGTTTTCGAACACGCTGAACAGCAGAATGACGGCAGGCGAATTGGCGGCGGTCAGGATTTTCAGTACGAGACTCTCGTAGCAAATCCCTTTCGTCTCGTCGTCAGCGTCATTGACGGCAAACTCCACGACGACGATGTCCGGTTGAACCGTTCCGTTTCTCAGGACATCTCGCTCATAGCGAATCATGCCCAGTTCAGAAGGCGTACCGCCTAAGCCAGCTTTAATAAAGCGAATCTGATTACCTCCGTCCTTACCGAACATCTCTTTAAAAGCGGTATATGTTTGGTGAGCATAGCAGGACGTATGGATCGGGTCTGCTCCAGCTCCATGAGTAATGGAGCCGCCAATGAAAGCAATCGTAACGTTATCGCCTCTCTTAGCCTTTTCAATGGCGGCTTTCAATCGCTTATTGTTGCCTTTGTCAAGCAGCGATTGGGCGATCATCTCATGATAAGCCTCCGAGTTAACATCAACGAGCTTCTCAGTTGCGTTCAAGGATAGACCATCTGTCATTGTGATTCCCCTTTCTTAGCTTCAATTAGTCTATCTTAGTACAAACCAACCGAACAGCAAACCCGTCAAAGTATAGTTAAAGGTTCAGAAATTCGAGCCATGATAACGAAATAGATTGGCTAGCAGTATTCGCATCCATTTATACGAAAAGGAGTACTGTACTTGTTTTACATAACAACTAATATGATAGATCCTAAATGTTGAAAAGTAGGTTTTATTGCACATTAAGAATTTCTTGGAAGTGTTGGCTAGTAAATTTACAATCACTCCATCGCAGAATATATCAATTATACGTGAGTATAGATCATTGTTTTTAGGCTGCTGATAATTTACTATTTATTAGAAAGTTGGTAATTAATTGAAGAATAAACAATGCATTTACGGAGGTGTTTGGGCTGGAAAGGAAATGGAAGCACGGATAGGGGAGTGTTAACCGGTTGCCTGGACATCGCGAAATATTTCTTTTCTACAATGTTGGAAGCGCTTCCAAACATCTTATTTATAGGGGGATTACATGGTGCGTATAAAAGAATACAGGATGAGAAGTGAATCTATTAAAAAATTTCTCTACATACTGCCTTTCATGGGTTTACTTGCTACCTTTGCATACTACCCGCTATATGGTTGGGTTTATGCCTTCTTTGACTATACGCCGCCGACACCTTTGTCTCAATCCACTTATGTTGGTTTCAAGTGGTTTCGTTCCTTAGTTGAAAACCAAGTAAAGATAGACCAATTGCTTCAGGTTATCAAAAATACGTTTGGGATGAGCGGCTTGGGTCTGCTCTTCTCATGGCTACCAATGATATTTGCTATATTTTTGAATGAAATAAAAGCTTTGCGTTTCCGGAAGTTTGTGCAGACGGTAACGACCTTGCCAAACTTTATCAGCTGGGTACTGGTCTATTCACTGGCCTTTTCTATGTTATCGAGTGAAGGCATCATTAACGGCCTATTGAATCAACTGGGACTCATCGATTCTCCGATCCTATTCCTTCAAGACTCTGAACATGTATGGATCACCATGTGGGGGTGGTCAATATGGAAAACATTGGGCTGGTCAGCCATCCTGTATATAGCAGCCATTATGAGTATAGATGAATCCCTTTATGAAGCGGCGCGTGTAGACGGTGCGACAAGGATGCAGGTCATATGGCATGTGATTTTACCAAGTCTGATGTCAACTTATTTTGTTTTGTTAATGCTGCAAATTGCGAGCTTCCTGAATAACGGCTTGGAGCAATATTTTGTTTTTCAAAATGCATTTAACAAAGAAAACATACAGGTTCTGGATTTATATGTGTACAACTTAGCCATGGGGGGCGGTAGCTATTCCGTTTCTGTTGCGATCAGCATGCTGAAGAGCTTGGTCAGTGTTGTGCTTCTCTTTTCAGTGAATGGATTATCAAAAATGATAAGAGGAGAGAGCGTGGTATGAGCGATAAAGCAGCAGGCCTGGCAGCGAACACTGTTAACAACAACAACAAAAAGCATTCCAGCATAACCGACATCTTGATCTCATCATTGATTTATACCTTGTATACGCTGTTTGCTCTAATTTGTATTTTTCCATTTTACTCTATCATTATCAATACAATAAGTGCCAATGATCTTAGCGCCAGAGGTGATATTGTATTCTACCCGCAGCAAATCCATTTCCAGAACTACTTGGATGTATTTAAGATTCCGGGACTATGGAACGCTGCCGTTGTATCTTTGGGAAGAACGCTGATCGGGACTTCTTTGACCGTCGGGGCTTCAGCCTTTTTGGGATTCATGTTTTCTCAGGAGGATATGTGGGGTAGAAAGTTCTGGTACCGCTTCACAATAATTACGATGTTTTTTAATGCAGGAATTATTCCGTGGTATCTCACCATGCGCTCCTTGCATCTGACAAACCATTTTTTGGCCTACATTTTGCCGACAATAGTAGCCCCGTTTTTTATCATTCTTGTAAAAACCTTTGTGGAATCAACGCCTAAGGAATTGCAGCAGGCTGCAAGTATCGATGGGGCTGGGGTTATGACCATTTTCTTCAAAGTGATATTGCCTATAAGCAAGCCGATATTGGCTACAGTTGCCATATTTGCAGCGGTGGATCAATGGAACTCTTTTCAGGATACGCTGCTGCTCGTCACTGACAGCAAATTGTATAGCCTGCAGTTCATTTTATATAACTATATCAATCAAGCAAGCTCATTATCTACCATGGTCAATCTTCAAAATGCCGGTTCTACAGCCATGGCAACTCTGGCAACCAAGCAAACGACAACATCAATCCGTATGACGGTTACCATTATTGTTGTTGCGCCTATATTGCTGGTTTATCCGATCTTCCAGAGGTTTTTTGTAAAAGGGATTATGATAGGGGCAGTGAAAGGCTAACCTGCACCATTATAATAAAAAAATGAATTGAGGGGGTTTACCATTGAGTAATCGTCATAAAGCGGTGAAAAAATCGATGGTGGTGTTGTTTACTTGCCTATTCATGGTGACAACAGCATTGGCCGGCTGCAGCAAATCAGAGCCCAGCACTAATGAATCGGGACCACAAAACCACACCACGATTGATCACAGCAAGCCGCTAACCCTTACCGTATTCAGCAACGCGGCAAACTACCAAGGAGAGCAGACCGGGTGGTATGGGAAGCTTCTCAAAGACAAGTTTAATATTACGTTGAACATTCTTGCACCTCAGGTAGCCGGCGATCAGTTATACAAGACAAGATCGGCAGCAGGTGATCTGGGAGATATTCTGATCATCGAGAATAGTCAGTTGGAAGAGTTGATTCCGGTAGGTCTTGTTATGGATATCACCGATCGGGTTGCGAATACGAAGTACCTGTCACAATATGTGGACAATCACTTCAAGCCTTTTAATGGAGGATTTGATAAAGTAAATCCGGAAGGCAAGATTTATGGTTTGCCGACTTTTGTAGCGGATACTTCACCAACGACATTTTCAGAAGAACTGCCTTACTCCAGTCCAATCCTGCCTTGGGATTATTATAAGGGAGTAGGAGCTCCTAAGCTGAACAATCTGACCGATCTACTGAATGTACTGAAGCAGATGCAGGCAGAATACCCTAAGACGCCAGACGGCAAACCGATCGTTCCGATCACGCTGTGGAAGGATTGGGACGGCGGGGGGATGGAAAATGTACGCTGGTTGAGCAACTGGTACGGTTATGAACAGCCAAATGGTACCTCTACGATACAGTTGAATGCAAAAGGCGACATCGTTCCGCTCATCGATGACAACAGTATGTACAAAAAAATTGTGCAATTCTATTTTACTGCAAATCAAATGGGACTGATCGATCCGGATTCGGCATCCCAGGACTGGAACAAGGTTGCTGAGAAGCTTACCAACAAGCAGGTGCTTCTTTTGTGGTACTCATGGCAAAGAGGGTTTTACAACTCGATTGAAAGAGGGATGAACGGAGATGGGAATGTCGCAGTTCCGATCGCTGACACCCGAATCATTCAAAGCAGCGATGCTTATTACGGCAGCGGGAGAGTATTTGCAGTCGGTTCAAAAGCCAAGGAACCCGACAGAATTATGGAATTCTTGGATTGGTTCGTGTCTCCTGAAGGCCTGCGCTACACGACGAATGGTTTTGAAGGCTTCAACTACGAAAAGACAACAGACGGCAAGTTTAAGCTGACCCAAGTCGGTCAAACGGCATTTCAGGAGAATACACCTGTTCCGGAGGAATACGGGGGCGGCGGGTACCAGGATGGCCAAAGCAAGATCAATAGTATGATCATGAGCGATTTTGTGAAGGACCCCGATTCAGGAGAGTTTTATAACAATAATTACTGGAGCTCTACAAAAGAAGCTAACAAGACAACTTTAACGACAGATTGGCAGAGTACATTTAATGCAACGAACGCAACAGAATACTACCTGAAAAATAATATGATCGATATTGTACCTAACATTAATACAAGTTTCGGTGTTGATTCATCAGATATCAAAAACAAGCGAAGCCAAATATCGGATTATGTAAAAAACACATCATGGAAAATGGTATTCGCAAAAAATCAAGGGGATTTCGACCAGCTGTGGGCAAAGATGAAGACAGATGTGGTGGGTCTGGGTTGGAATGATGTCGTTGCCTCGGATACGGAAAAAGCTAAAAAAATCGTTCAAATGCGTGCTGAAGCGTTAGCAAGCAAATAAATAAAATCTTTCATAATTTCAAACAAGAGGGGTATGAATGAATAATCATACTCCTCTCTTTTACTAGATTACTTAGATTGAAGGGAGTCGTTATCATTGCTTAGAGTCATAAAGGTTAACAATGGAATGGTCCAGGGTCTTCCAGCAGCGGACCCGCGAATTACAAGCTTCAAAGGAATCCCATTCGCCGCTCCACCTGTAGGCGAAAACCGCTGGCGTGCACCTCAGCCCGCGCAAGATTGGGAAGGCATATTCAAAGCATTCGAATTCGCGCCGATATCGATGCAGGTGAGACAAGAGATCGATGAAAACAATATCTATACCCGGGAGTGGGCCGTGGAACCTGACCTTGCGATGGACGAGGATTGCCTTTACCTAAACGTATGGACACCAGCCAATCGTGCAGATGAAAAACTACCAGTCTATGTATGGTATTTTGGTGGAGGACTGCAAGTTGGCCATCCTTCCGAAATGGAGTTTGACGGCGAACGCATGGCTAGACGGGGCATCGTGGTGGTTACGATCAACTATCGTCTGAATGTCTTTGGGTTCTTGTCCCATCCCGACATTACGGCGGAAGCCCCAGAAGCTCCCGCTAACTTCGGCAATCTCGACCAGCAGGCGGCTACTAGGTGGGTCAAGAGCAATATTGAAGCTTTCGGCGGCGATCCTGACAATATCACCATCGGCGGGCAGTCCGCCGGCGGTGGAAGCGTCATGAGCCAGCTTACTTCACCTCAGAATGAAGGGCTCTTTCAAAGGGCAATTATACAAAGCGGAATCTTTACTCCGTTATACCCGGGAAATCTTATGCCGCTTCTTCGGAGCAGCTTGGCAGAAGCGGAACAGGACGGTGTGAGGTTTTTTGAGTATCTCGGTATATCCTCGCTTGCAGAAGCCAGGAATCTGGATGCGGTGTATCTCCGCGACAAGGCGGTGGAGTACCATGGATTCTGGGGCACCGTCGCAGATCAAGTGTTTAGCTTGGGTAACCCGTTTGAATTGTTTCTTCAAAACAAGCGCTGGATGGTACCGGTAATGTTCGGTCATACGTCCACCGAGTTTTTCAGCGTTCCGCAAGTCGACACCATTGACGACTTCAAGCAAATGGCCATCGCTTTGTTTGGCAATGATGCCGATACCTTTATGGAGCTTTGCAGCGTTCAGCCTGATCATCTCGAAGAGAGCAAGAAGAAGGCCTCGGTGAGCGGTATTGAATATGCCATCCGAATTGCTACGCAAGGGAGCGCCGATGCTGGTGCCGATACCCCGCTGTATTACTATAATTTTGATGCTGAAATACCGGGTTGGGATAACCCTGGCACTTTTCACTCGGTGGACCTCTGGTTTTTTTTCGAGACGCTCGCTAAATGCTGGAGACCATTTGTAGGCAAACATTATGATTTGGCGCGCCAGATGTGCAATTACTGGGTGAATTTCATCCAGTCGGGAGACCCGAACGGACTCGATGCTACAGGAGAGGAATTGCCGCAATGGGAGCCCTATACACCCGAAGCCCCGTATGGGATGCTGTTCGCAGATCGGGCCGAGTTTTCTAAGGAGCAGCCTAGCGAAATTATGAAGTTTCTAGTGGAACAATATTTCAAGAACAACAGGCTGAACCGCAGCGCCCTTTCATTCGGATGAACCGATTTTGACATAGCTGTCCGGGATGGAAATTATTCATTTGCATGCTTTTGAAATTTTCTTGGCGAATACCCCGTTATTTGTTTGAATTGCCTGCAGAAGTGTTCCACATTATGATAACCGCTAAGAGAGGCTATTTCAGCAATGCTCTGATTGCTGTGAATTAAGTATTCTTTGGCCATTCGAATGCGGCTGTTGATGACATCATCCATGCAAGAGGTACCAAATGTCTTTTTGTAAATATTCTGAAGATAGCCCGGACTGATACAGAGATAATCCGCCATTTTCGACACCGTCCAATAATCGCCAGGATGGTTTTGAATGGCGATGCGAAGCTTCAATAAAGGATAATGCTGAGGCAAAATGTCAACTTGAAAGTAAGATTCTAATAGCTTGTTGAACAGCGTACGGAGCAAACAGTCAATGGAGGATTTTTTGTAATCTCGATTAAAGCTGTGTTCAATGACGAGCAGTTCAAATAACTTGTAGCAGTAGTCCGGATCATTTAGAAAAAAGGGAACGCCTAACGGAAGCGAAGATTCCGTAAAGTAAGGTTCATTGGTTTCGAAGCGAATCCAGTCATTGACGAATTGATCCGCACAGGCCTGGTAATATACTTTTTGTTGCGGGCAATAGAGAATGGCGTTATGGGCGGGATATTCCTTTAATTCGCCATTGACCCAGAATTGTGCGGGAGTTTTGTTGATGACAAGGAGCCAGTGATTGCCAATGGGGACATCGATAACAAAATTTTTTTCGTGCGTAGTATTGCATTCTACATAATGAATATGGGTCATGAGCCCCTCCTTGTAATTAGATCTACTATATTAAGTAGAAGAAATTTATGGATTAATATTCAAATGCGTTACAACAACCAATAATATAAACTAATGGTAAAAGGTTGAATTGAAATTATGCCCTTTCGGCTTTCCGAGCGGAAGCGAAAGGGCTAAAAAGTTATATTCTCGTTAGTTGAAGCTTTGTTATAGTTGTCATTAACCTTTCACACCACCGACGACCATCCCTTTGACAAAATACTTCTGTAGAAACGGATAGACCATAATAATAGGCAAGCTGGCTACAATCGTCATCGTTGCGCGAACCGATGTTGGCGTAACCGTCGTTACATTGCCCTGGGCATTAGCAAAGGCATCGGCAGCCGAGCCGCCTGAGCTCGTTGTAGCGCTTGATGTAGACAATACCTTCATCAGTTCATACTGCAAGGTGCTTAGTTCTGGCCGGGAAGAGTTGTACAAAAATACATCAAACCAGGAGTTCCACTGGGATACAGCTACGAATAGAGACACCGTAGCAAGAGCCGGTATAGTAAGCGGGAGCACAATGCGCGTAAATGTGATAAAGTCTCCAGCACCATCCATTTTGGCCGACTCCATAATGCCCTCCGGCAATCCTTCAATGAAGGAACGGATAACAATCATATTAAACACGCCGATAATGCCGGGGATAATGTATACCCAGAAGCTGTTCAACATCCCAAGCTCTTTGGTCAGCAGGTAGGTCGGAATCAAGCCTCCGCTGAAATACATCGTGAAAATAAAAATCATAGATACCATTTTTTTCAATGCATATTCAGGACGGCTAATGGTATAGGCCAGCATCGCCGTACAAAAGACAGAGATAATTGTCCCGATAATCGTCCGCGCCGCGGAGATAAAGGTCGCATAAAACACATTGGATTCGTTGAACACATATTCAAAGTTTCTCAGCGTCCATTCGCGTGGCCAAATATAAATGCTGCCTCGAATCGAATCATTCGCATCGTTAAATGACAAGGCAAACATGTTCAAGAAGGGATAAAGGGTCAAAATAACCAGAATAATCATAAAAATAATATTACACACATCGAATATTTTATCGCCTATCGATGAATTTCGAGCTGATTTGGCTTGTTCCATAGCCTTTGCCTCCTTTCAATTAGTACAATCTGCTTTCGCCCATTCGTTTGGCGAGGTTGTTGGCTGCGATGAGGAAGATGAAGCTGACCACGGTTTTAAACATCCCGGCGGCGGTCGCCAAGCCAAAGTTATTCATTTGCATCCCGTATTTCAAGACGAAGATGTCCAGATTTTCCGAAAATTCAACATTGATACCGTTCCCCAGCAAGTACTGTGCTTCGAACCCGGACTCCAGAATATGGCCCAAATTCATAATGAGCAGGATGACAATGACCGGCTTCATGCCCGGAAGCGTAACATGCCACATCCGTTGAAGGCGCGAAGCGCCATCCATTTCAGCTGCTTCATATTGAGTCGGATCAATCGTTGTAATAGCGGCCAAATAAATGATGGTATTCCAGCCGACATTTTTCCATACTTCCGTTACTCCGAGAATTCCCCAGAAATATTCGCCAACTCCCAACCACAAAATAGGATGATCGATGAGCTGCAATCGGAGCAGCAATACATTGACGATACCCTCTGGCGCGAGTGCGGTTTGCACAATATTTGCAGCGACTACCCATGAAATAAAATGCGGCAAGTAGCTAATCGTCTGCACCGTTCGCTTGAAATAAACCTTACGCAATTCATTTAGCAGCAGCGCCAGCACAATGGCCGTTGCAAATCCCAGTACCAGATTAATAGAGCTCATAACGAGCGTATTGCGCAGGACGAGATAAAACTGCTGTTCCTGAAACAAAGATTTGAAGTTATCTAAACCGATCCAGGTCTGGTCAAAAAGATCCTTTGCCAATTTGAATTTCTGAAAGGCAATCGTCCATCCCCAGAGCGGAATATATTTAAATAGGATAACCCAGAGGAGAAAAGGCAATGACATCAGCATTAGCATTTTCTGTTTGGATAATGTTTTGAATAAGGTTCTCAGGCGCGAATCTTCCGAAGTCGATCCTGCCAGCTGTACTGCATGTTTCTTCACCCGATCCGTCTCCCTTCCGGCTAAAACTGTCTCTCTTGAGCAAGCTTAGAAGGGAAAAGTGAAGTGGCTTCACTTTTCCCGGTTCATTATTATCATTCAGATGCTGCTGTCTACCAATTTCCTTCGATACGATCCTTTACTTTGGCGGTTACAAATTTTTCAAATCCAGCAGAACCTAGCTTATTAAACTCTGCGATGTATTCATTCCAAATGGACTCAAAGGCTGTCTCAGAAGCGAACACCATTTTTGGATAGTATTTCTGCTGTAGGTCGCCTGCTTTCTGGTTGAAGATCTGTTCAGGAGAGCCTTGTTCCTTCTCGATACTCCAGGCCGGGTACCAAGCTCGTTCTACCGGTTCGGAGTAAAAGCCGGAGAAGGTCTTCAGACCGTAGGCCTTTAGCAGGGCTAGATCGCCCTCCGTGTAATTAACCGCCGCTACCTCTGGCTGACTAGTAGGCACATGAGCGTTGCCGTCCTCGTACACCGAGTTGTTGCCATAACGCGGCCACTCATAATCGAAGTATGCCCAGCCGTATTTGCGTTTGAATTCATTGTCGTTGCGGTTGGCTACTTGCTCCTTGCTCATGATGAAACGGCCTTCTTCATTTACCGAATAGGTGACATCTTTCTCACCCCATTGAATGAGCTTCTGATTTTCTTCGGTCAACAGGTTATCCCAATATTTAATGATTCGTATCGGATCCTCAGCGCTCACGGTAATTCCGAGCCCTCGGTTGTTTACAAAGGAGGGAGGATCGATATAGGCATCTGTTATGCTTTCGTCAAAGACAATGGGAAGTGCCACATAACGTAGGTCGTCATTGCCTGCCGCTTTCAAATTATTGGTAGCATCGCCAATTTGCCAAGCATAGTTGACATATCCCAGCACGCGGCCGGACGTAAGTTTAGCCAAGTATTGGTCTTTGTTAGCAGTAAAGGTTTCCGGGTCAAGCAAGCTTTTCCGGTTTACCGCGTTTAGTGAGGAAAGCCAGCGCTTCTCATATTCGCTAGCCATATAAAGCTTGGCTTCATGAGTTTGCATGTCAACCATGACGTTGCCGTCATTTGGATATCCGGCTAGATGCATCGGCTGATTGGTGATGGTGAAAAACTCACCAGGCGTGCCTGCGAAAGTAAGGAAGCCAATCGTACCTTTTCCGTCTACCGTAGGGTATTTGGCTTGATACTTCTCGATCAGATCAAAATATTGATCAAGCGTTTTCACTTCCGGATAACCAAATTCTTTCAATACACGTCTTTGCATCCAAAATGTACTGGACGCGTCCGGCTCCATCAAATAACCGTTTACGTTGGCCGTGAAAGGAAGAATATAGATGTTTCCATCCTCATTCGTAATCTTGTCCATATAATCGCCGTAGACACGCTTGATGTTAGGGCCATACTTCTCAATTAGATCGTTGAGCGGGATGAATGCGCCTGCATCCAGAAGCTTAGAAAGCTCGCCTACTGGAGAGATGACATCAGGATAATCGCCGCCGGCGATCATGACACCAGACTTTGTGCTTGCATCTCCTACAACATATTCCATCTTCCAATCGACACCTGTCTGACCTTGGAGGATCTTGCCGATGGTCGTGTTGCTTGCAAGAACGTCTTTATTCGTACCGAAGGCGAAGTAATCGTAGGTTACCGGTTCAGTACTTACCTCGCTTTTCGTTCCTTCCGTTGCTTTGTTTCCTCCTGCATCATTACTTGAGCAGCCAGCAAGGAGGATTGTCATAGCCGTTAGAACGGCCAGGCTGGATTGCAGCCATTTTTTGTTGCGCATTGCTGTATCCCCTTTCTCTATCAAAGTATTGTAAGCACTTTCAGTATAGAAGATAGTGTTTATGATTGTTATATAGCAAAGCTTAGATCAGTCTTTGAATAATTAAGTACTTATTGCTCGGAATTTATCTTTTTTTTGTCCAGCGGTAGACGCAGCATGATCCGTGAGCCTCCCCCTGGAGAACTGTCAATCGCGAAGCTGAACGATTCACCATAGCATATTTTCAGGCGAGTAATGACATTTTTCATTCCGATGGAATCGCCCATAATCGCTTCCTCATGGAGATAATGATGAAGCTCGCTGATCTTTTCCTGATCCATGCCTACCCCGTTGTCTGCAATAAGGAAGACAATCTGACCTTGCTCTTGCGCGATCTGAATCGTAATATAACCGATGCCTGGCACACTCTCAATGCCATGAATGCTTGCATTTTCCACAAACGGCAAAAAGGTCATCTTCGGAATTTCAATATCCAGCAGGGATTGATCCACCTCGATATGAAACTCCAGTTTTGTATCGAAACGGTACTTCTGAATTTCCAGGAAGCTTTCCATTAATTCAAGCTCCTCGCGAATCGTAACGAAGCTTCGCTTCCAAAGAATGGATTTGCGGAAGATTTTCGCCATGTTTTGAATCGTCTTGGCCGTCTGCAACTCGCCCTTCATTTGACTCCGCATTCGGATTGTTTCGAGCGCGTTGAATAAAAAGTGAGGATTGATCTGACTGTGCAGCGCGTGCAGTTGAGCTTGTCTTTGGCTTAGCTCCAGCTCTTTCTTTTGTATTTCTGTAACATACACATCATTGATCAGATTCTCAATCCGCTCGCTCATTCGGTTGAACTCCACTGCAAGCTCGCCGACCTCATCCCGTTCTCGATGATAAGGAATACGTTCGAAGTTTTTGCCTTTTACGGATTTCATGTGTTTCAGAATCTTTTGAATGCGTGTATGGATCGAGCGGGAAACAATAACAATCACAATCGTAGGCACAAGGAAATTAATCCCTGCAAACCAAAGGATAAATTGCCCTGATCGCCGGACATCATATAAAATTTTCTCTTCATCCAATACTCCGTATATCGTCCAGTCTCCCAAATAGCGGTTGTTATGATATTGCTTGCTAATGATGATTGCCTTATTCGGTACGGGTATTTCCTTGAGACTTAGTGTCCGTCCTGTTTTGATCAGATCACTTGGTTGACCGCTCGACAGACGGCCGTATCGAGCTTGAGAAGACGGATCCATAAAGTAAAAATCCCCCTCAAAGCTGGATAAATCAAGAATTTGGTTAATGTATTTCATATTTAAGTCGATTTTCATGACATGCTCATAGGTTTCAAACCGGGGATCGGATAGCTTTTGAATAACGCTGATACTGTCGGACGTTACATACAAATAGGGATAGGTGTTATTGAAATTTTCAATTTGATGATACCAATCCGTATTCCGCATCTCGTTCTCGAGCCTGATGATATGGCTCGAAGCCAGTATCGACGGATTGTCGCTCATAATCACAACAGAGCTGATGGATTTGTACTCCTTGTCGGCTCGGTTGAACAGATTGGATATGGCATTTAGAGACTCCACATAGTGGTCATGAGAGGCATGGAGGGTGTTTAAATGATTGTTGAGCTGCTTGTTAATCGAATACAGATAGGAAATACCTGCTGCATCTTCAATGACTGCCCCAAATTCGGCTTTTAAAAGATTTATGGCTTGTTCCGCATCTGTCGTTTTCTGATTTTTGATGTTAATGGTAGTCACATGATAGAACATCACGTTAGTCAGTACGATCGGTATGAATACGCATACAATATAAATGAAGACCAGTTTATTTCGGAGCTTCAGATGATGAAGCCGATAGTTGAGCACGGGGGAGCCTCCTTATTTTTTACCGATAATCTTATTCCGATAATCCGTTGGCGTCATGTTTTCCAGCTTTTCAAACTGGGCGGCAAAATAATCGGCATTTTGAAAGCCTACGAGATCCGCGATTTCGTACATGCGTTTTTTCGTTTGCCGCAGCAGCCGCTTGGCGTCCTCTATGCGAAGCGACAGCACATACTCATTGAAATAAACGCCGTAATTTTTGCGAAACAACTGACCGAGATAGACTGGATTCATATGGAATTCGGCAGCTATTCCTTTTAAATAGATGTTTTCTTTGTAGTGGCTGTCGATATATTTTTTCACTTTTTCAATACTGCCCTCGTTCTTTTCGCCTCGCTTCTCCGCGATATATTTAGCCGCTTCTTCTATAAACTGCAAGAAAACATGCCTTATCTGCTTCAAATTGCGGTATTTCATCTGCCAATTAAGCAATTCGTCCAACCATTGCAGATCTTTTTCGTTTCCTCCCAGCTGCCGGATGATATTGATGATAGCAATCATGATTCGCCTAATTGTATTCGTAACGGCACCTGGAGCGAAATGCCGCTCCTGAAAGGCAATAAAAATGGCATCAATGGCGGATTGATAACCTTTCAGTTGATTGGCTTCAATCTCATAGATGAGCTTTCTATGCAGTTCTTCATCCACATCAAAGTAATATAAGGGCAGCTTATGCAGGTCCGATGCCATAAAGATGCCGTTAAAGCCTGCGGCAAAACGATAATTCAAGCATTCCTCGGCACTGGTTCCGGATTGAGCAATTTGTTTTAAATGGCTTGTCGAATGGCCTATAAACAAAGCTATCGTCGTTGCAAGCTCCGTCTCCAGCATGTCAAGCAGCTTGGCGTAGTTCGTCCGCTCTGCATTGTTTTGCTCGTCCAGCCACAACTGAGGCACAATAAAGCCATATTGATTGTACGCGCGTACATGAATAAGCAGAGCTTGTCCCTCATGATGAAAATATTGCTGGAGTGCCGTTTGCAGTGCCGGAAAATAGTCAATTGCCCCTTGAGGCAGCCTATCTTGTATTTCTGCAATGATATACGTATAGGAAGAGGAGAGTGGAAGCTCCAGCGCATGGGCAATCCGCGCCATCACTTGCTCGCTTGGTTCGGTCTGCAGCAAGCTTTCGATGACGGTTTCGATAAGCGGCTTTTCTCTCGTTATCGATAAGAGCTGTTTTTGATTCAGCGAATTGGCTATTTTTTTCAAAGTGGATGTAAACTCCTGTTCATCAACGGGCTTCAGGATATAATCCGACACATTGTAGCGGAAGGCTTGCTGAGCATAAGAGAAATCGGGGTACCCGCTTAAGATAATAAACAGCGGTTGATGCTCGCATTCCGCTTTCACTTTTTGAATCAGCTCCAGACCGTCTAGCACGGGCATGCGTATATCCACAATGACGAGGTCCGGGGTCTGTTGTTCGATAAGGTTCAGTGCTTGCTCCCCATTTTCCGCTTCGCCACAAATTTCAAATTGCATAGACGACCAATCCATCAGACTTATTAAGCCCTTGCGCACAAAAATTTCGTCATCCACGATCAGCACCTTATACATGGTTTTTCCTCCTTTGAGATACAAACTACGGCCTTAACTACGGCTATTTAACTACAGCGATTCTTTCGGTAATGATGCATTCCCTTGCAGGCGTTTAAACGTTGAAGGCGAAATTCCCTTATATTTCTTGAATTGCTTTGAGAAGTAGCTAAGCTGCTGAAAGCCGTTTTCGAGAGCTGCCTGCAGCATGCTGTACGAGCCGGATTGGATCATCAGCGCGGCGCTGTTGACGCGGAGCATATTAATATATTCGAGTGGTCTCATATCCGTCAGCTCTTTGAATAGCCGGCATAGATGGGACGGCGATATGGAGCCGATGGATGCCAGATCGTCGAGCGTGAGCGAAGATTTGTAGTTTTTGTTGATGTACTCCAGCACTTGAATCATGTTTTTCCATTTGTTCGTGTTTAAAGGATTGGCGCGTTCGTATAGCTGCTTTGGAATCAAATGCGGGTAGAGAACTGCGAGAATCATATAAAGCCGTCCCTTGACGCCAAGCTGAAATCCTTCGCGTTCGACGCGGTATTCCGTGAGCAGATCTTCGATTCGGTCGATCAATAGACGATCCTGCACTCGCCGTCGAGTCAACAGGGAAGGGAACAAAAGATCGCCTCGAAGAAGCGGATTCAAACATTGCTCCTGACAGAAATCGGGATGCAGGGCGGATAGCCACGATAGCTTGAATACGATAGCAGTGTAGGAGCAACCGTATGCTGAGTTGCAGTAGCCGCTGTGGAGTTCTGCCGAATTGACGATCAGACAATCGCCAGCCTGCACTTGGATCTCCACATGGTTCACGGAGAATACGGCCTGTCCTGCTCGAATATAAATCAGCTCGATTTCCTCGTGCCAATGCAACGGAAGAATAGACTGATTTCCCGAAAGATAATCTACGTTATAGACGGCGAACGGAAAGTCAGAGGAGCCGTGCAGTACTTTTTCCAGAAGACGGTATTCCAGCAAAGATATTCACCACCCTATCAATATTGAGTTAATTATAAACAAAATAGAGTTATAAGTTAATTTATAATATCAATTTCGTGGTAATGCTGAGGATTCGAATTCAGTATACGAAGGAAATGAATATTTACTGTCCTTTTGCACCAGTTAATGATTAGAACTGCATAGGTCATGTTTTAACTTTACAAATGTTTATAGTTGCATGCGATTAGATATAACAAATCTCAGTTAAAGTAAACATACTTTGTCGAAAGGGGTTTTGTTTTAAATGAGTAGAGTACGCAAAAAAATGTCAAGGTGGATGACGGCAATGCTGGTATTGCTGGTAGCTGCCACTGGAATTGTAAAGCCTATGCCGGCTCAAGCAGCTCCACCCGCGGCCATTCCGTCGCAAATCACACTGGCTATAGGCGGAGGCGCAGCCGATGGTAAAACGGCTATGGCTTTCAACTGGGTTGCGGACGCGACGGTAAACACATCAGAAATTGTTTACGGCACTTCTCCTGACTTGGCCGGCGGTACAACAAAAAGCGCCGAAGTTGCCACAGTCAATGCTTCAACTGTGACTGGCAGCGTTCCGGACAACAAGCTGGTTAACGTTAAAGAGGTACGTACTTATCGTGTAGTTGTTCAGGATCTGACACCAGAAGCCAAATACTATTACAAAGTAGGAAACACAACCAACGGTTATTCCGCGGTCTCTAGCTTTACTGCGCCTGCAGATCCTACGGCTAGGAAACCGTTTTCTTTTTTGATCACTCCTGATACGCAGGGAACATCCCCAAGCACGTATCAAAACACCGCCGACTTGTACGATTATATCAAGGCGAACCATCCGGATGCCGCATTTCTCGTCCATAATGGCGATGTAGTAGAGGATGCGAGTTTTTCAGACCACTGGCAGTATTTCTTTGATGCCGCTCAAAACCTTTCTAGTACGATGCCGATCATGGCTACCCCTGGTAATCATGACAATTCAATCTATGATAAAGATTCCATTCAGTATACAAACAGATTTAATTATACAACTCTGAAGAGACCAAGCGGTCTGTCTGAGGCTGCTGCTGGAACTGTGTATTCCTTTGAATATGGAGACGCTTTGTTCATCTCTCTTAATTCGTTTGGTCTGAATTCCAGTGATGATGCCGTACAATGGAAATTTCTGGCTGATGAGACGGCAGCGTCGACTAAAAAGTGGAAGGTCGTAAATCTGCACGCTTCGCCTTATGACCCGGGTTCAAGCCACTATGCAGTGGACAATGTAATCGRTAAAAAGTTTACCGATGCCGGCATCGATCTGGTTCTCGCCGGTCACGAGCATGCCTATGCCAGAACCACATTAAAGACAATCTCAACTGTGGCAGGAACAGGAAGCATTCAAAAAGCGAATTTTGGCGAAGCACCGACCTATGTCATAGGTGGATCGGTGTACAACTATGCGTACAGCTTGAATGCTACCAAAGACACTTCATGGAACGACTTCTTCTATGACCTTCGTATCAACAAAACAAGTCCAGGTGGCGGATCCATCTATTCACCAGGTGTATATAGCAGAGCTGAGGTTACAAGCAATGCAATCATTTATAAAACGTATTATAAAGCGACAGGCTCTGACAAGCCTTTCCGAGTCATCGATGAATTCACCATTACCAAATCGGGGAACGAGATCACCCAGCCAAYAGGCGGCGGCAAAGTGCCTGCCTCGGTGACATTTATGTTCGACAACTTCAATGAGGATACACGCAAGACGGTGAAAGACAAGTACATTGCCCGCTTTAACTGGGTAACTCCAGTAACAACGAAGTCGACGCAGCTCTTTTATGCGAAAAAATCCGACTTTGACAGCAACGGCGGCAAGTTCACGGATTTTGTTTTGGGAACCAATTTCACAGTTGATTTGAGGAGCAATATTGAGAATTTGAAGTATACAGGCGCAGGGACGCAATACTCAGTCGACCCGGTCCAAAGCCATAAAGCACAAACGGCTGTCCTCGAGCCGGGGACGGAGTATGTGTACAGCGTAGGTGACGGCGTTCAAAATGTGACGAGCGTTACAGCGCCTGCCAGCTTCATGACACCTGCCAGCAACATCGATACTTTTAACTTCAACTGGATTTCCGATGCCCAAGCAAACGATACCAGAGGTTATGCAGCAACGCTCGATAGTTATAATAAAATGAGTAAAAAGGCGCTGACGCAAGCCTTTACAGATTTTCCGGATGCTGCGTTTGTCCTGAGCTCGGGCGACCAGGTCAACTTTGGTTTCGACACATGGGAATGGGATGCATTCTTTGAGGCCAATCAGGATTTGTTCTCGAAAGTGCCGCTTTACATGGCGACGGGCAATCATGAGTTCGATGGAGCGGGCAACAGCTGGGCCAACAACAGCTGGACTCCTGTGGACCCTACGCTGCAGAACTTTTTGGGCCGCCACAATCCGCCTAAAAATGGCGCATCCTTTTACGGTGGCGGCGAAGGCACGGAACGAATGGTTTCGGGTATGACGAAATTACAACTCGAATCCAGCAACTATTATTTTGTACATGGCGACACGCTGTTCTTGGTGATGGATTATCAGGATCAGAGCACCGCCGCGCAGATCAAAGCACAGCAAGACTGGATGAAAGCTGTCGTGAAACAAAATCCGACCAAATGGCGCGTTGGAATGTTTCACAAAACGTTGTTCGGATATCGGATGGCCTCTCCTGTAGCCTCCTGGACGAACGCTTTTGATGAAGCGGGAATTGATGTGGTGCTGATGGGACATGACCATATTTATGCCCGCACCAAGCTTCTCGCAAGCGGCAAAGTCGTTGCAGAGTACGGCGACGGGACAACCTATCTAACGAATTACTCTGCAAATAATGACAACCGTGGATCGTTATACAAAGAAAATCCTGCCATTGCGTACGTCGATATTAGAGAAGTCGGACGGGGATTTGCCAATATTTCGATTTCGCCTGATCAAATTAGAGTGACAAGCAAAGGTTTCGATAAAAACGATGAACTGCAAACCGGGGATGTTGACGTGCTGGTTACCAATAAACCACGTACTTATGATTTGAATGCCTGGAATTATCCAGCGGTTCCGCAGGAAGTCGATGAATTTACGATCACGAATATTGCCGTCAACGGGTTTGCCAAAGAAGGGCAAACATTGAATGCCTCGATTACGCCGGCGAGCGCTACTGCATCCTTCAAATGGGAAATCTCGAAGGACGGTACGTCTTGGACGACTATCGCAGGAGCAACAGCTGCTAATTACGCGATCAAAGCGGCGGACGTAGGTTCATATTTGCGAGCTGTTGCAACGGGAACAGGTTTTTATAACGGAGTTGTTACCAGCATAGCCACAGGCAAGGTCACTCCGCTTGCCAGCAGCGGCTCAGCAAAAATAAAAATCAAAACAGCAAACGATCTGGTTGCACTGTCACAGAAATTTGGCACGCCTGAATATCCATTTGACGGGAATTACGAACTGTCGGCGGATATTGATATGACAGATGTTACGTTTACATCGATCGGCAGAGACACGGTTCCAAAACAATTTATTGGGACATTTAACGGAAAAGGTTATATCATTCGAAATCTCAAGATTTCGTCCACAGACACTAGCACGGGCTTCTTCGCTTATATCGGAACTGGTGGAAGAGTAGTAAATCTAAATTTGGCGAATGTAGACATAACCGGTATGAATAGAACTGGAATTATTGCAGGGGTATCCAGCGGTACGATTGAAAACAGCTATGTGGACGGCAAAGTAACCGGCACCGGTTATACAGGCGGTATAGCAGGGCTGCTCTATGCGGGCACATTGCAAAACACGGTCATGAACGCAGATGTTAGCGGGACCACAGTAGGCGGCTTAATAGGAGGCACCAATTATAACGGTTCTGGTTGGTCGCTTATTCAACAAACAGTTGGAAATGTAATTTTAAATAACGATGTGAGAGGTACGGTTACAAGAATCGGTGCAACTCAATATACCGGTGGTATCGTCGGTGATATGGGCGGCGGTTCGGGCAGCGTGCTTCAGACCCTTAATGGCAATACATTCTCATCTGAAATTATTGGAAATCCTACGAAGCTGCTCGCAGGCTATTGGTCAGGCAGCAGGCCGATCGTTGAATCCAATCAAGTGAACTACTATGACAGCGCAAAGTTAAACACAAGCGGCATACCTTCGGGAACCGTCTCTGCTTTTGTAGCGAAGTCGGCAGCTGATTTTGCACAGCAAGCAAATTACGTGGCTTTGGGATGGGACTTTACGAGCATTTGGAAATGGGATGCCACGAATAACGCACCCGTGCCTCGCGTTCTTGAACTTGGCGGGGGCTCGGATAAAATAACAATCAAAACTTCAAGCGATTTGGTTGCATTGTCGCAGAATTTCGGTACGCCTGAATATCCGTATGATGGGAATTACGAGTTGTCGGCGGATATTGATATGAAGGATGTGGAGTTTGCCGCGATCGGCGGAAAAGACACATCAAAGCCATTTATAGGCACGTTCAACGGAAAAAGATATACGATAAGTAATCTCAAAATTTCAACGACAAACAGCAGTACAGGTTTCTTTGCCTACATCGGCAATGGAGGCAAAGTCGTAAATCTGAAATTGGTGAATGTCGATATTACCGGTGGCAATAGCACAGGTGCCATTGCAGGAACTTCCATGGGCACGATTGAAAACAGCTATGTGAGTGGTAAAGTCACCGGTGGAAGCATTACTGGCGGTATTGTAGGTACGCTCCATGCAGCCACTTTGCTAAATTCCTTCGTATCTGCAGATGTGAGTGGAACAACAGTTGGAGGCTTGATTGGCGGTACAGGTTGGAACAGTGCAGGTTCGCCTATTCCCGTTCGATATGAGACTTCGCCAACCGTCATTCTGAATAACTATGTGGGTGGAACGTTTAATAAGCTTGGCACATATTCCGGTGCAATGGTTGGTGATATGGGCGGTTCTGCTGGAAATCTGCTCCAAACCTTAAATGGCAATGTGGTAGCCAATGCAATTAATGGACCTGCCCCTGGTCCAATCGCAGGGTATTGGTCCAGCAGCAGGCCAATCGTGGACTCCAATAAAGTCAATTACTATGACGGAGCGCGTTTAAGCACTAGTGGGTTGCCTTCAGTGATTATCCCAGCATTTGCTTCAAAGTCGGCTGCTGATTTTGCACAGCAAGCAACCTTCGAAGCCTTGGGATGGGACTTTACGAACGTATGGTATTGGGATGCAACGAACAGCATTCCCGTGCCTCGAGTGCTTAATCTTGGTGAGGAAGAAGAAGGAACAATCTCTGCTCTAACTGTTGCCGGTGGAACGGTTGAAGTAGACGGTGCTGCCGCAGGAAGTTCTGCACAGGTTGAGGAAGGCTCGACGGTTAAAGTAACTGCGGCTGTTCCAAACGGACAACGCTTTGTAAAATGGAGTGCGGCAGGGCTTGCATATGGAAGCAACACAACAAATCCACTGACATTTACGATGCCGGCAAACCCGGTTTCATTGACGGCTGAATTCGAAAATGTACCGATGTCGAACGCGGATTTGAGTGATCTTAGGGTGGACGGTACGACAATAAGTGGATTTAACGCGAATACGCTGAGTTACACGCTGAATGTGCCGAACGTAAAAACCTCCGTGACGGTAGYGGCAAYCGGGTCCGAATCGAAGGCAACCGTCGCTGTCGTAGGCGGCAGCGACCTGGTTGTTGGAGACAACACGATAACGGTTACTGTAACGGCGGAAGACGGAGAAACAACAAAGGTCTATACGATAATTGTAAAGCGCGGGACAGCGGGGCTATCTTCCAATGCCGAACTGAGCGATTTGAAAGTGGACGGCACGACAATAAACGGATTTAACGCCAATACGTTGAACTATACGTTGAATGTGCCAAACGTAAAAACTTCCGTGACGGTAGCGGTATATGCATCTGACACGAAGGCAACTGTCGCTGTCGCAGGCGGCAATAACCTGGTTGTTGGAGACAATATTATAACGGTGACCGTTACAGCAGAAGACGGAGAAACAACGAAGGTCTATACGGTTATCGCAAAGCGCGGGGCAGCGGATCTGTCTTCCAATGCCGAACTGAGCGATTTGAAAGTGGACGGCACGACAATAAACGGATTTAACGCCAATACGTTGAACTACAAGTTGAATGTGCCGAACGGTCAAACTTCCGTGACGGTAGCGGCAACTGGGTCCGACTCGAAGGCAACTGTCGCTGTCGCAGGCGGCAACAGCCTGATTGTCGGTGACAACGCCGTAACGGTAACTGTAACGGCAGAAGACGGAGCGACGAAGAAAGTATACACGATTACCGTGCAACGCGCCGCCGCCTCGACAGGCGGAGGAGGAACGACCGCACCTGCAACTGACAGCAAACAAACACTGCCTGCGGGCACAGGGGGGACGGCCCAGTTCGAAAAAAATGCCGTCACCATCGTGGTTCCTGCCGGAGCATCGGAGAAGCAATTGACGATTACGGTGGAGAAGGTGATCCAAACCTCGCAGCTCGTAACGAACAAGGACATTCTACTTAGCCCGGTCTATGAGATTCTGAAAAACTTTACAGAAAAATTCTTGAAACCGATCACGATCACGTTAACGTTCGATTCGGCAACAGTCGGAGCGAATCAGATCGCTTCTCTCTTCTATTACGATGAGGTGAAGAAGGTTTGGGTGGAAATCGGAGGGATGGTGAGCGGTAACCGGATTACGGCGGAAGTCGATCACTTCACGAAGTTCGCGGTATTCGCCGTAGCGAAGAAAGAACCTGAAGAAAACACAGGTGCAGGCGCAACGTTCAGCGACGTAACAGGCCACTGGGCGGAAGCAAGCATCAAGAAAGCGGCTGCGAAGGGCATCGTCGACGGTTATGCTGACGGAACATTCAGGCCGAACGGCGAGATAACGCGTGCCCAATTCGCGGTGATGCTGGCCCGTGCTCTGAAGCTGGAAGGCAACGGAGCAGTACTGGCGTTTACCGATAAGGAACGCATCGGCGACTGGGCGAAGCAAGGCATCGCACAGGCCGTGAAAGCTGGCATCGTGAACGGGTATAGCGATGGTAGCTTCAGGCCGAACGCGAAGATCAGCCGCGCCGAGATGGTGACGATGATTGCTAATGCGCAGGGTCTGACCGCAAAAGCCAATGCAGCAACTGCGTTCGAGGATCATGCCGACATTCCGGCATGGGCGAAAGCCGCAGTATCAGCAACGGTTGAGAAAGGTATCGTTCAGGGCATCGGTGCCAATAAATTTGCGCCGAACCAAACGGCAACGAGAGCACAAGCAGCAGTCATCCTGCTTAGAGCGCTCGAGATATCCAGCAATTAAAGCTTTATCCTCTCTTTAAAGCCAGGCCCCCGGTAAATGAGCCGGGGGCCTGAATTTTATAACAGCACCGGACGGTTTCCGAGAGAGACATTCACAAAACTGAGAAAGCAGTTGTCGCAGCGTTGCTTATTACCAGTTAATTACTCAAACTGCATAAGTCATATAACTAAAAAATAAGGAAGGGGCTGTCTCAAAAGTCATAGTTGACTTAGGGACACCTAAGACTGAAGCGAACGCCAATCGGTACACGTTCCCATTACAATTGTGAGCGAATACATTGAGGAACGGCCATGAAATAGGTATTGATTATTTTATTACTTTCGCCAGTATTTAATTTGTTTAGTGCTCGGAATCAAGATGAATATTTACAAGTATTTTGGAGAAGTGCAGTATCCTGGTTTATTTTATAAGGCAGCTGTTTATTTTGAAGGTATAGCTGCAGCTCAATGTTTATGAGCTGAAGGCAGAGAGGATGGAACTGTATTAGAAAGCTATATCAGTGGCTCAGAAGAAGATAAGCCTAGGTAATCTATCGCAATGGTTGGAGAAAAATAGTAAACGGATATAGATTTGTTCCGAATATTGATTATTAGGTTTACTCGCTATTTTTGTATAAACAATATCAAATGGTTTACTTTTTGATTTTTTAGGTGCTATTAAACAAAAAATATTCAATGAGGTCATCAAACATTATTTAATGTTTTTTTTGAATTGTTTTAATTCAGTTAATAGATGGTCTAACTGTTTTTGCGATGTTTCTAACTGTTTTAAATGTTTATTTTGGCTTTGAGAACTCTTGTTACTGGATTTCACTAATGCTTCTAGGGCAAGACCAGCAGCGATTGCTGTTATACTATCTCCTAATGTCGTGATGGATGCTCCAATAAATGCAAGTTTAGCAACCTGAATATCTGTTGTATCAGATGTTCCATTTAATTCGCTTTTATTGTTGTTCATAGTCATTCTCTCCCTGCGTAGATCAAAAGTTAAAGGATTCCTTAATACTCACAACATATGCAATTAATGTGGGAAGAGGTACCTAGTTTGATTTAACTCGATGAATAGTTGATGTACATGGGCTGACTAGATTAGCTTGTTACCCTGGCAATGTAATCACTCAATTTATTGCCTTAAAGAGGTAAGGAGTTACTACTTTGATTCAAGTATCAGCGTAAATACGGAGAAACTTGACAAGGAGCAAGTGGAATATGGGATTGTATATAGATACCAAACCATGTAAAAAGAAAAGCCGAAATAGGAATCGGCTTCTGATAAATTAATTAGTGGTGATTCATAAAATACAAAAACCAAACTGCATGATTTTGTTCATCTGCTGCAGCTTGTGTAAACAAATCTTTAATAACAGGATTATCAGTTTTTCTTGCTATCTCATGATAAAAATCAACAGTTTCTTGCTCAGCATTAAATGCTACGGATACTCCTTTTTGAAAATCTGTTTGGCATTCTTCTGTTCTTTCTGGAATTGGTTGTTTTCCAGTTAACCATGTGTATATTTGCGAAAACATGTTAAAATGTCTAATTTCATCATTTCTTATTTCGAGTATTTTATTTTTAATATCAGCGGTTGGAGCTTGATTTGCTAGTTGTTCATAGCAGTAAATGGCGGAATATTCTCCATTTAAAGATTTTGATAATTCTCCAATACCAATAAACATCATATCTTCAGAAGGATTTAGTGTCTGATTTAACGCAAGAAAATGTTTTTCAACTTCATTTAAGTGTTTGCGGTATTCGCCGCCATAGTAGAGATGCAATGGATGGTCCATATATTCATATTTATCAGCAAGCATTTTGTAAGTTGAAGCCAGTTTCAAATGATATTGCCATGCTAATCTATTACTTATTCTATTCAAAAGATTCACTCCTTAAAATTAGGCTCAAACCCATCATATGCAGTTACCTAATAGTGGGAGTGGGCTTTCTCTATAGGAACATCACTGAATATTGAGGAACTTAGGAGGGGAAGTATTTGCAAAGACAGATGAACAATCTAGTTGGAATGATGGATTCAAACGGCAACGAAAAAGTAAGGTTTTCGGTTGTTTAGAAGTAAAGATCGGTCGGTATGGAAAAGAACGTGTCGATTATATGACATTTCTAAAACTGAAGTATTACAATTTTTGCAATGATAGTCGAGTGAATTATCTCTATATTGCTATTTAATTACCTGAATTGAAATTTTGCCTTCTAAGACTATGGATGAAAAAGATATTGTTTCATGACGAAAATACTATTTCTTCCCTTCAAACAGGTGATTGGAATTAGAAGACTGTCTAGAAAGTCTGATTGCCTTTTTTGGAGGATCTTTTCGTTTTATAGGTGGTGAAATGCTATTACTGCGCGGTGAAGACAAGCGCTTTATCTTTGCACCGGATAATCGATTTATTTTCGAAGATTAGAAAATTTTCTCAATTGACTTCGTACGCATACCCCCACAAACGACATTATAAATCCGAAACTAGTTTATTAATGAAAGTGAAGGGAGCGGCTCATGAAACAATCGAAAGCGGTAACGCTTATAAGCCGGATCTACCAAAACCAACATCCGTTATTTGATTCCGAGGAGACAGCTAAAGCAGCAATTGACGATATCGATATTTTCCAAGTCGCTCCCCAAGTTTATTATTTATTGAAGAGCAGCGGCTTATTGGAAGCCGTGCCTTCCGAGCACCGAAGCAGGATTAAATCGGGCGTGGATGCTGTTTTGTTTCAAAACATGCTGATCCGCTCCGAGATGTACAAGCTTCTTGATGCGTTTGAGCGTTCAGGAATTCAAGTGATCGTGCTGAAAGGCATTCGGTTGTCTGAACGTTTTTTTGGACATTTTTCGGGCAGGGGAACATCCGATATCGATCTGCTTGTACGTCCAGAAGATTTGGATAAGGCGGTCGCCCTATTGGAGCGCCATGAGTTTATCCGGTATATAGAAGACGATGCGGATCATTTCCATATGCTGTTGAATAAATTTTATGCGAATGAGGATTTCCCGCTGCTCGGGGTGGAGCTGCATTGGAATATTTTGCGCGAACATGTCTCGGATACGGATATGAGCTGCTTTTGGATGGATGCAGAACCGATTTCTCCCTATCAATTGGTGAAGGAGCTTTCGGCCAAGGACACCTTTTACTACCTATGCCTTCATGGCTATAACCATAATATGTTATCACTGAAGTACGTTATCGATATTTTGCACGTCCTGAGATGCTGTAGCGCAGAAATAGACTATGGCCAGCTCTTTGCACAGGCAAAGAGCGATGGGAACTATGCCAAAGTACTTATTGCGCTGACAATTGTCTATGACTTGTTTCCCGAGCTGCATGAAACCAAGCCGCTAAACGTACGGAGACGCTGGCCGCTTTGGAATATCGAACTGATGCGAAATGCCCAATTCGGGATCAGAAACTGGCGATTTTATGGCTTCCATCTGTTTTCTGCCTTCGTCGCCTACGATTCGGTTAAACAACAGTGGGCGCATCTGCGTTATTTACTGCTGCCGCCAAGAGATTATGCCTTGGACCTATTAAAGTATGCCAATAGATCAGATGTCCCGGATTCGAATGAGCCGATGAGCAAAATCTATGCCAAAATCTATAAGAGAAGACTACAATTTTGGATTCGAACCATTCGTGCCAAACAAAAGAAGAATTAAATCGAATATTCTTGTTTTATATATACAAAAAGCAGGTATTAATACATTTTATCATAGTATTATTTTACTAAATTTCATAAATATCATTGACTATCACTATAATATGACATAAATTCCTTGAAAGGAGGTGAATGAAATGAAAAAGTATGAAGCTCCTAAAGTACTTACGCAGCATACTGTCGAATTTGGAACAGCGAGACCAAGCGATAAAGTCGGTGGCTATGAATGGTGCCAAAAACGTAATTTTAAACCTATGTTTTGCAGGCATTATATTGGAGGCTAACTAGAAAGCAATGATAGATTTTATCTGAGAAGCGGAGCTAACGATCGAGTTTGCTCCCTTTTTATTCTCAGGAATAACTTCTGATGAACGGGCGGTGCATAATGACGTACACATTGCATACACAGGTCGGCAGGAGTTCGATCGATTTTCAAATTCAAACTACCTTTTTATATGATGAATTGACCGCACGTTTTCGTTCCTTTAAAGCAAGTGGAAATCTTGAAGCGCCTGACATTCAGGTGGAGGTCTACGACTTTTACGGGAAACCTTTCGACGACGGTCCTGTCGAGATTCAAGAGAACGGCGGCGAATATATCTATATCCGTGCGGACTATAAGCTGGTGACAACACCTGATTACAGTCAGGCAAAAATTTATGTTCACGATGACCTTGCACTCAAGCACGCCTTAATCAATCTCTACAGCGCCTGGCTGATCTATCGGCGCGCAGGGCTGCTCATCCATTCGTCATGCGTGGTGGAGGATGACCGCGCTTGGATGTTCGCCGGGCCATCGGGAGCAGGCAAGTCGACGGTAGCTGATCTTTCCGTTCCCCGTCCTATTCTTTCCGATGAGGCTACGCTCCTATTGTTTGAGCCGGATGGTTCGATTACAATCCACGACTCCCCATTTCGGAGCGAAATGGAAGAAGCATGCGAGCTTCCAAGCAGTTCCTTGGCAGGCATTCATTTTCTGATCCAATCGCAGGATGTAAGGCGGGTAGGTATCCGCAAAGGCGACGCGCTGATTTCTTTGCTGGATAAGGTTTTTTATTGGGAGCATAACAAGCTGGAAACGGCAAAGATGATTGCGCTTTGCAAGCAGGCGGCAGAAGGCGTACCGGCTTATGAGCTATATTTTCAGAAAAACGATACCTTTTGGGGAGTGATATCATGACGATAATGGTAAACCAAACACTGCTGAGACGGGAAAATATCGAGACGGCTGAGCTGGATGGCGAGTGGCTGCTGCTGAACATCGACACCCACGCCATCACGAAAGTGAACGAGCTTGGAGGTTATATTTGGTCGATTCTTCCCGAATTTCCAACTGTCGCAGAGCTGGCCGAAAAAGTACATACCGAATATGGCGTTGAGATGGAAGTTGTCCTCGATGACGTTCAGGCGTTTGTTGAAATGCTGATTGAGGCCGGACTGCTAATAAATGCATGATTTGACGCCAATTATGTCAGCAGTAATCCAGCGAACCGGAAAGATCGAGCTGCCCTCTGCGGGTATCAGCATGTATCCCTTGATCAAGGAAGGAAACGTAAGCACTTTCTTGTCCGTGCAACGGGAAAAATTGAAAATTGGCGATATATGTTTATTTGTTACAGATCAAGGTGCGTTGATCGGACACCGGCTGTACGCCGTAAAGCAGGACGGCTCAAAGGAATTATTTATCTTCAAGGGAGATACATGCTATGAGCCGGATGATCCCGTACCGTTCACAAGCATTCTGGGTCGATGGTCCGGCGTTCGCCGTAACAACCATTTTCAAGCTGCGAATCATTGGAGATCCAGGCTGCTTGCTGTACTGGCTTTGCGTGTACCAAAATGGCACAAAGTGATTCGATGGTGCGCAGTAAGAAACGAGCGTTATATGTAACTGCCGGAGAGTGACATTGAAAAAGGAGTATTTTAAATTGAAAACGGAGAATGCGAAGCGGGAAGCTGGTAAACCTGTTAACGGCGTCGCAGTAGAACAACAGGATACGGAGAATCCATGGCTCCGTATAAGGGCGGATGTGGATTTCAACCTACGACGATTTTGGCATTACGAGGTTGTTTTCAAGACCTTAACCATGGAAATGGTGGACGGGCAAGGGAAAACCATCATGACCTTTCATAAGAATAACATGATCGATGTATCCGTTCGCGAGGCTTTCGGCGGAGCATCGTTTTTTATTATAACCGGTGATGGCGAGATAGAAGCTGCGAGATTCTCGCTTCCGTACATTGAACCTTTCCGACAGGCTGTTCCCGCGATAAGGAACTGGCTGGCGGAAGGGGACGAAACTGGAGATCTAGCCCTCCCAGCTCTAGAAGAAAGTACGGAAACGTATAGATGCTCAAAATGCGACAAAACCGTCTCTCCCGGTACAAGCAAGTGTTTAAACTGCAGCAGCAGCAAATGGTCCATGCTGCGCAGGTTGGCGGCTTACTGTACTCCGTACCGAAGCCCCATGCTGGTAAGCGCGCTGCTGCTTGTATTATCCGTATTTATTGAAGTGATCCCACCCTATTTGATCAAAATGATTGTGGATGAAGTAGCCAAACCGTCTGGAAGCTTGAACGTGCTTTTTGCATTGGCAAGCGGTTTGGCCCTTGTACAGGTGTTATCTGCTGCGATGCAAGTCATTCGAAGCTACCTTGGCGTTCGAATAGGCGGGAAACTGGTAGGGGCGATCCGCCGGGATATGTTCGGCGCTTTGATGAAGCTTTCGATGCGCTTCTTCGATCACCGCCAGGTCTCTCAATTTATCGGCCGTATCCAGGATGATACCGATGAATTAAAAGAATTTTTGACAAACGGCATGGTGTATCTAGTCACGCAGATGCTGCTCGCCGTAGGCATCCTGTTTATGCTATTCCATCTGAATTGGCAGCTGGCAGCGATGATTCTGATCCCGACCCCATTCTTGTTTGCCGGATTCTATTGGCTGTGGAAGAGGCTGAGCTCACTTTGGTATTCGCAATGGCAATCTGCTTTGCATGTCAACAATGTGATTGGCGAAGCGCTACAAGGCATTCGAGTCATTAAAGCCTTTGCGCAGGAAAATGCCGAGAAAAACCGTTTTGACAAGGTGAATAATCATTGGATCAATCGCACGATTTCCTTCGGTAATCTTTGGCTTGGCGTATCTCCGATTTTTACGGTACTGACGGCTGTGTTCGGCATCGCTGTTTGGTATTTGGGAGGACGATCGGTCTTGTCCGGCACCATGTCTATTGGAACATTGACCGCCTTTACGACCTATTTGCTTATGTTCTTCGGGCCTGTTCAAGCCTCCGGACAGCTATTAAGCTGGCTAAACCGCTCGCTTGGCTCGGCCGAACGGATTCTCGAAATCATCGATGCCAAGGTTGATGTCCCTGATAAGCTGGACGCGGTAGAGCTTTCTTCCGTTTCTGGCGAGATCCGCTTTCAAGGTGTACGTTACGGGTATGAAGTGGAACGACCGGTGCTAAAAGATATTAACCTCACTATACGTCCCGGTGAAATGATCGGACTGGTTGGCCGCTCCGGTGCAGGGAAAACGACTCTCATAAACATGATTTGCCGATTTTATGACCCGAATGCTGGAAGCGTTGCGCTTGACGGGCACGACTTGAGAGATATCCGGCAGGAGAGTCTCCGGAAGCATATTGGCGTCGTGCTTCAGGAAACGTTTTTGTTCGATGGTACGATTGCCGAGAACATAGCCTACGGCCGTCCGGATAGTCCGCCGGAGACCATTATCGCAGCTGCCCACGCCGCGAATGCCCACGATTTTATTTGTCGTCTGCCGGAAGGCTACGATACGCGGGTTGGGGAACGCGGACACCGTTTATCGGGCGGGGAGAAACAGCGAATCGCAATTGCGAGAGCGCTGCTGCTTGATCCGGAGATTTTGATCTTAGATGAAGCGACAGCATCTGTAGATACGGAGACGGAGCGGCTCATTCAAGAAGCGTTAAGCCGCTTATTCCGGGGAAGAACCACTATCGCGATTGCCCATCGCCTATCCACTTTACGTCATGCAGACAGGCTTGTAGTCCTCGACCAAGGCCGCATTGTTGAAATGGGGACGCATGAAGAGCTTTACGCGAAACAAACGCATTATTATCGTTTGGTCGAATCGCAAAAACAAACAGCGAAAATACCATCGGAGGTCGGATAAGATGAACCCGTTATTCTTTTTAAGCCGTTCGGAGCTGAGTCAAATCCGTTTGTTCCGATCTTCTGAAGGTATTTTGCATTTGGAGCAGGAAGGTAAGGGTTTTGCCCGTGTAACACTTATTCGCAGTTTTCCGTATACAATGCCCGACAGGTTCATCTCGGTTCGCTCGGCGGAAGGGCGTGAAATTGCAATGATACAGGATGTGAAGCTTCTCGCGGAAGATAGCTTTCAGACGGTACGAGAAGAGCTTGACCGAAATTATATGATTCCTGTCATTAAACAAATCCTGACTGTTAGAAAAAGAGGCAGCGAGTGGTATTTGCAGGTCGATACGAATTATGGCACGACAGCATTGGTCATGGATAACCTTCATGAAAATATCCAACCCGTAACGGAAAGCCGCTGGATGGTAACGGACAATGAAGGACGCCGCTTCGAGCTGTCCGATCCGGAGCAGATGGATGCCCGAAGCCGTGAATATTGGAAGAAGCTGATCTGATTAACGGTTTGTAAAAGTCAGGAGGTATTCGTATGGAAAAAAAAGGGTCATCCTCATATGAAAACACTGATTTTTTTTGTTAACTACTTATCGAGAAGAAACCGTGCAGACTCTGTCAATACCTATTAAATGAATGCACTCGCTATGCTGGGATAGTATTAATCCCAGACAACCCAATTGGAATAGAAGTCATTTAGATGATCCAGACGGTAAGTAATTATAGATCTGGTGGAGTAAAGACTTTAATTGCTTATTTGGACGAGGTTCCAGAAGATCAAGCTCATTAAATGTACTTACAATGTGGCGGCCTTTTAATCGAATGTACGGTTTTAGTTTTTTTGATTTCTTCTTCATGCTAATCACTAAGACCTCCTGAAATTTATGATAATGGATTATTATATGTCTAAGAAAGGCAGTTCGCCTGTGCATTCGCCAAAAGTGTTGTATCTAAAGGGTTATATTGATGACTTGCTGTGAGTGCGATCGAGCAACAAAATTCGTTGAATACAGAAATACATGGAAGGACTTAATGGGATGCTTAACGGAAGAAGTACCCGAGCAGCCGAATGTATGAAGCTAACTGTCCTACCTTACATAAAAAAAACCCTCCAGATGTTTGGGAGGGCTAGACGGACTTAGATATGGTAGTCATATATCTTATGCTATGAATAAAAAAACGTGAGTCAAGCGTTTTTACACCTCTTGAATAATTTGTGCAGCTCTTTTTCACGTTTGTTCAAGTATTTTTGCATTATTTAGTTCTTGGTTTAACTGTTGATATTGACCTGATGCTTGCTGATGATAACTAATTGTTGAATAAGTTGTTCAGCATGAGCGAGTTGTTGTGAATTTTGAATTTTGAATGTTTGCTTATTGTTGTTCCTCCAAGTTTTTGTAATTTGTTTTTTGGCTAGCTTATTTTGCCATTGATAGTTAGATTTTCACCTAATTTAAAAACAAATAATGCTGCATATTCGATTTAATTCGAAATGCAGCATTAGGAAGTGAAGATTTATTTATATTAACCATCTCAAAACAATTTTAATTGCATTCACACATCTAATACCTAACTGAAGCTAGTGACTAACCATTTTAATCCTTTCGGTGAGCTTCGTCGTTGTTATCGTCAGCAGCTTCTCCAACCTTATTTCCCAATGCTGCGCCTACGATACCGCCAACAACAGTTCCAACAGGACCCAAAGCAGAGCCTACGACTGCACCTGCAGCAATACCTCCCGCCGTTCCTACAGCTTTTCCGATGTCAGCTTCATCCGTATTGTTACTATTTTGGTCAGAATCAAGATTTCGATTGAGTTCTTCATTTTTTGTCATTTAATTTCACTCCTTCGTTTTAATGACAGCTGCTATATTTACCGTAGTCACAATGAATATCATGTCCTAAATAGTATGAAAGGATTCATTTCTTGATGAGCTTGAAGCTATTGCGCGGTAATCGATCCGGACAAAGGGATGTGTAAGGATGTCTCGCATGGTGAATTCGCTGCTTCAATGCTTGGATGAATTAAAATCGGAGAGTATATTACATGCTGCAACCATTTTGGATGCAGAATTGGATTCTGTGATATGGAGAAGATTTGATACAAAAATGAAATATGATGCCCTAACAGATTCAGAGACGTTTACTGGAAGCATGGCTCACGAATTCGGAAACGATTTTTAGTATGGATACAAAAACACGTCTCTTTTTTGCAATAAAAATATCCCCACCAAGGTTCACTCAATCTTCATGTAACAACACGAAGTTTTTTGAGTGTCTACTTAAAGGGGTTAATACCATACCTTAAATTGAAGCAGGGGGATTTGTAATTATGTGGATTCATTACACTTCAATGATGATTGGTAGAACCATTGGCCGTCTTTTTGTTTTTGCATAAAGCAGCTTACTTGTAGATTCTTTAATAGAATGTTTTAATATAGACCACTTACCGTCGTTTCCATTTTCTTGTAAGTCAGCAATGGTTTTCATCACAAGTCGACCTACTTCGCCTAATAAAGCTTCGGATTCTCTAACGTATACGAAACCTCTGCTAATAATATCAGGCCCGGATAGTACGGAGCCTTCTATACGACTAAGTGTGACAACAACAACAAGGATGCCATCCTCGGCAAGATGTTTTCGATCGCGTAATACAATGTATCCGATGTCGCCAATGCCCAAACCATCGATAAGTGTATAACCTGTGGTAACTTTCCGTGTTTGTTGTACATGATTACCTGATAGGTCAAGAACATCCCCATTATTCATTATATATATTATCCTTCTCTACTCCAACAGACTCATCAAGTAAGCGATGCTGGTATAACATGCGATATTCTCCGTGGATAGGGATGAAATAGTTTGGTTTCATTAGCGTAAGCATAAGTTTAAGCTCTTCTTGGCTGCCGTGACCAGACACATGCATTCCAGTCGCTACACCTGATCCATGAATAACATGAGCCCCAAGCATATACAGATGCTCTATCATGCTTGCAACGTTCTTTTCATTCCCTGGAATTGGTGATGATGCGAGGATAACAGTATCACCAGAAGATATTTCTGTATGTGGATAGGTGGAGCTAGCGAGACGCGAGAGTGCAGCCATCGGTTCACCCTGACTTCCCGTACACAATACCGCAACTATCAAAATGATCATTTCCTCATCTAATATAAGGAAGCAGCCAATCATTATGATTGGCTGCTTCGATGTTTTTATTAATAGTTAATTAACGTCCCAATTGTTAAGAGAAAATAAAAATGTAGACTCGAAAAGTTATACGCCTTCCCAAATTACCAAGCGTAGCTTCATTTTGTTGAACGTTTTATCAATTAATAATAAATATGAAAAATATATTTTCATTAATGTATGTATATAGTTGAGAATTGGTCGTAGTTGTCAGAGCAAGAGTGGGGTTCAGTCGGATGCTGAAGGTATTGCTTTGGAATCCCTGCAGCGATTGGTTTGAACAGTTGAATCGGCCACTCTTTATATGAATTGCAACTGTTGTTAATGACTATAAATCCATGATTCTTATCGAATCGGCGCTGCTTATGTTAAGTAAATAGCAACATTCTCCGGTGTACGTCCCTCAGGCTCATGCTTAGGCTGCTCTGACAGCACCGTTCCATCCTCTAAGTGCAGCCAAGTATCGAAGCTTCGTTCTCCTTCTTTCAAGGAAATGACCCTCGCTCCTGTTAAAAAGGGCCGATCCAGGTATGCGTTTCGGGTCGTGCGGCCATAGCAAAGACGGATGCCATGCCAATCGCCCCAGAAATCGTGACCGTGGTCATGGCCAGCGAAGGTGCCCATGACATCGCCCATCTCGATCATAGCTGCGAAGAAACCGGAATTCACCCAAGGTGCGCAGCAGAAAGGAGCATTACGCTCTCCGTAGCAAACACCGAAGTCCCATACATCGTTATATTCAGGAAGCGGTATGTGAAAAAAGGCGAGGGAGGGCAGCGGCGTTCCGCCATTGCTTCCGGTAAGTCGATAGGACTCACGTGTGTACCAATCAATCTGATCACGGCGAATCCAATCATAATAGCCCATTCTGCTATATTCCAGCGGAGAGTAGCTGCCTGAATCCAGAAAATAAAGGGCTGCGGCCGTTTCGCGTTCTTTACCTTCTACGGTAAGGACATAATTACCGGAGCCATGAATGCCAGGTGGGTCAGGCTTAGCATAATTATGCGGGTAGGTCAGCTGCAGCGCATGAAGCTGCTCCCGCGTGACGGTTCCTTCCGTATCGTGGTTGCCGAACACAGCAGCCCAAGGGATGTTCAAGCTTTCAGGCACTGAGCAAGCGCGTCGAAATGCGACTACCGGGTTAGGGTGACCAGCTGAAGCGATGACATCTCCTGTGTAGACGACCAGATCAGGCTGTTCGTCTTTCAGGATATCTAGCATCATAGCTTCCATCCTTTGTTCTTCCGCTTCGTATGAAGAAAATTCGGGATCTGTGAACTGCACAATTTTGAAGCTCCCATCTTCTCGAAACCGCAGCGACTTAGCCATTATGGGACTCCTCAGCGGCAGCTGTTTTGCTATCGACGATAGTAATGCTCTTGGATGCCCATGTGTCATCAAGCAATCCCTCTGGTAAGCGAGCATCCCATTGCTGAGTCAAGGTTAAACCTAGCGCAAGTGCAGCAATTGCAGCTGTATCTGTAATGGATACAGGTCCTTTTAGAAGACCGCTATTAATCCCAGGTCCGATACAGCCCCAGAATACGTCACGGTCCATTGGATGGGCGCTGCCATGGCTGTATTTGTTATCACCGCCTCCGCCATGGTCAGTGAGAAGTACAACTAAGCTGTCTTCCATAAGACCTAACTTCTCTAATCGCTTCAACACACTGCCGATTAGTTCGTCACAAGTAGTTATCGCAGCTAAATACTCCGGACAATCATCTCCGTAGCCGTAACGGTGTCCAGAGCCATCCGGTTCATCCAATTGTAGAAATAACAGACGAACGTCCTGATTCTCTTCCATGTATACGAGAAGAGAAGAGACAAGCTCCGCATCCGGCAAAGAAACTTTATGTACACCGAGATTATCTTCAATAATACCGGAGTTAATCGGACTCCAGCTGCTAAAGGAAGCAAGCTTAGCCTCTGGCTGTTGTTCTCTTACTAGTCGAAAGAGGGAAGGAAAGGGAGAATCACTCGGATAGGATAGTGTTGCCGCCTTCTCATTATTTAATTTATGCTTGTCAGGCTGTACCCCATGAAGCACAGATCCCCAACATTCTGCACTGATCGTCGGCATTTCCGCCTTGGCATCAAAGGTGTAGGCTCCACGTGGAAGCCAAGCATCTAGATTCGGTGTGTCTGCTTGCTGTACGAAATTACCCGCACCATCCATTCCAAGAATAAATACCCGCTGTACAGCCTTAGTTTGCTTCATCATCTTTCACTCCCTCATATTAAATCTCTCGTGAAGGACGTGTCTTCCATTAATAGGAAACGGCACGACCAGTTCACGCTTTTAGCATAAGAGCACCCGTTATAACCGTCAATATCCTAATTCATGCTCTGAGACAACTAGTCATTAGCGTGATAAAGATATGTCATTATTATAGTAGTTCACTTGATTAACAGCCCACTATAATGAGAGACAGAGAACGACAACATGAAAGGGTGAGCCTTATGACGGCGGTTGCATCAAACGATACATCCACAACTATGAGTAGCCGAATGCGAACATTCAAAAAAAAAATAAAGAAATACAGGGCTTTACTCATTATGATGGTCCCCGGGCTAGCGTACTTAATTTTAAACAATTATATTCCTATGTATGGAGTCATCTTAGCTTTCAAGGAACTGAACTATGTAGATGGCATTTGGGGCAGTCCTTGGGCCGGAATGTACAACTTTAAGTTTTTGTTCAGTTCTCCCGATGCTTTTCTGATAACGAGAAATACGATTATGTATAACGTGTTTTTCATCGTTGTGAATACCACTTTTGCGCTTCTTGCCGCACTGTTGGTCAACGAGATCAAAGATAAAGTCATCACCCGTTTTTACCAGAGTACGTTTTTGCTGCCACATATCATTTCAATGGTAGTTGTCGCGTATCTGGTATACAGTTTTCTAAATACCGATAGCGGGCTCATCAATAGACAGTTAGACAAATGGTTTAGCGCCGAGTCGATCTCTTGGTACAATGAGCCGGATTATTGGCCATATATTTTGGTTATTGTGAATGCGTGGAAAAATGTCGGCTATTTGGCAATTATTTATTTTGCGGCCATTATCGGTATTGATAAGGAATTTTACGAAGCGGCAACCATCGACGGCGCTAACAAATGGAAACAGATGACTCGGATTACGATTCCACTCATCTCGCCAATGATTATCATCATGACGCTGCTAGCGATCAGTTCGATTATGCGTTCAGACTTCGGTCTATTCTATCAAGTACCGATGAACTCAGGTCCGTTAATGCCTACAACTAATACGATCGATACATTTGTCTACCGAGCAATGATTGAGCGTGGAGACATTGGAATGTCGACTGCCGCTGGTATTTATCAATCTGTTGTCTGCTTCTTCTTGATCTTAGGGGCAAACTTCGCAGTTCGCCGAATCAGCAAGGATGACGCGTTATTCTAATCGATAAAAATTCATAAAGAGAGGAGGCATCAAGCAGATGCCAGTTACATCACGTTTGCGATCTCCACTTATCCATCTGTTCTTTGTGCTCTTCAGCATAGCGTCACTATTCCCGTTCATTTTAGTATTCATGGTCTCCATTTCAGATGAGAGTTCTATTGCCCAGAACGGATACAGCTTAATTCCAAGCAAAATTAATTTCGCCTCTTATCAGTTCTTATTTAATGACTTTGGTCAGATTGCGAGATCTTATGGAGTAACCATTCTCGTAACTCTTATTGGAACAACGGTCAGCTTGTTTATAACGGCGCTCTTCGCTTATCCTTTATCACGCAAAGACTTGCCGCTGCGCCGCACGATGTCATTTCTTCTATTTTTCACGATGTTGTTTAGTGGAGGCATGGTGCCCTGGTATATCACCTATGTGACAATGATTGGGCTCAAAAACACACTGTTTGGCATGATTATACCCAATCTATTACTGAGTGCCTTTAACGTTTTGTTGATGCGTAGTTTTTTTGCCAACACGATACCAGAATCTATCGTTGAGTCAGGCACGATCGACGGGGCGAGCGAGCTGACTATCTTCATGAAGCTAGTGGTGCCGCTTTCAGCTCCAATTATGGCGACAGTCGCCCTCTTCAATTTGTTAGCTTATTGGAATGACTGGTACAACTGTATGCTGTTTATCGATAAACCAGATTTGATGAATATCCAGTACCTTATGACCAAGACGCTAAATAATGTACAGTTTCTAATTATGAAGGCGGATACATCCAGTCAAGTAGGCGAACTTCTTTCCAAAATGCCAACCGAAGGTGTTCGAATGGCACTCGCCATTATCGGCGTCGCGCCGCTCCTGGTCGCTTATCCATTCTTTCAAAAATTCTACATCAGCGGTATCACCAGCGGTGCGGTTAAAGGTTAAGAATACGCATCTAGGTTTCCGATAAAAACAAAGAGAAGAAGGGATTGGTTACGTTGAAGAAAAAGCTGCAAATCGGATTAACCCTGATCATCATTGTTATGCTAGTTCTGTCCGGATGCGCACAGAACAAAACAGGAGGTTCCAACACTCCAAAAGAGGATACGAATAACACACCATCCAATGAGACTGGTGATGCTGCAAGTCTCAAGCCTTACAAAATTACATTGATTTATCCTGGTGCTGTGCCTAAGGATCTAAAGCTTGTTCAGGATGAAATGAGCAAATACTTAACAGAAAAAATCAACGCAACTATCGAATTGAAACCGATTGATTGGGGCTCTTGGACAGACAAGACTAACCTGATGAAAATTTCCGGCGAATCCTTTGATCTCATCTTTACTGCCGGATGGTTTGGTTATGGATTAGACGTATCCAAAGGACAATTTGTAGAACTGACAGATCTCATTGCAAAACACGGTAAAGATATCCCTGCCATTTTGGGCGATGATTTTATGAAAGGCGCACAAATTAGCAACAAGACTTATGGCGTTCCTACCAAAAAGGAATTCGCACAAGGTTTTGGTTTCCTTCTAAACAAAGAATTGGTTGATAAATATAAATTCAATACTGAAGGAGTTAAAACTCTGGAGGAAATGGAAGAAATGTTTAAAGTAATTAAAGAAAAAGAACAAGGTATAGTACCCGTTGTTAGTAATAAATTTGCAAACACTTGGGGAGCAGCTAATTACGATAGCGGTATAATTTCACGTGACAGCAAAGAGTTGAAAGCTATTGATACCCTAGAAGACCCTAAATTTATTGATTTTCTTAAGCGTATGAGACAATGGAATCTTAATGGTTGGTTCGATAAGGATGTTATGACTTCAGATTCAAGCGGTCAAGCAGAGAACATGATGAAAGCCGGCAAAGCCTTTGCAATCGGTTCATCATTGAAGCCTGGTAAAGATAAAGAAATGTCTGTAACAATGGGATTGCCGCTCGTACAAGTTGAGACAGCTCTACCTTATACAACAACAGGTGAAGCAAATGGAGCATTGCTATCGATTTCCCGTACATCCAAGGATCCTGAGAGAGCAATGATGTTTCTTAATATGCTGTATACGGATGCTAAGCTTCTTAATATGCTGGATTGGGGAATTGAAGGTACGCACTATGTTAAAAAAGCAGACAACGTCATTGATTATCCAGAAGGCGTAACCGCTGAGACACAAGGCTACCCGAGCCCAGGCGGTTGGATGTTCGGAAATCAGTTCATCTCATACCTGTGGGTAAACGAAGACGCTGACAAGTGGGAACAATTCGAGAAGTTCAACCAAAGTTCCGAACGCTCTATCGCTCTTGGCTTTACCTTCGATGAGGCACCAGTTAAGGCTGAGAAGGCTGCAGTCGGTAACGTAGATAAAGAGTTCCAGATGGTTCTGAACTCAGGTGCTGTCGATGATGTGGAAGGAACAATTGCCAAGTATAAAGCTAAGCGTAATGCTGCGGGATACCAGAAAATTTTGGAAGAACAGCAGCGCCAGCTAGACGAGTGGGCCAAAGCGAATACGAAATAAGTTATATGCAGGAGTTGGAGAGTAAACCTCCAACTCCTCCTTCTTTTCCAACCTGATGAGATATGCCATAATAAAATGCAAAAGGTATACCGACATGAAGGAATAGGGGAAGAACTGCGATGAATCCTAAAGGCTCTTTGCGTTTCAAGTTAACGGTCGGCTTTATTACCATTACGTTGCCTCTAGTCTGTCTGCTGCTTTACAGTAATTACACGGCCTCCAATTCCGTACGAGAACAAGCGGCGGAGTCGAGCAAAAGTATGATCACACTATATTCTAACCAGATCCAGACTGCGCTTGGCATAGAAACTAATTTTCTATACGATTTAGCAACCGCGGATGTGGATATTCTGTCATTGAACAAGATGGTCTACAACTCTAACGAATATACATTGACCAAGATGCGGATCCTGAACAGCTTAAGCCGATATAATCGGTTTGACAGCACTGTAGATATTCAGTTCGCCTATTCTAACGCATATCTTGATCTGATTCATACCAATATCAAAACAGCCTCTTACGATGAAAATTTGGCCATCAAGCAAGGCCTTCAGGACTTGCTTGACACAGTAAAGCCTGGCAGCCCATTATTTTCAGGGTGGAGGGTAGTTAGCTCTGGTAACATACATGGCTTGGTACGCATTGTGGATTCGGGCGCTGGTGTATACTTGGGAGCATGGGTTCGCCTGGAAAAGCTGATGATTCCTCTGGATCTGATTCAGCTTGGAAGAGAAGGCTTTGCTGCTCTTGCGGATAGTGAGGGGAAACTGATCACCGGAAGCTTCGATGTTGGCGGTTTCGCCGATCCTCCTCTTATTGACTTCTACGAGAAATACCAGAGGATTATGGGAGAAAAAGATACCTACATTGTCGTTAGTAATCCAATTATCTCAACGGATGTTACGCTGGCTGCGTTCATTCCGGAAAAGCGAATGCTTCATAATCTTGCTCGTTTTCGTATGATTATTGCTTGGATTCCGGTATTTGCCGTTGTGCTGCTCTCTCTCTATTTGATTTATCTTAACGGTATTATTCTCAGGCCGATGAATGAATTAATAAAAGGCATGCGCACTCTCAAAAGAGGGGACTGGGCATATAGGCTGAACAATTCGCCTTCTAGGGAGTTTTATATGGTCAATGAAACCTTCAATGACATGGCGCATCAAATTCAAAAACTGAAAATTAACGTTTATGAAGAACATATTCGAGCTCATAAGGCGGAGCTTAAGCATTTACAGCTGCAAATTAATCCGCATTTCCTGCTCAACAGCATTAATGTGGTCTATAACCTTGCTCAGCTCAAAAATTATTCCGTAATTCAAGCGATGTGCCTTAATCTAGTGAAATACTTTCGCTTTACGACCAAAACGAGCAAGCAGTTTGTTACTCTCTCCGAAGAGATGGAACATATGGACAGTTATTTGCGTATTCAGCAGCTCCGCTTTCCCGAAAGGATAACCTATCGGTTTGTGATGGATGAGGACTCGAAGAAGGTACAGATTCCTCCCCTGATCGTGCAGCCTTTTATCGAGAATGCAATCAAATACGGTTTCGACTTCATGGATGATCCTTTTCATATTGAGATTCATTCCATAATAGATACCGATCAAAAACGTTGCCGCATTCGGATTGTTGACAACGGTTGTGGATTCTCGCAAGAGCTGCTGGACTCCTTACGGAGTGGTCACTATTTCCATCAAACAAATGATCAGCATTTGGGCATTTGGAATAGCTATCATCGCTTGCAGCTTCTTTACGGCAACACCTTTCGCTTGGAATTCGATAATTGCGCTGACTCTGGCGCTCTAATAGAGCTGGAGATTCCTGTCGAGGCTCCAGTAGATTAGGGTATAGCGTTGACTCGGATTATAATAGACAGGTTTTTGATTCCAATAGATTTATCATGATAGCAGGAGGCGAAGAGCTTGCAGGTTCTGATTGTTGATGATGAGATGTACTCCGTCATGGGGATAAAGGATGCAATCAACTGGGATGCACTAGGTGTCTCTGCGGTATTCGATGCCTATAACATGAGAGAGGCTGTTAAGATCTTTCAGGAGCAAGAAATTCAAATCATGATTAGTGATATCGAAATGCCGAAAAACACAGGAATCGAATTGCTAGAGTGGGTAAACGAGAATTCCCCGAATACGGAGACGATCTTCTTGACGGCTCACGACGATTTTAGGTTTATGCAGCGGGCCGTTCAGCTCAGCAGCTTTGACTATATGATGAAGCCTGTGGAATATGAAGTCTTGGAAGAAGCGATCCGGAAAGCTATTCTTAGTGTGAATAAGAAGAGTGCAGAACTGGTACAGAGCGAACAATACAAGCCATATTATGAGTTGTGGAACAAAAAAAAGACGCTGCTTAGCGAACGCTTCTGGTACGATCTGCTGTCAGAACGTATTGTGGCTAGAGAGAATGACAACTGCAGCCTGCCAGCTGAGTACGGCATAACATTGAAGCCGGATGATCGACTGCTTCCAGTCATAGTCAGCGTAGAAAATTGGAAGAGGGAACTCAGCACGCGGGATGAGGAAGTGATGGAGTACGCCATTCGTCAATCCTCCTCCGAGCTGTTGATTGCCGACTCACGAGGAGAGGTCGTTCAGACCAAGAACGGTGTCACGTTGGCGATCCTCTACTTCTCACCGGAAGAGGAGTCCACGCTTCGTGATCGTATTGGTGATAGATGCAATATGTATATTGATGCTTGCAGTCAATACTTAAACTGTACGGTATCCTGCTACATCGGTGAGCCTGTGAGACTGCATGAGTTAACGGTGATGTATAAGACGCTGTTGTCCATGGAGTACAATAATCTCAGTGAGTCCAATCAACTGAACTGGCTTAGCAAGCAGAGTCCAGATCCTTTTCCAGATCCTTGCTTGCCTGACTTTACGGCTTGGGCGCTGCTGCTCGAAAACGGCAAAGAAAAAGAACTGGTTCAGCAGCTGAGGAATAGTCTTCAGGAGCTGGCTTCGGATCGACGATTTGGTGCAAACGCGCTGCAAGCCTATTATCAGGGATTTCTGCAGATGATTCACTACCTGCTGCAGAAGAAAGGTCTCTCTGCCCATCAACTGCTTCAAGACACTAGCGTTCCTCAAATGAAAGCGCCTCCGCGTACGCTAGAGCAGATGGAAGAGTGGGGTATAAATCTGATTCAAAAGGTATATTGCTATCTCTTTCAGGAAGAGTCAGTCATTCCGCGTCTTAAAGCATTTATTGCTGATCATCTCAGGGAGAATATCACCCGGGAAATGCTCGCAGAATACGTTCATCTCAATCCTGCTTATCTCTCCCGTTTGTTTAAAAAGGAGGTAGGGATGAGTATTACAGATTATTTGCTTAACGAGAGGATGCGGATTGCCAAAGCGTTGATTGCCAGCTCGACAATGCCGATTTCAGAGATCGCTCAATCGATTGGATATAGTAACTTTTCCTACTTCTCTAAAATGTTCAAGCGTGTCTATCAAGCGAACCCCCAGCAGTTTAGGAAGCTTTCTGGCAGCTCGAATAGCTGAATTGTTCGTTGTTTTTCATCGCCGCCCGATTAATTGGGCGGCTTTTTTTTTTGCCGCAGCTTATAGAAAGTAATGAAGTCACCAGTCTGTTAGTAGATAGTCATTATTCTGGTAGAGTGAAATGGGCTGTGTTCATACAATTCAAGTACAGCATTCTTTACAGTGAAAGGAGATCAGCCGGATGAGCAATAAAATGAAATTTCGTGAGGATGGTACCTTCGTCATTGTCCAATTCTCTGATGTGGAGTTTATAGACGCGGGAGATTATGACCCGGATACACCGGAATTTAATCGCTTGACAAGGGCGACAATGGAAAGCGTTATCAAACAAGAGAAGCCGGATCTAATCGTATTTGCCGGTGATGTTACAGCTAGCGCCAGAGGAAATGATCCGATTCAATCCTTACGCGATGCTGTCGCGGTAGCGGAGGAGAGCGGCATACCATGGGCAGCTGTTTTCGGCAATCATGATTCAGAAGGAGCCGTTTCTCGTGAGCAAATGCATGAAGAACAGCTAGCCCACAGCTACTGTGTCGCTGAAGCCGATCCACCGAATGTAAGCGGGTCTGGTAATTATATCATTACTCTTCTTGACCAAAATGATGAAACGGCCGCTGCTTTGTATTTCCTCGACAGCGGTGATTATTCTTCTAACCCGTCGGTTGGCGGCTATGACTGGATTCGAAGAGATCAAATTGAATGGTATGTCTCCGAATCGCAGAAATTGTCGTCCATTAACAATGATTCGCCCTTACCAGCATTGGCGTTCTTTCRTATTCCTCTGCCGGAGTATCAAGAGGTATGGAATAATCAGACTTGTCTGGGACACTGCTTTGATGGAGTAAGCGCACCGGTTATAAATTCCGGTTTCTTCTCGGCGATGGTGGAGATGGGAGATATAATGGGGACGTTTGTTGGTCATGATCATGCGAATGACTTTAGCGGAACGCTGCATGGTATCCGCCTTTGTTACGGCCGATCTACGCGATATGTGAGTTATGTGGATAATGTCCGCAAGGATCATTTTCAAACGGGAGCAAGAGTTATCCGATTAAAGGCAGGCGAGCGGAATTTCGATACATGGATTCGCCAAAATGACGGAACGATTGCGGTTTTGCCTGAGCATTATCCGAACCAGTCCGACTAATTATAAAAGCTTGTGCGAGGAGGCTTGTTGATGAATTGGCAAATATTCGATGTGAATGAGTGGGTTTATCCGGATACTGAATTATCAGATGCAGGGGCGAGAAGCATTAATCTAGAGACGGCGCGAGGCACCTATGTTGGCTGCCAAATATTGTTGGAGGGACTCCCTTCTAATGCGAAAATAACATGGGAATATGTCTCGGCCGAGTCTGGATTTGTGAAGAATACGTCCATGTATCAGCTCATTGATGTTCAGGTGAATGAGAATACAGGGCCGGATTATTCCACCGTACCTGTAGGCACTCCAGCCGATTATGTAACACGACTTGCGCCGTTCCGTGTATATGATGCTTTAAAGCCGGTCGGCAAGGAATTCCAAGTGCGTGCTGAGAAAGATGCCCTATATGTTTGCTGGAAAGTGGACGAATCCGCAAATCCACATCAGCATGTCGGAGAGCTCCGTTTTCATATTGATGGCAATAGCTATGTCATTCCTGTTGAAATAGAGGTCTTTAAAGCTAAAGTTGCCAAAGAGGAAACGCTGTCGATTACGAATTGGTTCTCATTTGGCAATATAGCAAATTGGCATAACCTCGAAAAATGGTCGGAGCCCTTCTGGAACATGGTTTACCAATACGGAGAAGCGATGCGCCGAACTCGTCAAACTCATTTTTTAGTCGGCATGGAATTGGTTGATATCAAGGAAACGGGAAGCGGAAGCTATGAATTTGACTTCTCGCGTGTCGAGACGTTAATCAAAATGTTTTTAGGTCTGGGCTTCACCCGTATAGAAGGCGGGCATATAGCTGGCCGAAGAGGCTGGGACGATTCTTTTTTCGTTTTAAACTATGATACCAACATAAAAGCAACAAGCCCGGAAGGCTATACATTTATATCGCAATACCTATCTTCCTGGAACAAGTTCCTTGCCACTAATGGCTGGTTGAGCTTAACCGTACAGCATATTGCTGATGAACCGCTTGAAGAGTCGGCTCAAGATTATCGGGTCTTGGCAGGCATAGTTAGAAAGTTCATGCCGGGGGTTCCACTTATTGACGCAATCATACATACGGAACTGGAAGGAGCATTAGATATTTGGGTGCCAACGAATAGGGACTATGATCGTAACAAATCAGCTTACGAAAAAATTCAGGCTGGCGGCGATACATTATGGTTTTATACATGCTGGAACCCAGGCGGTCATTATATGAATCGCTTTCTAGATATTCCGCTTCTCAAAACAAGATTTCTGCACTGGGGCAATTACTTATACAAAATGGATGGCTATCTCCACTGGGGATTGAATTATTACCTGGAAGGCCAAGATCCATTTGAATTGACAAATCCCATGCTTGCTCCAAGCGTTCACGCCAAAAGGGTGCCTGCCGGCGATACTCATATCGTCTATCCGGGTACAGATGGACCTTGGCTAAGCATGAGGCTGGAGTCGATGAGGATGGGCATTGAGGATTATGAATTGCTTCAACAGATAGCTCAAGCTGACCGTAAAATAGCGGATGAGCTGGTAAACTCCTGCATGACAAGCTTTACAGAAGCAAATACCGATGCAGCAGCATTTCAGCAAGTACATCGACGATTGCTAGAAGCCGCATCCATCTGATTCATACCTTACTAACACCATAACTTCCTGCTAAGCGCTTGATATTTTTATTTATCAGTTTCTTAGTGGGGAGTCCCCACATCATTTTCATCAACCTACGCATGAGAATGGAGCGATAGACGTGTCCTTGCTGCGTAAGCTTTCGATTCGTTCACAGTTATCCATAATCGCGTTATCCATCACCTTTGTCTTATTTTTCATTTTATGCACCAGTTATTTGCAAATGGCTAAGATCATTAGCTCAAACAGTGAAAAATATTCGAGCGAGATTGTAGATATGATCCCTAAAGACGCACTTATGCGCGACATGAACGAGATTCGCTTTTCTTTTATTTGGATATTTGTGTTTGGAGCTGTTATCGCAGCAGTTATGTTCACTATTATTACAAGCAACATTTTGCTTCACAAGAACGATTCCTTAGCCAAAGAGCTTCTGGATACAAATGCGGTGCTTTCCTTCATGCAGCTAGAGAAGAAGAAAGCTGAGCTTGCATCCCTGCGCTGCCAAATTAATCCTCATTTTCTCTATAATACGCTGGAAATGATCAAAGGAATGGCTGCAGTAAAAGGGGTTCTTGAAATTAGAGAGGCTGCCGCTTTGCTTGGAAGTATATTTCATTACAGCGTTAAGGGGGGAGGAAATGTTCCCCTGGACACGGAGCTTTCTATCATCGAGTCATATTTACAAATTCAAAAGCTGCGTTTTGGTACCCGCTTTAGTGTGAAATTTGATATCGATGGTCTTGCCCGCAACTGCCATGTGCCGAAGATGATTTTACAGCCAATTGTCGAAAATGCGGTTTATCACGGACTAGAGTTAAGTGAAAAGCAAGGTTTATTAAGGATAAGCGCTTATCTGGATGTGTACAGAGACTTGATTATCGTCATTGAGGACGATGGGGTAGGGATGAATCAAGCTCAACTGGAGCGGGTCCAATCTACATTGTCGGACTCGGAGCCGAGTGGATTGCTGATAGGCGAGAGAGATAATAGCATCGGTTTTGCCAATGTGAATGTAAGGATCAAGCTGATTTGTGGTTCAAAGTATGGACTTGATATTGCTAGCAAGGAAGGTGAAGGAACTCGGGTAACGATGAAGCTGTCGACGAAGGGGGAATTTTCGAATGTATTATAAGGTTCTGCTAGTTGATGATGAAGCATGGGTTGCTGAGAGTCTTAAGGCGAGTGTTAATTGGCATGCTTATGGGTTTGAGGTTGTAGGAATGGCTCATAACGGGACAGAGGCACTGACCATGTTTGAAGCTATACTTCCGGATATCGTATTCACCGATATCCGTATGCCAGGTATGAATGGTCTGGAGCTAATTAAAAAAGCACGTGAGCTTCCGCATAAAGCGCAATTTATTGTCGTAAGCGGCTATGCAGAATTTGCTTATGCGCAGAAGGCGCTCACTTATGGTGCGCTTGCGTATTGCCTTAAGCCGTTCGATGAACAGGATATTATATCGATCCTAAGCAAATTTAAGAAAAATAATGAAGCGCAACATGAGACAGCTGAAAATCCACTTCAATTATTTTTGGAAGAACCAAACGAAACGAATCGCAATAAGCTTACATACAAGCTCGAACAATATGGCCTAATCGATGGCTTTAATAATGGAGTTGGCCTAATCGTCTGTTCCACTATCGGTAATGAGTCAGTACAGGCTTCAGAAAACTATTTGCAGGTTAAGATCGGAAGATCAAAGTCTCTGTATCTCGTGGCATGGGCTCAATTGGAGAAGACAATTAATGAAATAAGCAAAGGGATGCCTGATCGGATCCGTGGAATTGGCGTAAGTGAAAAAATAACAGAAATAGAGAAACTAAAAGAATCGGTTGAAATCGCGAATTCATTAGCTGATCATTATTTTATTGCTGGTAAAGCAGCGATATTTCGCAAAAAAAACCCGATACGCAAACCTTTTAACGAAATGCTGAAGAGAATTGATGATGCTATTCGAATAGGTAATATAGCTGCTGCGAATGTTGCTTTTGACCAAGTACTCGTCCTGTTCAGAGAAGGAAGTCTGGCTATGAGCCATGCACTCCAGCTTTATAATATCGTACTTTCATTCATGTACCAGTTTGGAATTGAGCTGTCCGATAAGATGTTATATAGCAATGAACTGCTGCTTGCTTCTTTTGGCTCTCTATCTGAAATGATTCATTGTTTACGTCAATATGTAAGCAGATATATTCTTGAAGCGACCGAAAACGTCTCACAAGAAATTAGCAATGAAACCTTTAGAGCTATTCTGAACTATGTAAATCAAAATTACATTCAAGATATATCGATACAGAGCTTATCGATCAAGTTTTATACAAACCCTAGTTATATCAGTCAATTATTCAAAAAGGAAGTAGGTGAGACGTTTACAGCATATATCGCCAAATTACGCATTACCTATGCCTGCAAGCTGCTTGGCAATACTAATTTAATGGTGGGTGAAATTGCAGAAAAGGCGGGATATCAGGATTATTTCTACTTCACAAAAATTTTCAAAAAAGTTGTTGGTACCACGCCATCAAGGTTCCGTGCGGAGATGAAGCTCGCGTAGGTGCTTCTTTTATTAGAGGGTATACCTGCTCACGATGTAGTAGTATGTAAAATTTTTAGATAATCTATCGTTATTTATTATGAGATTTGATGGACCTTATCATTTAGGTTTTTTATGTAGAAAAAGTATGAATTTGTACAGATACCTCGCTTTAAACCAAACTCTTATAATTAGGATTACAACCAAATGTAACCGCTTTCAAATATACTCCAATCCTTATACATTAGGCGATCATTCATTTGGGTTTAGTAAGGTATGTATCCAAAAAATGATATTAAGGGGGAAAGAAGAATGAAGCTAAAATTATTAACGATGATGCTGGTGATTGCAATGTTTGTATTTACTGGCTGCTCGCAAAATTCCGGATCTAATGCGTCTAAGGATGAGCCAACCCCGGCTCCTACAACTGAGACTTCCGAGGAGACGGCAACAGAAGCGCCACCTTCTACTGCGCCAGTCGATGAGAAGATTGACTTTAAAGGCGGAACGATCCGCATCGGGCAATGGTGGGGAATGGAAAACTATTTGAATGAGGAAGAGAAGGAAATGCAACGCAAAGCAGAGGAAAAATACAATGTGAAAATTGAGTATGTAACCGTACCTTTCGCTGAGATTCAATCAAGAATAGTAACCACTTCCGTAGCAGGGCAGCCTTTTGCCGACATTATTATGATTCCGACGGAATGGGCTATTCCGAAGATGGTTAAAGAGGGGTATCTTCGCAATATTGACGACCTAGTGGATATGAAAGACCCTAACTGGAATCAAGTTATGTTGAAGAATGGCAGCTACGGGGGGAAGCAGTACAGCTTCACCGACAAGGACAATAACGGCAATGGATTCTACTATAACAAAACGTTAATTCAGAAATTCGGTTTAGAAGATCCTTATGAATTGCAGGAAAAGGGCGAATGGACTTGGGATAAGTTTCTAGCGATGACCAAAGCCGCTACGAAGGATGGCGTATTCGGCGTAACTCCCTATGATACAGCTTCGAGCCTAACGCTTCCTTTCATTTACTCCAATAACGGATCTGTAACGAAAGATGACCAAATTACATTCGAGGAACCGGAAGCATTAGAAGCTATTCAGTTTGTCTCCGATTTATACAATGTTCATAAAGTTGTGGGCGGATCTTTTGTGGAAGGTAAAGCGCTATTCTATCCTGGAGCTCGTTGGGTTTCAGCAGATTTCAATGGCAGCTTGGCTGATGACTGGGGTTATGTATTCTTTCCTAAGGGTCCTAAAGCAACCGAATATGTTGTTCCAATAACTGTAAACATGTGGAATCTGATGGCGGATGTAGAAAACCCAAAAGCAGTTATGACAGTTTGGCAGGAGCTTTATGAGAGAAACCCTGAAAAAGGCTATGATGGCGTAATTCGTGGAGAAGAAGCTAACTTTAGAAGTGAAGAGGGCCTCAATACGCTGCGTAAAATGCTTGGTAACGGAACGGTGATGCAGTTCTTTGCCTATGATGGCTTTCAGGGCTATTTCAATGAAGCGATTAATAATATCATGACTGGAAAAGCGACACCTGCAAGTGAGCTTGCGAGAATTAAACCGCTTGCTCAGGCTGCAATTGATGTGACTTTGAAGAAATAGGATTTGGTTGCATAAAACGCTGCGCGCACCCCAATTCATTTCTATGGTTGGGGTGCTGCTCATAAGCGGGAAGGGGGATTCCATATGGCCAATGTCAATAAATATGGAATAGTCAAGGTTGTACTTTTAGTGACGCTTTCTGCTGTGTGTATCCTGCCCCAGAGCTTTCAATCAAAGGGGATGTCTATGGTAAAGGCAGCCTCAAATGCTGCTGATACTTCTGAAGCCATCTCGGAGCAGATGCTCGGTAGTAAGAGTGAGGACGGATACGACCAATATTTGGTGAAGCATCAGAATGCGCCTAGGCCAGGGCAAGAGATTATCATTCCAGGAGATACCTTTTCTAAAGTGGTAGACATGAAGGCTAACGTCGTTAACGACATAGCTGGATTGGCGGGTAATGCGGTTGAATCGGATGAAACGGGAAGTATCTCATGGGAGTTCGATGTAACGAATGAAGGCTTATATAATATTGCAATAAATTTTTATCCAATGGAGGGTAAGGGTGCGGATATTGACCGCGAGCTGCTGGTTGATGGAGAAGCGCCGTTTGCTGAGAGCAGAAATTTGGTGTTCGGGAGAGTGTGGACGAGCAAAGCGGAAATTGCACGTGATACGCGTGGGAATGACACCCATGTCCAGCAGGTAGAGCTGCCGATGTGGCAGGAGACATACGCACAAAGTGCGGATGGTCGCCACAATGAACCCTATTTATATTATTTTACTCCAGGGAAGCACAGCATCACTTTAGTTTCCGCAAAGGAAAAGATGCTGATTCGTTCTATCAAGCTGAACCAAGTTGAACAAGCGAAGGATTACGAAGCGGTTGCCGCTGAATATGAGTCGAATGGTTATAAAGATGCTTCTGATGTCATGATCAAGGTTCAAGGGGAATTAGCGGATTTGAAGTCAAGTCAAGTACTTTATCCGATGATGGATCGCAGTAGCCCTTCTACCGAGCCTTATCATATGTCTCAAATCCGACTCAACACGATTGGCGGCTTCAACTGGGCGGAATCCGGTCAGTGGATGACTTGGGATATAGAAGTGCCGGAAGATGGACTTTATCATATCGGCATTAAATATAAACAAAGCTTTCAACGAGGTATGATTTCTTATCGCAAAATGTATATTGACGGCAAGCTGCCGTTTCAGGAGGCTGATGGCATTGCCTTTGGTTTCTCAACGAACTGGGAAATGAATGAGCTTGGAGACGGGAAGAGTCCGTACCAATTTTATTTAACGAAAGGCAAGCATGAGATTAAGCTTGAAGTGACACTCGGAGAAATGGCATTGCTGCTGCGAACAGTGGAGTCCAGCGTGCTGGATCTAAATTATATTTTCCGGCGCATTATTATGGTGACGGGCACGGTACCGGATGAATATCGGGATTATCAGCTTGACAAAAAAATTCCAGAGATGATTGAAGTTTTCACCAAACAAATGGAAGTGTTGAAATCTATAGTTGAGCGTGTAGAGAAAATATCTGGTGGCAGCAGTGATCGCACAGCTTCATTGAATCGGCTCATTTTTCAGCTGCAAGACATGGTAGATGCTCCAGAGACAATAGCACGCCGGTTAGAGACGTTCAAATCCAATACAAGCTCATTAGGAGATTGGATTTATTCCATCAATTATATGCCTTTATCGATTGATTATCTTGTCATCGCCTCACCTGATAAGAAAATGCCTGCTGTCAAAGCGAAGTTTTTCAAAAGAATGAAGCATCAAGTGGGCACGTTCATGCTCTCTTTCTTCACCGATTACAATGTGCTCGGTTCGACGGAGAAAGGCAGTAAAAAAATCACGGTGTGGATGACGCAGGGGATTGATCAGGCAAAAATTGCGAAGCGGCTTATTGATGAGTCATTTACTCCTGAAACCGGAGTTGCCGTCGACATAAAAGTGGTCAGTGAAGGCGTGCTCATGCAAGCCATGCTGGCAGGACGCGGTCCTGATGTTTCCTTCGCTCTGCCGGAAGATAAGCCAGTCAATTATGCCTTGCGGAATGCAGTGGAGGATTTATCCAAATACCCTGGGTTCAACAAGGTGAAGCAGCGCTTCCATGAGAGCGCATTAGTTCCTTATGAATTCAATAAGGGAACATTCGCACTGCCTATTGAGCAGCAATTTCCGGTTTTATTTTATCGGAAGGATATTCTCGAGGAAATGAATCTGGAAATTCCGCAAACATGGGAGGATGTCTTTGAGATTATTCCTGAGCTGCAGAAGCAAAACCTGTTGTTCGGCTTTCCTATTCAGGTTTTGGTGAAAACGGGGGCGAACGTACAAGATAACGCTACATTGCCGGTTAACTTTACCTTTGGTACGATGCTGTTCCAAAACGGCGGGGAAATTTATCGCAAAGGTGATAAAGCCAGCGCACTAGATACTGAGGTGTCTGTTAAATCATTTATCGATTGGACGGAATTATATACGACCTATAAGCTGCCGTTAACGACCGACTTCGTCAACCGTTTCCGCAGTGGAGAGATGCCAATCGCGATTGCTGACTATACGAGATTCAATCTCATCAACGTCGTTGCACCGGAGCTGAAAGGACTATGGAATTTCACTCTTGTGCCAGGACTTGAGCAGGCTGACGGCACTATTCACCGGGAAGTGCCTGCAACTGGAACCGCTGCTATTATGCTGAAGGACAGTAAGCATAAGGAGGAAGCATGGTCCTTCCTAGATTGGTGGACCAGCACGGATGTGCAGGCGAAGTACAGTCTTGAAATTGAAGCCATTTTCGGCCCGGCTGGAAGAACTTCCACAGCTAATCTGGAAGCGGTGGCTCGGATTCCTTGGCAGGTAAAGGATTACAACGTATTAATGGAGCAGTGGAAATGGGCAAAGGGATTGCCTGAGGTTGCTGGCGGATATTTCACTGGCCGTCATCTTGACAATGCTTTCCGCAGCGTCGTTATCTCTAACGAGGATCCACGTGAAGCGATAGACCATTATACGAAATTTATTAATGAGGAAATTGTGAAAAAACGAAAAGAGTTCGGCTTGCCAAACTAGAGAGAGGGGGCGGTTGTATTGTCAGGCCCAAATCAAGCAAGCGTTGAATTGCAGGGTCCAAGCAGATTGAAGAGGCAGCCTAGCGAGAGGCGGAAGAGGCTTGCTCATCTACGGGGCGAGATTAGTGTGAAACGGCATGGCTATGTACTCCTTGCTCCATATTTCATACTCTTCTTTATCTTCACCGCCTTCCCAGTCCTTATGGCATTCGGACTTAGCTTCACGGATTTTAATGTACTTGAAGCGCCAGGGTGGGTGGGTTGGGAAAATTATGCCAACTTGTTCGTCAAGGATGAAGTGTTTCTAATTGCGTTGAAAAATACGCTGCTGTTCGCGGCGATAACCGGTCCGCTCAGCTATATCGTTTGCTTCTTTCTTGCATGGCTCATCAACGAGCTTTCACCTAAGATAAGGTCTGTTATTACGCTTCTATTTTATGCGCCATCGATTTCAGGAAATGTATATTTGATATGGCAAGTTGCCTTCTCTGGCGATTCTTTCGGCTATATCAACGCATTCCTGATGAAATGGGGATTTATTCTTGAACCGATTCAATGGCTGCAGGATCCCAAATACATGCTGGCGATTATTATGCTGGTTCAGCTCTGGTTAAGCCTCGGTACAGCCTTTCTGGCTTTTATCGCTGGATTACAAGGAATGGATATGACGCTAATTGAAGCTGGTGCGATCGATGGCATAAGAAATCGCTGGCAGGAGCTGTGGTTTATTACATTGCCTTCACTGCGTCCGATGCTGATGTTTGGCGCGGTTATGCAAATAACATCTTCGTTCGCGGTCGCAGATGTGGCAACAAGCCTAGTCGGCTTCCCAAGCCCGCAGTATGCGGGACATACAATAGTAACGCATCTGAATGATTTCGGGACRATCCGTTTCGAGATGGGCTATGCTAGTGCGATTGCAACCGTATTATTCGCGATTATGCTTGGCTCGAACTTGGTCGTGCAGAAATTGCTTCGGAAGGTGGGTGACTAGAGAGCATGAATATAAGCTTTCGTCTGCGTCGAGAGAAGAAACTCAATCGTTCCCTTCCTGTTGATATAGCTCTATTTCTAATATTGCTAGGAGCGGGAGCATTCATGGCAGTGCCTTTCGTTTTCATGATCAGCACTGCGTTAAAGCCTTTGGATGAGATGTTCCTGTTTCCTCCCACATTTATTGTACGTTCTCCGACAGTGGATAATTTTTATGATTTGTTACTTATTTTTTCTGATTCATGGGTACCGCTTTCTCGCTATGTGTTTAATACGGTCTTTGTTGCATTAACCGGCACGGTCGGGCACGTCATTTTAGCTTCCATGGCAGCGTATCCGCTAGCGAAGCTGAAGCTTCCAGGCGGCAATATCCTATTCGGGATTGTTATCCTGTCGCTGATGTTTGCATCTCAGGTAACTTCCATTCCCAACTATTTAACGATTACGTGGCTGGGTTTGCTCGACTCTTATTGGGCGCTGATTTTCCCGGCTCTAGCAACTTCGCTGGGGTTGTTTCTAATGAAGCAATTTATGGAGCAAATCCCTGATGCGATAATTGAAGCCGCGAAGATTGATGGTGCGAGCGAGTACCGGATCTTTTGGACCATAGTCATGCCAATGGTTAAGCCAGCGTGGCTAACGCTTATTATTTTCTCCTTTAAAGGCTTATGGGGAACAGGCAGCGGGGGCCAAGGCGCTTCCTATGTGTTTAGTGAACAGTTAAAAACGATGGATTATGCCTTTAGCCAAATTTTGTCCGGAGGATTTGCTCGTTCAGGACCGATGGCTGCCGCTGCGCTCATTATGATGCTTGTGCCGGTCACGATCTTTATCGTGACGCAAAGCAGCGTGATTCAGACAATGTCGACATCAGGCCTGAAAGAATAAAAGAGAAAGGGGGAACGCAATTGGCGTCCATAAGGGGCATTGCATCATTTCTTATCCTTATGTGCTTCATTACCGGCTTCGCTGTTCCGGCTTATGCTCTGCCTGATCACGGATACAACTATTCCTACTGGGAAGAGGCGGAGCCTGCGCCATATCCTTATCTGGCCGAAAAGCATGTGGACGGATCGGAGCTTGGTATCGGCCATTTTAATGTTCCGCAGGATTTATTTGTTGCCAAGGATCATCGGATTTATATCGCAGACACAGGAAACAATCGTATCGTCAGCTTAGATGAGAATGGCAAACTTATTCGTACGATAGACGGCTTCGACAATAACGGCAAGAAGGAAACCTTCAACAAGCCCTATGGCGTATTTGTCGATGCTTCACAAAATATTTACGTAGCGGATACGTACAACAATCGTATCGTTAACCTCAGCAATGATGGAACTCTCATTCAATTGTTCGGAGCTCCTGAGTCCAGCATAATCCCGGAAGGGTTTCAATATTTCCCCTTCAAGCTGTACGTTGATAAGTTTGATCGGATTTACGTGATTGCACAAGGTGCCTTTGAGGGGATTATGGAGCTTGACGCTTCAGGCGGTTTTAAAGGTTATATCGGAACGAACAAAGTGAGATTTAATCCAACTGACTTGCTGTGGAAACGTTTATCGACCAAGGAGCAAGTCGGGAAAATGGAGTTATTCCTGCCAATTGAATTCAGTAATTTGGATGTCGATGATCGCGGCCTAATCTATGCCGTATCTTCGGAGGCTAATTCGAATACACCAATTAAGAGGTTTAATCCCAGTGGGGAGGACATATTGCGCCGTGAAGGCTATTTCCCTCCGATGGGAGACATTTCGGTTATTCGTCTTGCCCCCACAAAGAGTGTAGTGAGTGACCAAAAAAATAGAGGAAGCTCTAGATTCATTGATGTAGTATCCGATGAAAGCGGCATGTATAGCGGCTTAGACTCCACTCGCAACCGCATCTTTACCTATGACCGCGATGGTAACCTGCTCTATCAATTTGGGGGAATAGGCACACAGGCTAATAACTTTCAAAAACCGGTTGCCCTTTCAATGCTCGGAGAGCGAATAGCGGTTCTGGATAATGAGATGAACCGGATGACGATTTTTGCGCCGACTCGCTATGGCAAACTAATCCGGCAAGCTGTAAAGGCCCATTATGCGGGCAAGGTGGATGAAGCTGCTGATTCATGGAATAAGGTGCTTCAATTAAACGCTAATTTCGATATCGCTTATATTAGTATGGGCAAAGCGTTTCTTAAGAAAAATGAGAACAAGATGGCCATGAATTATTTCAAAAACGGAAATAACAGGAAGTATTATTCAGAAGCTTTCAAACAATACCGCAAGCAATATGTATGGGAACATTTTGGTACCATTATGACGGTTCTACTCTCCGCTGCCGCGCTCTTCGTTGCAATCCGTATCTATTGGGTCAGAAGAAAGCCGAAGCTCTACTTTGTTGAAACCAATATTGTAAAAGCGCCTTTCTATACAATGATGAGACCTTTCAACGGATTCTGGGAGATGAAGTATGAACAGAAGGGTCGAGTGAAAATTGCGCTGATTATTCTGTTGTTACTTGTCGTGACGATGATTTTGAAGCGGCAATACTCTGGCTTTGTTGTTAATTTCAATAAGCTAAGCACACTTAACAGCGTGGATGAGCTCATCTATATTGTGCTGCCATTTATTTTGTTTTGTGTGGCTAACTGGTCACTGACAACATTAATGGACGGTGAAGGAAAGTTTCTTGAGATTATTACGGCTGTTGGTTATTCGCTGCTGCCGTTCATTATTTTGTACCTGCCGCAAGTCGTATTCAGTAATATGATTACGCATGAAGAAGCCCCTTTTTATTATTTGATTGAGTCTGCAGCTATTTGCTGGTTTTTGTGGTTGTTGTTCGTGGGTATGATGACCATTCACCAATACTCTATTTTCAAAACACTACTGACTTTATTCCTCACCGTTGTAGTCATGGTTTTTATTGTTTTTCTATGCATCCTTTGTTTTAGCTTACTGCAGCAGATGACCACTTTCATACTTTCAATCTATTCAGAAATCAGGGCAAGAGCGTGAGGAGGTGTGTACATGAGTAAGGGAAAGAAACGGACGATATTGATGATGCTATGCTGTCTTATTGCAGCATCATGCCTATACGAAACCATGTTCAGGAACGAGATGGAGGCTGCGAACGAGAGTCTGCCCATGAAGAAAGATAACCACGAAGTGACTATCGCTTCTGAAATGAGAGCACTTCCGGGTGGAATGGGTATGATTGCTGAGAATGAGCATCTGCAGCTATTTATCGATAAGAAGACGACTGAGGTCAGTGTGAGGGAGAAACGCAACGGGCAAGTATGGTCGACCAATCCCATTGATCATGCCAAAGATACGATTGCAACGGCAATTAATAAAACCAATCTAGCCTCACAGCTGATTATTTCGTATTTCAATGACAAAGGGCATGAGTCCTTTATGAACAATGAAGAAGAGAGCATTAAGAAGAATCAGTTTGAGATTGCTCTCGTTGATAACGGCGTCAAAATCACTTACGAAATCGGAAGCTCAGAGAAGGGTCTAAGTTCTATCCCGAAAGCTGTCGGCAAAGAACGGTTTGAAGAACGAATCTTGAACAAAATTGCGGATGAAGCAGTTAGAAATAAGCTTCGTACTCGTTTTTTCTACAACGAGGAGAAGCAGCAGTATGAGCGCAAAAAAATGCAGGATTATGTCGTAAAGGACGTCGTGGCAGTTCTTGAGTCCATCGGCTATACGGCTGAAGATGCACAAGAAGATAACCAGATGGTGGAGAGTGGGGATCAGGCAGAAAATGTAGCACCTCGATTTACTATCCCGCTTATCTACCAGCTTGAGGGTGAGAATCTCATTGCACGAATTGCAACGGATGAGGTGATGGATTCGGACGCATTCCCCCTTCATACGATGCAATTACTTCCATTTTTCGGAGCCACTGATAATGAGGCTGAAGGTTATATGTTTGTGCCGGATGGATCAGGAGCACTCATTTATTTGAACAATAACAACCATGCAGCACGTGCCTATGAGGTTCCGCTGTATGGCATCGATCAGACACCGCTGCAAAATTCGAGAACTGAGGTTCAATATACACAGGTTTCTAGATTTCCTGTTTTTGGAATGAAACAGGAGAATCACGCGATGTTTGCCATTATTGAACAGGGCGATGCCCAGGCAACAATAACGGCGGATACGAGCGGCAAGCTGAATAGCTATAATCGCGTAGGTGCCACTTTCAAAATGAAAGACATGGAACCAGTTGTGTTTAGAACGGGCTCGGTTACCAAGCAGGTTCCTAAATATTCGGAGATGTATGATAGTGGCCTTCAAATTCGCTATGCTTTTTTAGAAGACTCTTCTGCTGATTATACGGGAATGGCTAATTACTACAGGGACTATCTGATTAAGCACTATGGCTTGACTCGGCATAAAAGCGGGAGCGACACGCCATTCGTTCTGGAGTTAATCGGCTCAATTCCTGTTCGTAAAAACTTTCTAGGTATTCCTTATCCATCTACCGAAGCGGTAACCACCTATTCACAGGCGATAGAAATACTGGAGTCTTTGCAGAAACGTGACATATCCCAAATCCAGCTCAAATATTCAGGTTGGTTTAACAAGGGCGTTCAGCATAGGCTGCCTTCATCGATCAAGCTGGATTCTATTCTTGGTGGAAAAAAGATGTTTGAGAAATTATTAAATTATGCAGAGGAAAACAATATCGAGGTATATCCGGACGTTGCTTTTCAGAGGGTTTATGAAAATGGCAAGGGCTTTCAAGCATTAAAAGATGCCACGCGCTTCCTTAATCGTAAATCTGCTAAAAGCTTTGATGATGATATTGTAACGACCAATCCTTCAGATATGCTTTACTATTTGCTCTCACCTCGTAAATTGACGGGCGTGGTAGATAAGTTTCTGAAGAACTATGAATCATTTGACTCCGATGGCGTTTCCTTACGTGATTTGGGAGAGGATTTAAACAGTGATGTTACCTCTCATGAAACCGTTAACCGACAGGAAGCCATAGGGATTATAGGTGAAAATCTGCAGAAGATTAAAAAAGTAACCGGGAAAATCATGCTTAGCGGAGGGAATGCTTACACATTGCCGTATGCGAAGACGATCGTAAATGCTCCGCTCACGAGCAGTGAATTTAATATTGCTGACGAAGATGTGCCTTTCTACTCTATGGTTTTGCACGGATATGTGGACTATGTCGGAACGCCTATAAACCTCGGCCGTGATCAAGATCAGAGAACCGCCTTGCTAAAAACGCTGGAGACAGGATCCAATGTATTTTATCAATGGTTTTACGCACAGCCTACTATGATTCGTGATACGAAGCTGAACAACTTATATTCTCCGCATTATGGAGACTGGTTTGAGGAGGCCGTTCAACTATATAAGGAATCCAATGCCATCTTAAGGGATGTGCAGGATCAGACGATTAAGGGCCACCGCAAGTTAGCTGATGAAGTATTCGAAACAACGTTTGAACAAGGCAAAAAAATAATAGTGAACTACAATAAATCAGCGGTAACAGTAGACGATATTTCTATTGAAGCACAGGGTTACCGCGTGATCGGCGGTGGATTATGATGAAGCGTAAAAGTCCGACGCTGCAGCAGAAAAAGTCTAGACTAGGCATACTTTTCGTAACACCTTGGTTTCTAGGCTTTGTTTTCTTGTTTAGCATTCCACTGTATAAGTCCTTTCTGTATAGCTTAAATACGCTAACTCTTGGTAAGGGAGGCTTCGATACCAAATATGAAGGATTTTCATTTTATAAGCAGCTATTTATGTCGCATCCAACGTTCAATCGAACGCTGATTGAGGCAATTTCTGATATTTTGATTAATGTGCCGTCCATTACGATATTTAGTTTATTTGTCGCAACGTTGATTAATCAGAAATTTAGAGGAAGGATATTTGCGCGAGCCGTATTCTTTCTTCCGGTACTTCTTGCAGCACCCGTGCTATCACTGGAGAACAGTTCTGAGATGGCATCCATCGCCTCGACGATTACGGGTTCTTCAAGTGAGGATGGTGGCTTTGCTTTTACTAGCTTTGAGCTTCAGCGAATGCTGGTTGAGGCGGGTGTAGGTAATGGGATTATTAGCTACATTACAGGATCAGTCGATCGGATTTATGAAATTATCAGCTCATCTGGTGTGCAGATACTGATATTCCTTGCAGCGCTCCAATCGATCTCACCATCTTTGTATGAAGCAGCGAAAATTGAGGGGACGACCGGCTATGAAGCGTTCTGGAAAATTACTTTCCCGATGCTTAGCCCTATTTTACTGACGAATATCGTGTATACCGTTATTGACTCCTATAGTACAAACGCATTAAGCCAGATGATAACGGATACGGCGTTTCAAACACTTAATTTCAGCCTCAGCGCAGCGATGGCGTGGGTGTACTTTCTTATCGTATCCGTCATTCTACTTGTGACTATGACACTCGTTTCACGCAAAGTATTTTATTACGATTAACAGGCAAAGGGGGGAATACAGTGAAGCTGGCCATCCGTTCAAGCGCAACAGCTTGGAGAGAACGTGCAAGGCGATTCAGCCTGCTTAATTGGAGCAAGCATTGGAGCTGGGTGACTGTTCGAACGATACTCGTGATTGGTTTTTGCTTTGTGATTTTATATCCGCTGTTTTTCAAGCTATCGGTGTCGTTTAAGGATCGTGTGGATTTGTATGATACAACCGTACTTTGGATTCCGAAAAACTTCACATTGGATACGCTAAAAATTGCCTTTGAGGCGCTCCGCTATCCGAAGACATTCATGAGCTCATTTACGATTGCGGGAGTTTCGACTCTCCTGCAAGTGATTTCCTGTTCTCTGGCGGCATTTGGATTTGCGCGATTGCGCTTTAAAGGGAGTAAGATTTTATTCGGGGGCGTTATCTTTACTATTATCGTGCCTGTGCAAACGATTATGATTACAACTTATCTCAATTATCGTTACTTCGATGTATTCGGTCTTATCGAGTTGTTCACCGGACAGAAGGGGATTAATCTTCTGGACAGCTATTGGCCGTTTATTCTTCAATCTGCTACCGGTATGGGAATAAAGAGCGGTTTGTTTATCTTCATTTTTCTCCAGTTTTTCCGAGGCATTCCTATGGAGCTGGAGGAGGTTTCTTACATTGATGGATGTACCGTTTTTCAATCGTTTTACCGCATCATGCTGCCTAATGCCATTCCATCGATCGTTACAGTTGTCCTATTCTCGTTCGTGTGGCAGTGGAATGACAATTATTTCGTCTCTCTATTCCTGACATCAACAGATGTATTATCGACCAAGTTGCCTGTCATGTGGGCTTCCTTCTCTATGACGGACCCACTCTATGCCTATATGGTTAAAAACGCTGGCGAGCTGCTGTTTATTGCACCGATCGTACTTTTGTATATGTTTGCACAGCGCTATTTCGTAGAAAGCGTAGAGCGCAGCGGATTGATCGGGTAAATGATCTTGGTAGGTTAAATCAGACTATCAGGAAAGCCATTTCGTGTACAATGAATAGCTCTTTAGAACTTATACATCGTTCTAGGGGCTATTTTCGTTAAAAGGTTCTAGTGATAACTGGATTACTGAAGTCTATAACAGTGGTTAAAAATTGCCAGGGAAGCACTACATGAGTTTAAACAAAAGATTGATCGCGAATTTTCTCCCACGACTTATCGGTAATTCTCCACTCAGGGCCTTTTTTCTCGAAAATGTACAGATCGAGATCATTAACGAGATCCTTCGTCAGGTAGTTGCGGATGAATGAAATATCTGAATCGAGCTCGCGTACCTCGAATATTTTTAAGCCCAAGTAATAAGGATTCAATGTGTGCCGGGATGGCTGCACAACAGAGGAGTTTAGCTTAGCGAACTCAATCGTTTCATCGCTAGTCAGATCAAGCTCGCGAATAATTCGCTGATGCCAATCCTCCAGAGTAGGGGAGTACTCCTCAATGAACCAGATGAGATCTTTTTCTGGCCGTGGCGGAAAACGTTTGGTGTCAGCGGCCTGCGATTGAGCGGCTGATGCGGCGGCAGCGATGCGATCCGGGTCCAGATTCCACAAGTCATCTTAAGAGGAGGAAGGGATATTCCACTCCGAGCGCTCGCTGTCCTTTTGCACCATTTCGATATAACGTTTCTTATCTAATTAATAAGTTAACAATCTGTCTTTTTTTATTCGATTATTTTAAAATTTATCCACGCGAAGTATTTAAAGCCGCTATTTTATCGAATAGCCCCGCATCACGCTAGTATTATCCTGTTTTTCAAACATCCAAGCGCATAATTTATTCCAATAGGTACAATACAGGAAAAGATATAGACGAGTTATCTACAAAAAATCGTCATTAATCTGTATACATGTGAAAATACGCAAGTAGCTAGGAATAAAGGGCTCTTGCAGTTATTTTGTATTTCGTAGGGTAACCACCGGTATGTTTCTTAAACATATTGTTAAAGTAACTTTGGTTATGATAACCGACTCGGATCGCAATTTCCTGCAGATGCAAATCGGTTGTCATAATCAATTCCTTGGCTTTCTCGATACGTTTGATGTTTAAATAGTTGGAGAAAGTATCATTCATGGCCTTTATGAATTGTTGTCCCATATACGCCGCATTCACATTAAAAGCATTGGAAATGGTTTTGAGTGAAATGTTTTCCATATAATGACGGTCAACATAGTCCAGTATGCGCTTGATGATCGGATTCATATCATCGTCTCTCAGATGAGCAATCTGAAAAGTTGTCTGTGCTAGCGAACTAAGCCATAGCCTTAGTTCATCCATGTTTTGTTGTTGCTGCAACTCTGCTACAAGACTTCCCTGATTTTTCATCTGAAACGCATGATCAGGGTCTATTTTATGGGTATAGCTAAGCAAGTGGTGGGCAATTTCAATAGTGACATTCTGTACGAGCGAAGGCGAAACACCTCCTACACTGGATAGTTCGGATAAAGTTTCCTCAATAAAGGTCAATACTCCGGCGCCATTCCCGTTGATCAAACAAGACTGTAGCCGATTATAATCGATGTTGATTGGAATGATGCTTTTCAGGGGAGACTGCTCCGAGTCATCCATAATTGAATTCATTGGCATTACAAGGCTATAATCCATTAAATGCAGAGCACGTTTATAACTGAGATGGACGTCGGGCAGCTCCCTTTCCCGGGTCCCGATCGTGATAAACACATCACGTTTAAGATAGGCTGTAATGGATTCAGAGCAGTCCTTTAAAACATTCTGGATTTGCAGGATTTTGTCTTCAGAATCGCTAGGAAATATACATACGATATGTCCATAGGGATCACAGACTGTAACAGCCCACGTTGCAAGCTCTGAGCAAATATTCTCGGCGGCATATTGAATCAAATCCCTGTCATGATCGGTATCGGAATCTCTATATAAGATCTTTATTAAGCTGACGATGATATAAGGAGAATCAAATTTGATGTTTAGCAAATCGGCTCTTTGCTCAAGTTCCTGGCGTCCGATTCGATTCACTAGCCAACGGTTGATAATATTATTTCTCAGAATGACTGCATCGCTTCTCAACTGTGTTTGTTCAGATAAATAACTTTCTATTTTCCAGTATATACCAATAAGTGTGTCGGACAATTCTTCCCGATTTACCGGTTTGAGCAAGTAATTCTCAATTCCGAGCACAGCTGCTTCTTTCACCAACGGGAAGTCGGCATGACCACTAAGAATGACACATTTGATTAGCCGATTGAAGGACTTTGTCCACTCAATCAATTGAAGTCCATCCACATTAGGCATTTTTATATCAGTAATCAGGACGTGAACCGTTTCGCATTCCATGATCGCCATCGCTTCCGCTGCGGATTGGACTGTACCGACTACCTCCATGCCGAAGTCTTCCCAATCAATCAAACGCTGCAATCCTTGAATAATTTTCGGCTCGTCATCAACCAGCAAAACTTTGTACATCACTCAACATCTCCTCTCGGCTTTTTGTTGGAATACATATACGTACGGTAGTGCCCCTATCGGATTTGCTGTCAATATCCACGCCGTATTCCTTACCGAATAATAATTGAATACGCCTATGAACATTGGAAAGACCAATTTTATTGTGGTTTATTTCACTAGTGATACTGAGTTGTTCTCTGATTTGATCCCTCGTTGAGTCATTCATCCCCTGCCCGTCATCCGATATTTCAATCACAATCTGCTGTTCTTTTCTGTAACCTTGGATCGTTATATGGTTTTCGGGTCTTGAATGATCTACAGCATGAATCAAAGCATTCTCAATGATCGGTTGCAAAAGATGCTTGGGAATACCGAATCGATGAATGCTTTCATCGATTCGGAAATCGAATACCAGGTTATTACTATACCTGACATGGTACAGTTCGAGATAGCTGTTGCAGAATTCCAACTCATCTTTGATCGTAACGACCAACTCTCCTTTGATGCTATTTCTGAATAGTTGGGCAAGAAGCTCAATCATATGCCCTGTACTCTCATCTCCATAAGACAATGCTTCCATTCGGATTACTTCCAGTGTGTTGTAAAGAAAGTGGGGATTGATTTGGGCTTGAAGCGCATGGATCTGGGCGTCCTTCTGCAATAAATCAGAAATGTAGATCTTATTGATATAATCCTTGAGCATATTGCACATATGATTGAAATTAACCGCTATGCTGTTGATCTCATCCTGATTCTTGCTGACGGGAATCTGGTAATTCAAATTGCCCATCTGTACTTTCTGGATTGCTTTATTGATGAGATTAACCCTTCTTGAGAATAACCGAATACTGACTATACCGAAACATAAGGCAAACGCCGCACACACCGCAGCGATAAGTACAACCGTGTTTATGGAGGACTGGATAGAAACCATAATTTGAGAGCGCGGCAGTATAGCTACGACATAATAGCCTAGTTTCTCATTATAAAAGGAACTGACGAGACTGGCTTGCTCCAAATGGGTAATCGGTGTCGGACTGTCTTGTCGGAAATGAGGGTATGTCTTCCCGTAATACTCGCCGGTAGTGTCCAAAATCACGTCACCGTTTTGACTTAACACAATAATTTCAGGTGAAAACTTACCGCTAACAATTTTGTCGAAATGGCGGACAATTCGTTCTGCGTTATAGTTTACGGTCAGGATGGCGATGCTTCGGTTGTACAATGAAGTCTTATCCTCATCGGAAAGGGCAAAGGGCGCGCGGATGTTCGATGAAATAGAAAAAACTCGCAATTGCTTTGAACTTGCATAATCTTGAAGATATGAGGGAGTAATCGAGAGACCATAAAAAGCATCGTCCATTTTCCTGAAAGAGGATGTGTTGTTCGCAATGAAACTCTGGCTGTTCAAGATCAAATAATTAGAGGTAAACATGAGGTCTTCGCTGATCTTCTTATACAGTACGGCATCAAAGATATCGTTATCCAGGGATGCAACTGCATTAAGGTAGTTATTGATCACAGATGCTCCCATATAATCAACTTCGTTGTAATTGGTAATTTTCCTGGAAAGAAAGTCCATCATGCTTTGGTGTTGTACTGGATTAAGATAAATCTGTCTTGTCAGTAAAGTTACAGATTCGGATTTTTCCTCCAGGTAATTCATTGCAATGGAAGCGCTTTCTTTTACCTTGTGAAGACCGTCTTGTTCAGCCGACCGCTTCAGACTGTGAATGACGGACATGCTGAATAGAATGACCGTAAGGATAATGATCGCCGTGTATATGATAAGAAGTCGATTGAAAAATTTTCGTTTAATAAACCTGGAATACAGTGAGATCATCGTTTGGTTAACCTCCAGGAAAGAATTCATAATTATTGCAAATTCCTAAAATTCTAAGAATAGCATTCCATTATGAGATCGTATTACTATGAACCTATAGGATTTCAGAAATCAAACATATCATAGATTAGGGGTACTTAGATGTCAACAAACAACTTGCAGGTCAATAAACAGAAGGTGTACATTGCCAAAAGGAATAAGAGGATGGATTCAGGGAAAATAACCCTACTGCTAATGGCAATTCCTTGCGTTATTATCTTGATCGTATTTTCTTATCTCCCATTGGCGGGTTGGGCCATGGCATTCTTCGATTACAAACCGGGACTCAAATTGTTAGATACCGAGTTTGTGGGCTTTAAGTGGTTTGTGTTCGCGTTTGACGACCCTGAGTTGTCCAACGTGCTGCGTAATACTCTTGTTCTTAGTTTTCTCAGTCTTTTATCTACGCCGATTGCTGTAATATTCGCCATCTTCCTTATGGAGATGACGAATAGCAGACTACGGAAGCTTATTCAGACGATAAGCACATTTCCCAATTTTATCAGTTGGATTCTGGTCTTCTCGTTTGCTTACGCTATATTTGCCCCAGGGGATGGCATTCTTAATAAAGTATTGCTCAATCTGGGTTGGATCTCTGAACCGCTTAACCCTCTGGCAAACTCCGACATTGTCTGGTATTTTCAAACAGCCATCTCGATATGGAAATCGCTGGGCTTCGGAGCCATCATCTATATTGCTGCAATTGCAGGGATCGATCAAGAACAATACGATGCAGCTTCGGTGGATGGGGCGGGTCGATTCACGCGGATGTGGCATATCACTATGCCCGGTCTGATTCCCACTTTCATCACACTGTTGTTGTTGAATATCGGCGGGCTGCTAAATACGGGATTTGAACAATACTTTCTGTTTCAGAATGGGCTTACCCAATCTAAGATTCAGGTGCTGGATGTGTATGTTTATAGGCTTGGCATCACACTCAACAATTATCCGATGTCTACGGCAATCGGAATGGCCAAGACAGTTATCAGTATTATTTTGCTGTTAAGTGCCAACTATATTTCGAAGAAATTAAGAAACCAGTCGATATTTTAACAAGGAGGAAAAACGATGAAGAAGAGAGATTATACATTCCAAATTATCAATGCAACAGTTTTCTTGCTTTTTACTCTCTTGTGTATCTATCCCTTCTATTATATCTTTATTGCCTCTGTGAGTGATGCGCACGCTGTAGCTATGGGAGAGGTGCTTTACTTTCCAATCGGATTCCATCTAGATAATTTCAAAAGTGTTCTAAAGTTAGACGGAATCCTGATGGCTTTCGGTATCTCTGCCGCAAGAACAATCGTTGGAACTGCTTTGATGTTGTTCTTCTCCATAATGTTGGCATTTGTGGTAACTAAGAATGTTCTTCCAGGTAGAAAGTGGATATATAGAGCTACTGTGATTACGCTTTTCTTTAACGCCGGACTCATACCCTGGTTCGTTATCATGAAAACCTTAGCGTTAAACAATACCTTTTGGCTCTATGTACTGCCTGGAATGATTTCACCCTTCGCAGTTATTTTGATCAAGACGTACATGGAATCGATATCGACTGCGCTTGAGGAGTCGGCCCTAGTCGATGGAGCTGGATACTTTACGATTTTGTGGAGGATTACAGCACCGGTTTGTCTGCCGGTAATCGCAGCTGTAGCGGTGTTTAATGCGGTGAGCCAATGGAATTCCTGGCAGGACAATTTTTTCCTTGTATCCAATCCGAATCTTCAAACGTTACAGCTCATGCTTTACAACTACCTGCAGCAGGCGGAGTCTCTTGCCAGAGCAGCAATGCAGGGTAATATCAGTCTGGAAAATGTTGCGAGCAACAAGCAACTTGATTCGTTTTCGATCAAGACCACAATCACTATGGTAACGGTATTTCCGATCATACTTGTATACCCGTTTATGCAAAAGTTTATTGTAAAGGGCATTATGCTTGGATCGGTAAAAGGATAACTTTCGTTATTGCCCTGCTTGCAGGTTACAATAAGCATTATTTTAAAAATATCAGGGGGTATGGGTATGAAGAGGCGAATGGGAAAATTGTCAACTGTGATCCTCATTGCTGCACTCGCGTTTAACACTGCTTGCACAAGTAACAATCGCGAGCAGAAAAACAATAACGCAGGTGAACAAGCGCCAACTAATCAAGGAGAGACAGTCGCTCAAGAAAATCCGAGGGAAAAGATAGGCTTGTCATTCTGGGCAGCAGAATTGTGGGCCAGTTCCCCGACAGGACGTCAGGACGATCCGATTATGAAGCATATCGAAGAGAAGTTTAATATTGAACTCGATATGGAAACCCAGCCATCCGATGAGAAGCTGGCAGCCATTCTCGCCACTAACGATCTGAAAGATATTATGGTTATTCCCAAGAAGAACTTTGATCAAATGAAAAGCCTAGTTATTGATATGGAACCACTTCTTGAAAAATATGGACAAGACATCAAAAAGAACATCAGTCCTGAAACGATTTCTTATTATAAAGATATGTTTGGAGATGGGCAATTAAAATTCCTTGGCTCCGAAATTAGCACAGACGGCCCAGTATTGCCTGAAACGATCTGGGCGGGTCCCTATGTAAGATGGGATTATTACAAGGAGCTCGGTTACCCGGCAATCGAAACACCCGATGATTATATCAAGGTTGTCTCAGAGATGAAAAAGCTTCATCCTAAAAATGAAGACGGAAAGTCTTACCATGGGTTCTCATTATGGTTGGACTGGGGCTACGGAATACTGGCCGATCACTGGAACGTAAGACGTCAAGGAGCAGAGGTGATAGGCGGACTGACGAATATTCTTCAAATCGACAGGGAGTCCTTCGAATACTTCAACAAATACACGAATGAAAACTCGGGATTCTGGACTGATCTTGATTTCTGGAATAAGGCCAACAAAGCGGGGCTCATTGATCCGGACAGTTGGACGCAAAAGTATGATCAGGCTGTTCAGAAATATAATACTGGACAGGTACTTGCCACCTATATTAACTGGGTGATTGGCGGATCAAACGCCTATTTCCAATCCAAGAAGATCTATGACAAAGGTTGGACCGCAGACAACCCAATTCCTATGAGTGGAGAAAACTATTATTACAATACGGCAAACAAAGGACAAAACTTTGTGTATGCAATCAGCAAAGACTCGAAAAATCCAGAAAGAGCAATGGAATTGATCAACTACTTATATTCTGTTGAAGGCGTGCTTACGATTATTAATGGGATCGAAGGACAGGATTGGGTAATCGAGAACGGTGAGTATAAGTATACAGATACTTATTTCGAGAACGAGAAAGACGCCGAAAATGCCTTGAAGTTCGGATATCGGAAATATGCGAACCAATCCGGACTAGATATAACGGGGTTCATCCCTGGCACTAAGAATCCACTTGATTTCAGAAATAGTCAAACCTACATGAAGATCCAACTGGAAAAGCCCGAAAATGCGCTGAAAAAGGAAATCACTTCGTACTACAATGCGGAATTTCCGAACAAGATACCGCCCAAGGGCCAAGAGTACGGCAAAACACGCGTGGCAGAACTTTCTCCGTTGCTGCCGCCCAGTGAGCCAGATGAGATTAAGCTGATTTCGGACCGTATCGTCAATTATCTGAACCAGGAGGTCATCAAGCTCATTCTTGCGGATGACTTCGTCGGTCACAAAGCGAAGATCATCAAGGAACTTGAGAAGATGGGGATTGACAAGGTTTACACTTTCTGGGACGGGGAAATGAAGAAAGCCCTCTCGGAGCTTAACTGATAATTAATCTCCATATAAAGACAGGCAAAATGAGAACTCCCCCTTACATCTACATAAAGGCGGAGTTCTCTTGATAAAAAAGGGGCGGTACTTATGGCAAGCGACGAGATTCGGGATTACAGCAGCCAGCCCATACAACCCATTCGGATTGAAACGGGTAAATACCTAGTGGGGGCACAAGCATGCAATCTATGGAACAGCCCTTCCGCTTGGGAGAAAATCAAGCCTTTTACAAATCGAAAGTCTGTACTTGGTTGGTATGATGAGGCGAACCCACGAGTCATTGACTGGGAGATAAAATTTGCGATAGAGCATGGAATTCACTTCTTCATGAACTGTTGGTATCGATCTAAGAATAATTTGGGGAAGCGTCCGATTACGGCCGAATACGATCATTGGCTAAGAGGTCTGGAACACAGCAGGTACGGGGATCAAATGAAATTTATGATCATGTGGGAGAACGCTAACGACATCGCTTCCGGAGTGGATTCTGAAAGCGATCTCATTGAAAATCTGCTGCCATATTGGGTGGAAAAGTACTTTTCCAGATCCAATTACCTTGTACTGGATGGTAAGCCGGTTCTATCGATCTACAATATCGGTCTGCTGGTTGAGCAACTTGGTGGAAGTCTTCATGCTGCAAGAGCGATTGAGAACATGCGTAAGCGCTGTATAGAGGCTGGATTCAAAGGTTTGATCCTTTTCGGTCAATATTGCTGGGGGCCGATAACAGAGCGGAATCAGCTTATGAAAGATATCGATCTGGATTACAGCTTCTCGTATCACTGGCCTACGTTTGCAGATGGCTCTACCAATCCCGGAGCGGAATTCTTCGGTGACAATCCCGATTCCATTATACTCGCGCAGAAGAAATGTTGGGAAGAACAGTCCCTGGGGGCTGTTCCTAATATCGTGACGTGTTCCATGGGATGGGACTCGGAACCGTGGGGTTATTCTTGCACAGACCAAACATGGCGCCTTGGACCCTGTGATTTTCAAAGATTATGCGAAACGGCTAGACAGGAGCTTGATACCCGGCACGGCGGCGGGTTGGAAAGTACGATAATTCTGCTGGATAACTGGAATGAATACGGAGAAGGGCATTATATCTTTCCTACCGAAAAATATGGCTTTTCCTATTTGGAAGCTGTACGTGAAGCTTTCAGGACAGTATAGAAGTAAATATGTGGAAGGGGATGGGATTTTTGTATCGGAAACGAATGAACAAAATCGCAGTCTGTATTTTAATCCTTTCAATTTTCTTGCCGTGTTTGGGCATTATCGGTCTGGAAGAGAATGAAGTTGAAGCGTCAGAAACGACAAATGATGAGGACGGGTATGCCAATATAGCTCTGGGAAGCCGCGCCGACTCATCCTCTCACCTGGGGATCAATACTGCAGTTAAAGCAGTAGACGGCGATCTTAACACAGGATGGGTAGCAGCGAATGCAACATTCCCTCAAACAATTATCGTTGATTTGGATGCGATCTCCACGCTGGGGGTAGTGAAACAGCATTTTCAGACAGAAACCACTTGGTATTACAGAATTGAAGGTTCCAATCAAAATACGCCAAACAGCTGGTCCTGGTCCATTCTGGCTGACCGTACCCAATCAGGTGTTAACGGCAGCATAATAGAAGAAATTGTACAGGGAAGATACAGATTTGTCAGGCTTGTGATTACCGGTTCTGGAGACGGGAGCCCAGCAAGCAGCATGGAGCTCGAAGTCAAAGGCGAAACTTATGCTCAGCCTCGGGATCTGGTTCCGACCCCTGTTCCTGTTGATACCGGTGATAAAATCGTAGTGGCGCAGTCGTGTAACTTGTGGGGAAGCAGATATTTTTGGGAAAGCACGAACCCCGTTCTTTATCCGGAGCGAACTCCCCTCATGGGTTATTATGATGAAAATTACGATGTCTCTACAGATTGGCAGATCAAGATGGCTGTCGAGAACGGCATAGATGGTTTGTTTTCATGCTGGTTTAGACAAAAAGGAAATGGGGGCAAAGCCCCGGTTATGTCCTCCTTTGATGGCTTGACGCACTCCTTGGCCAACAGCGCTCAGCATAGGGAGTATTTGAAATGGGCCATACAATGGGAAAATTCCAATGATTCAGCCGAAGGTGTCTCGGACATCAATGATTTTCTGAACAATGTGGTCCCCTTTTGGATCGAGGAGTATTTCTCCAAATCCAATTATCTGAAAGTTGAAGGCAAGCCAATATTATCTATCTACAGCTTGTCCAAATTCATCAGCGATGTCGGTGGCGAAGAGAAGGCCAAGAATGCCATTACCCAATTCCGCCAGGCAGTGGCGGTTGCCGGTTATCCTGGCGTTATCCTGATGACAGCCGAGAACACGAATACAACACAAAGTTTCGATGCCGCTAAAGAGATCGGAATCGATTATATTTATTCCTATCACATCCCGACCTTTATGGATACGTATCCAACTGACGCGAATATCACGTCTGAGAGTTATGTCCAGTCTCACATCGATTCGTGGAATAATTTCGATTCTAACAGTGAAGTTCCCTATATTATGACTGTATCAAGCGGTTGGGATGCACGGCCGTGGGGCACGTCTGCACCCGTCTGGGAGATCCCCCCGAATTTGTATGAAGGACTTCTGGACGAAGCAAAAACCAGAATGAATTCTAAATCCGATGGGAATTTGAGCGGCAGATTGCTGCTTCTCGACAACTGGAATGAGTATGCCGAGGGCCATTATATCGCCCCTACAGAAAAGTATGGTTTCGATTACATCAATGCAATTAGAAGAATTTTCTCCGACGCGACAACCGAACCGGACAATCTGCTCCCAAACAAAAATCAGATTCCGCAGTTGCTTACCATTAAGAATGCTACAAGTTTGACTGTAACAACTGCAAATGGAGCAGACACCATTCCCCAGCCTTATGGAATATTGCAAATGGACTATCAAGCAGAGCCACTGGGTGATAACGGTTTTATGTCCGTCAAGTGGGAAGTTTACGAGATGGATGGGGTCACGCCCACAACTAAGGCTTCCATATCTGGCGATGGTCTGCTAACGGCTAAGTCAAACGGTCAGGTGAAAGTGGTAGTGACGGACAACAGTCAGCCGGAATTAAAGGGCGAGAAAATCATCACAATCAGCAATCAGCCTGAGAACCTTGCGCGGGGTAAGACGGTAACCGCCTCTACCTATGCCGATTATGGCGCAGCAGGAATCTATTATCCATCCAACGCAGTTGACGGCAATATGGATAGCTGGTGGCTGGTAGATGGCGTGCAATATCCATCTTGGTTACAGGTTGATCTGGGAGAGCCTAAAGCTCTCGGTACAATCATTCAGTACGCGGCAGTACCCCAAACCTATAAATTTAAAATAGAGGGTTCATTAGACGGTGAAAACTGGGTGTTGATGGTAGACCGCAGTATAGTGGGTGTCACCGGTGATAAGATCACGGAAGCGGTCAATGGGAGCTATCGGTATGTAAAAATGACGTTTCTTCAAGCCAATGCCTGGCCGTCCAGCAAAGAGCTCGAAATCTATAGCAGTACCGGCGAAGTCATCCCGGACAATATCCCCGTAGCTGCCATTGAAGTTACGGGCGAGGGAGGAACGAATGAAATCACGTTAAACGGGCAGAGTTTACAGATGATTGCCGATGTTTTGCCTGCAAATGCAACAAACAAAGCCGTTGCATGGTCTGTCTGGGCTGAAGACGGCCAATCGCCGACGGAAGTGGCATTTATTAATAACAATGGGCTGCTCTATCCCAATAAAAACGGAACGGTTCTCGTTCGTGCGGTGGCTGGAGACGGTTCGGGAGTAATGGGTAACTTTCTTGTCAATATCACCGGACAGAAAATGAATCTTGCTTACAAAAAACAGGTAACCGCTTCGGAATACACCAATTACGGAGGAGATGCGGTGTTCTCCCCGGATCTTGCCGTAGATGGAAATCCTGAGACAAGATGGCTGGTGGATGGTGTAAAGTATCCATCATGGTTTGAAGTCGATCTCGGCGAGAAGTATACCCTGACTCATGTCTTCCAATGGTTTGCGGACACGGATATCAAGACCTACAAATACAAGATCGAAGGTTCGGCGAACGGTTCGGACTGGGAGACCCTTGTTGATCGAATGAATGATGGCATGCAAGGTCCAATGATTACCGAAGAAGTAGAAGGAATCTACCGATATGTACGAATGACGCTCACCGATGCCAACGCTTGGCCAAGTAGCAGAGAGTTTAAGGTATGGGGAGAAGCTTTGCCGCCAAGTGAAGGAGAAAAGCCTACTGGCCATCCCGATAAATCGACAATTACTACCGATGTTAAATTAGGCAACATCAGTCTGCAAGTTCCTGTGACTAGAGAAAAAAATGACAATAATCAAACAGTAGTCAGAGTTCCGGTGACTGCGGACGTCCTGACGCAAGCTTTCTCCTTGAGCAAACAATCAGCACTCGTACTCGAGGTACAGAACACGGATCCTGTGGTCAAGGTTGATATTCCGGCTTCGGCTCTTCTCGATGCGGCAGAGAAATGGTCTGATGCAGGCTTACTAATAAAGGTGGCTGGCGCCAGTTATCTACTTCCTGCAAAAATTTTGAAGAATATTCCGAGGGATACGAAGATCACCATAACGATTACAAAATTAGCCGAAGAAATGGCAGGTTCCATAGAAAGCCAAGTTGAAAAAATGGGATTTATGCAGATGTTGGCAAGTCCTGTAGATTTCAAAGTCGAATATGATGGAAAAGAAGCCACGGATTTCGGCGGCATCTATATCAGTCGAACACTTTCGTTTGCTGCTGCTTCGGATATTTCGAAAGTGACAGCAGTATGGGTTGATGACGATAACGGCTTGCATTTTATCCCTTCAGTCATTTCCCGTAAAGATAATCGTTTTGAGATAACGATATATTCCCCTCATAACAGTATTTACACAGTAATTGAATCGGAGAGATCCTTTAACAATCTTGTTGGACACTGGGCTTCAGAGGATGTCAAATTGCTGGCAAACAAACTTATTATTAATGGGATCACTAATAAGGAATTTGTACCAGATGCAAGTATTACAAGGGCACAGTTCGCAGCACTGCTCGTACGATCCCTTGGTTTGTCCACTGCCGTAACAGATTTGAAATTCTCGGATATTAGAGGAGGGACTTGGTTCTCAGGTTCGGTCGGAGCAGCCAGTAAGGCAGGGATAATCAATGGTTATGAAGACGGTTCTTTCCGACCGCACGACACCATCACACGTGAGCAGATGGCTGTGATGATTGCGCGAGCGATAGAATTCACCGGTAAAATGGTCAATCCGGCGGAATTCGTTCTTGACCCATTCGCAGATCAGGGAGATATTTCCGATTGGGCGTTGGAATCGGTAGAAATCAACCGATATGCAAATATTATGCAGGGTTTGTCAGATTCCGCATTTTCCCCTAAGGAAGAAGCGACACGAGCTCAAGCTGTCACCATCCTGAAGCGGATGCTTCAATATTTGCAATTCATCAATTAAGAGGCTGAAATATCATTTAAGATGCATGTGCATCATACGATGCGGGATAATCAGTTGGGGTTAATTCCGGTACTATAGGTATTTTTAATAGATGTGATGTAGCGCTTTAAATAGAACGCGGGGTGTATATGGTTGRATGAATTTACAAATAGAAATGTATTATCGCATGTTTGGCGTTCATTAAATGAAGGGGAAATAACGATCGGCTTTATGGGCGGCTCAATAACGGACGGGAGGCCCCGTAACAACTGGCCCGAACCGGTTGCCACATGGTTTAGCGAACAATTTCCTTCCGCTAAAATATGCATTGAGAACGCGGCTATTGGGGCTACTGGCAGCGATTTGGCGGTGTTTAGAGCGCAACGAGATATCATTGACCGTGGATGTGATTTGGTGTTTATCGAATATGCGGTTAATGATCTATTTGTTGGATCCGAGCAGAGAAATAAAACAAGGGAAACGCTGATCAGGTCTATCCTTGCCAATGGGAATTGCGATGTCATTCTTGTATACACCTACCATCAGGATATGTATACAGCCATGATGCAAGCAGAATTGCCGGCATCCGTAGCGGAATTCGAACAACTGGCGGAGCATTATGGAATCGGGTCTGTGTGGGTGGGGCTCCATGCTTTGAGCGAACTCAAAAGAGGGAGATTCAGCTGGGAAGAATGGCTGCCTGACGGACTTCACCCATCGACACGGGGCAGTTTGAGCTATGCCCAAGGTGTGATCGCATTTCTTGAGACGGAGAGTGCAAGATACATTCAAGCTGAATCGCAAGCTGCTCCGACATCATTGCCTGTACCCATGTTTGATGGATTATGGCATTCAGTATCTCTTCTTTCTCTGAAAACCGCATCTATTGAAGGTCCCTGGGTACTCAAAAGGTGGCTGCATCACGTCTGGATCGATCAAGTGCTTGAGACATCGGCAGTGGGAGCGAAGCTTGTCTTCTCCTTTTATGGGAAGGGTCTGGCATTAGGTCTGGATTTCGGTTGGAAGGCGGCTGAATTTAACTACCGGATTGATGATTCGGAGTGGGTTTTCTCAGACCGTGCAAGGCCGGAGTGGCTGTCAGATGATGGGCTGTTTTCCCTCTATCTTGTTTCGGACTCGTTGCAAGAAAGTCATCATCGGTTTGAGTTGGAAGTGGTGCATGGAAATACCCCTAATTGTAAGGGGACAAATTTCCGGCTTGGTTTTATCGGCGTTATAAGGAATTTATAAAATGCTTTAAGGAGTGTTGGTAGATGAAATTGAATGCAACGGATCGTTTAACACCATCCAACAAAGGAAGCGTACATATTGAAGGATATCTGGGGCAAAGAATTGCCTCCTGTATTCACAACGGCGTCATGGCCGCTAACCATGCTTTATTCCAGATCCCGTTTCGGGATAAAACGGATGAAGGCGGTAGTTGGGGGGGGGAATTTTGGGGCAAATGGTTTACCTCCGCAGTACTGGCCTATCAGATTGAACCAACTGATCATCACGGGGCGATTTTGGCTGACGCGGTTCAGGGTTTGATAGATACGCAGTCGGAGGATGGCCGTATCAGCAGCTATGAGAAAGATTTTGGGGACTGGGACATCTGGGGAAGAAAGTATGCCTTGCTTGGACTGATCGCCTACTATGATTTGACCGGAAAACAGGAGGCATTGCAAGCGGCTGTTTTAGCCACGGACGAGCTTATTCGGATATCTGGTCCAGGCCGAAAAAAGCTGACGGAAACTGGGCTCTCGCTCTTGGAGGCATTATCGTCTTGTTCCATCCTGGAGCCTGTCGTATTGTTGTTTCTGCGAACAAGTGATCAGAAGTACCTGGATTTCGCCGAGTACCTCGTTTCGCTTTGGAGCGAGCCAAGCATTTACAATCCGAACGGAATCCGGCTTATCGAGGATGCCATTGCGGGAATTGTACCCTTGAAAATTGCATCACCTAAAGGTTACGAGATGATGTCCTGTTATGAAGGCGTGTGCGAATTGTACCGGGCTACAGGAAAACAGGAGTACCTTGAAGCTGCTATCAAATTTGCCGATTTGGTAAGAGAAAAGGAAACTATGATCGTAGGTTCCGGTTCCAGCGGTGAATTGTGGTGCGACGGGGCTAAAAGACAGACTGAACTGCTGGAACAGCCTATGGAGACCTGTGTCACGACAACCTGGATCAAATATTGCTACCAGTTGATGCGTCTTACAGGTGATCCGAAATGGGCAGATGAAATGGAAATTACGCTATACAATGCATTGCTCAGCGCAATGGTTCCGAGTGGCAACTGGTGGGCATATTTTTCGCCATTGGTTGGGGAACGTGTACCTAGTCATATGCAGGTCCCACTCGTGCAATGCAGTTGCTGTTCGGCGAATGGTCCGCGTGGACTCCTCACCGCGTCCGGGTGGGCGGTCATGAACGATGATTCTGGTATAGCCATAAATTTGTATTATCAAGGGAATTGGAGTGGACGAGTGAACAATGGAGATGAAGTCGGCTTTGAGATGGAGACAGCCTATCCTGAACTGGACAAAATTAGAATCAAGGTTAAGCAGAGTGAAAGCTGCACTTATACTATAAAGCTTCGTATTCCAGCATGGAGCCGACAAACCGAGCTTCAAGTAAACGGCGAGCGGATTGTCTGCATACCCGGAACGTATACGGAAATCCACAGAGAATGGAAATCGGGGGACGAAATTCACCTGAAGCTGGATTTAAGGGGACGTGTGATTACGGCGCCGGGGAGTATAAACCATAAGTCCGTCATGGTGGGACCGATTGTACTTGCGTTAGACAGCCGGCTTTCCGACGCAGAGAAGCATGTCAGTCTTTGGCTCGATCATGAACAGATGGAGCGAAAGCACAACCAAGACTGGAACATTGATTATGTTCTCCTGGATAACTGCTCCGATGAAGAAACCTACATTGATCTTGTGTCTGCTGCAACAAAGCCCGAAGGAGTATGGATGGCTTTTGAGGTACCTTTTCTTATTAGACCGTCTCATTTCGTCGGACATAAAGAAAGCAAGCTAGTAATGTGTGATTATGCATCCGCGGGTAATGAGTTCAGTGAATCAAATCTATTCAGGGTTTGGCTGCCCCAGCCATTATTCATGGAACAAGCGTTTCCGAAAGGGACTTGGCATATTCTCGTACATTCTGAGGATCGGCCAGGGATTCCCGACGGAACACAGCAACTGAAACAAACAGGATTTTTGAGTTTGTAGTCTTAGAACCTGCTTTAAACAGGAATTAAATGGTGAAAAATTACTTCCACTGGGTAACTTACTCTTGTTGCCAACGTAAAAACACCTCCAAGGTTGTCACCATATCTTATGACATGGTTGCATTTTCTTGAAGGTGTTTTGATTTGTCTCACGTTATGGGGTCAGTCCCCAAGCGAATAAGAACGGTTTTTTTGTATTAGCATTATACATGATTGCTCTTAAATGCAGAATTAAGAAGCACTATCCTTTTAACTCAAACAAACTTCCGACTCGTCTTCTTCCCATCACAGCTGAACACAATCTTCTTATCCTCAACAAACGTCTCTAGATGAACGTTTTTCCCCCAAAGCTGAACGACATGAGGCAGCGTACGCTCAACATACTTCAGATCGAGCTCCATCCCTTCATACTCATGAATAAGATAAAGCTCACCCACACGATTAAAATCCCCATCCTTGACCATCAAGCTAGGAAACCCACCGTTCACTTTTGAATAAACAAGCTGATCGCGAATTTTCTCCCACGACTTATCGGTAATTTTCCACTCAGGGCCTTTTTTCTCGAAAATGTACAGATCGAGATCATTAACCAGATCCTTCGTCAGATAGTTGCGGATGAATGAAATATCGGAATCGAGCTCGCGTACCTCGAACATTTTTTCTCTGCCCTTGCCGGGGACGCGTCCGAAGCGTGCTTGTTCTTCCTTCGTTGGATTATCGAATCGGCGTTCGATATCCTCGAATATTTTCAAGCCCAAATAATAGGGATTCAAGGTGTGCCGGGATGGCTGCACGACAGAGGAGTTTAGCTTAGCAAACTCAATTGTTTCATCGCTAGTCAGATCAAGCTCGCGAATAATTCGCTGATGCCAGTACGAAGCCCAGCC
>NZ_JBFRGC010000013.1:0-202639 GCF_052115145.1 Paenibacillus sp. 2TAB26
TGAACGGGACATTGAAGCCTACATCCACTTTTACAATAACGAACGATTACAGGCAAAACTAAACGGCCTCAGTCCAATGGAGTTTAGGACTAAGGCCGTTTAACAGGTTTTATTATTTGTAATGTCTACTTGACGGGGGGCAGTTCACTGTGCAGGGCAGCCTTTTTTTACATATTAAACTCGCCAGCTGACCAATCGATTAACGATGACCAGTGTCATAGCTGTGTAGAGAAGCATCATGAGGCAATCCAGCATGACCCCTTGTGTCCAGCCATGAAGCAAAACAACGCGCATGGCGTCCGCTGCATAAGTTGTAGGGAAAATATACGAGACGACCTGCAGCGCTTTAGGCAGCTGATTGAGCTCTACCATGACTGGAGATAGGAAGGTTACAACCATCATAAGCAGCTGAGCAAGCATACTGGTCAACTGCTGATTCGGCGACCAGAAGCCTATGCATACGCCGAGCCCTACCACACTCGTCAGCGACAGCAGCATAACGACTGGCAAACCCCATGATAGATGAAGGTCTACGCCATAAACAAAATAACCAATGACACCCAGCAATACGAAGGATGGAATCGTGCTCATAAGCCCGCGCAGCAAATTAGCGGCTACGAAGTTTATTTTCCGGATTGGAAGCGATGCATAAAATGTAAAATGTCCCTGATGCTTTTGCATCGATATTTCTTGCCCCATACTATTTAAGCCCATAATAATGACGCTAAATATCATATTGCCCGCAATAATTTGAACCATCATCTCCGGGGCTGGGTCAGCGATAAAGAAACGCATAAATAAAATCGTCGTGAGCGGAAACATCGTTGCCAGCAGCACGACGATTACCCAGCTGTCACGTATAAGCGCGAATTGAATGCGGAATAAAATCTCCAGCTCCGTCCATAATCGCTTCGGTTCAGATAGTTGTATGGACTGCATGTGCCGCAAGCCAAGTGGTGTTCCATTCATGATGCGGATACCTCCTTCATCGCCAAATCATCAATATGGAAATAAACATCCTCTAAGCTTGGAGGCACTACGGCATATTCCAAAATCGGCAGCTCTGTATGGTCGATAATATACTCTAGTACTCTGCCGGCAACATTCTTCTCAACTAGCAGCAGCAAACGATTCTCACCGCTCTCCTGCACGATCCCGTAATGATGAAGGGCAGCAGCAGCTTCGGCACGACGCCCATTCTCTGTCGTAAGCTCAAACTTCAAACGCTGATCAACCTTCTGCTTTAACGTTGCTACATGATCAATCGCCAGCAGCCTGCCATGATTGATGACAGCCGCTCTGTCTACAACCTGCTCAGCCTCCAGCACATTATGGGTGACCAAAATAATCGTCGCGCCTTCGCGATTGCGTTCTTGGATTAAATTCCAAACGAGCCGCCTTTTTTTCGGATCAAGCTCATTGGTGGGTTCATCAAAGATAAGCACAGGTGAACGGCCAATTAGGGCTGTGCCAATACCGATCAATCGTTTTTGTCCCCCGGACAACTGCTTCAGCAGCTTGTTTCTTACATCCGCCATATCAAATTGCTCTAATAATTCCTTCGCCTGCTTTTCTGCCTCTGATGCTGGCATCCCTCTTAGCCTGCCCGTAAAAGAAAGAGCCTCATGCACTTTCAGCGCTGACAGCACATGCGGCTCCTGCGCGTAATAAGCCACCATGCCGGATACGTGACGCGTATTCTTAATCACATCCTCGCCGCAAAACAAAACCTGCCCTTTTGTGGGTTTCAATTGACCGACCATTTGTTTAATGAGCGTTGACTTGCCCGCCCCATTCGGGCCGAGCACGCCGAGTATCTCTCCTTCACGAATCGTAAGCGAGATATCATCATTGGCTGTGACCATCGTTTTGCCTTTCTTATATACCTGACTAACTCCCTTTAGCTCGTATACATACTCACCCAATCTCATTCACTCCCTTATGTATTACGGCAGCAGCTTGCGCCTTGTTTGCTCCCAGTAATAAGCGATTTTTTCTTTGTCGAGCTCATAATAGATGCGATTATCTACCCGAATCAGCTGAATGAGATTTAGATCAAACAACATATTCGTATGATAGCTTATAGCAGCAGGCGTTAAGCCCATTTCCTGAGCAAGCTCATTGCCATAGTAATTTTTATGGCGAAGCAGCTCAATCAATTCCAGCCTTCGCCTATCGGCAATAACCTTCAAGAAACGCTCAATCGTCTCTTGATCCTCGTTACGCCATGCAAAAGCGTCATTGTTGATTCCAATCACCACCAAATTGGAATGTCCTTCACGGTCATCACGATGAATGCCAACACGCACCTGCGAAAAATAACTAACATGTACGGCTGTCTCTTTATCGACCAGATCAACATCCATCTTCGTAATATCGCGGATCGCGCGCTCTGGCTGTTCATCAAATAAGGCACGATATTTCACAGCTCCAGCTTCGCCAAGCTCCTTCAAGCGATCTCGCATAGGCATATAGGCATAACGATGAAACTGCTCCATTATAAACAGAGTCCGCTGTTTGTATTCCTCAGAAAATCGAATATGTTCCAGCAGTGCCGCATGCTCCGCTTGATCAGGCAGCTCACATCCCTCAACGAGCTCGTAAAGCAACCCCGCATCCTTCGAGATGGCTCCCCAGTCTCTCCCCTTCGTCCATTCCATGTTCTCGTCATTATATTTCGCAGCTGCCAGATGGAAGACGAGCTCGCTTGCAGGCTTGTCACGGTAAAACGCCAGAAAATCCTCAGAACTATTCAGCTTGTCTCGTTCCTCTACAAACAGCATAACCATGACATAGTCAAGCCGCTCTTTAAACATGTTGTCACCAAATAGGGTAGCTATCTCTGCTTTCACATAATTGCTCATGCTCGCATTCGCGGTCTCCGCCATACGAATCATTTCATCATCCAGTGTAAAATGAATCTCGCGCGCGAAAGCCTTCATATGCTCGAATTGCGCAACAAATTTCATCGTGACTAAAAATTCAATAGGCTCATGATAAGAAAAATGTAATCTTTTGGCTGCTATTTCCCAGTCTAAAATAATTAACGCCTCCATACTTCGTTAAGTATTCGTTTAATGTTATTTAAACAATATACAAAAGTCATTTAACAATCGTTAAACATTAATTTAAATGAACCAACCTAAATTGTCAATATCATCCACAAAAAAAGCTCTGCACAGGCTTAACTTCTTAGCCCATGCAAAGCTTCTTCTATCCATTATTTTTTACGATCCGAATAATCGCATCAGCAAGATACCGGCGAAGGCAAGTGAAATGCCGGTGATCTCTATCTTCGTGAACTTCTCTTTCACAACGAATCGTGTATAGAGCAGCACAATCAGAACGTTTAGAGCTGTGACAGCAGATACTAGCCCCGCTTTGCCAAGATCAAATGCGGTTACAATAAGCATCATGCCGACAGCGTTAGTTGTGCCGACGGCCAAACCAATAAGAAACGTTTTTTTGCCGCTCCAAGCCGGTGGCTTATCGGTTAAACTAGCACTGGTCGAATGCTGTGACACACGCACTTCCCCCCGGGCAGTGACCGCACCCTGCAGCGACAACGCTCTTCTAGCTCTCTCCGCTTGCAGATCTCGCAGCCACCATATACCAAAACACGATGCGCCCGTCACAAACATAAAAAACATTGTAGGAAACAAATCTGCTTCCATAATTGTTGACCATTTCCCTGACAAATCATTTGCTGCAAATAGCAGCATAGCCAGCAGCCCCCACTGTGCTCCTTGCAAATTGCGCAGCGAGATGTCATTCGATAGCCGAACGAGAAGCACTCCGCCAACAATCACGACAAATGCAATGAATTGCATCGCATGGAGTTTTTCTCCCCAAAGTCCAAACGCAACGATCACAACAACGACTGAAGGCAATGCCGTTAGTATCGCTACAAGTGAAGCCTTGCCGACGGCAAAACCCTTGAACATGCTGGCATTCGCACCGAATGAAAACAAGCCCATTTGAATGCCTATCAACGCCGCGAGCGTCCAGTTCGATGAGAACACTAACGCGCAAATTCCATTTACGAGCGCTCCCATAGTGAACGCGCCGCATAGCAACAAGTTACGGTTAAGCGGCTTCTGACTCGTCCAATGGTACAGAATGCCTCGCAAGCCAAAACATAAGGCTGCAAACACTGAATAAGTAAGCCACATGAGTGCAATAGAACCCCTTTCTTAAATCAAACCTATATGAAAGATAAACAAAAAGGAAGCGGTTGTCTACACCGCTTCCCTTTTTAAACAAACGTTGCAAGTCCCATCTTGTTCTCCCACCATAAAATATTCCCTTTGGAATTAAACTTGCAATTAGTGAAAAACGCCCGATTATAGAATCAGGCGTTTCTAACAAATCTATTGATTTAATACATATCAGCCTTTGACAGCGCCGGCAGCGATACCCTTGACGATATGCTTTTGCATAATAATAAAGAAGATGAATATCGGCACCAGTGTGATGACTGTAAGTGTCATGAACATCGGCCAATCAACGGTAAATTCGCCTTTGGCTTTATAGATTTGCAGAACGAGTGTCGATTTGGAGGATGAGTTCAAAAACAGCATAGGTGCCAAAAAGTCGTTCCATATCCACATCGTCTGAAAGATGATGCTCGTTATCGTAATGGGCTTTAGCAGCGGAAAGATGATCCGCCAGAAAATGCCCCATACACTGCAGCCATCGATGACGGCCGCTTCGGGCAGCTCCTTGGGTATCGACTTCATATAGCCCGTCATTAGGAAAAAGACGAAAACAGAGCCGCTCGTGTAGAGAATGATCAAACCGGATATTTTGTCGATCAGGCGCAAATCACTCATCAGCTGGAACAAGGGAATGAGAGTCGCTTGGAAAGGAATCATAAATCCGGCAAGCAAATAGAGCATAGCAAACCGTGTTAATCGATTCGCATTAAACACAACCGGGTATGCCGCCATCGCACCAATCAAAACGATCAATACGACAGAACAGACGGTGATTATAAAACTGTTCCAAAAGCTTTGCAAGATCGATGTTTCCTCGAAAACCTGGACATAGTTTTTAAAGATCCATTTCGAAGGAAGAGCCATCGGGCTTCTTGCTGCATCTTGCATCGTTTTGAACGTGTTGACAATGATCAAATAAAACGGGAAGAACGCTATTAATCCGGCAGGGAGCATGATGATGTCTAGAATCCATAACCGTTTTTCAAAGGTTTTTTTCATTGTATGCCCTGCTCTCTTCGTTGCATTACTGTAACTTGGAAGATAGCAATCGCTAACACAATTAGGAAAAAGACGATCGACATTGCCGATGCTAGGCCGTATTGGGTTTCAGATATTCCCCTTAATACGATGACCTGGGTTATCGAATAAGTTTCATAGCCAGGCCCGCCCTTTGTCAATGCAAATGGAATTTCGAATACTTTGAGACCGCCGGTAAGCAGCAGCATGACGCTGACCGTCATCGCAGGTGCGAGTAGCGGAAAAGTTATAAACCGAATTTGTTGTAAACGGTTCGCCCCATCTATTGAGGCAGCTTCATAATAATCTTTCGGAATGGATTGCAGAAATGCCAAATACAGCACTGCGTGCCATCCTGTTATCGCCCATGTTGCCACGACGATTGTTGACAGTTTCGCTAGCAACGGGGCGGATAGCCATGGCTGAGGACCGATGTTAAACAGCTCACTAAGGACGGTGTTCAGTACCCCTGACCCAATCGGTGCAAGGATAAATCCCCAAATATAGGCAAGCAGCAAGCCGCTTGGAATCGACGGGAAGAAAAAGATGGCGCGATGAATGTTTCTCGTTAAAAATTTTTGATCCAATATCATAGCGAGCGGGATAGCTAACAACGTAACAAGCAAAGCCTTGCCAAAAGTAAAAAATAACGTATAGGAAATGGCGGATGTAATCGCATCATCACTAAATATCCGCACATAGTTTTTCAAGCCAATAAAATCATATGCCTCCGTATATCCGTCAAAATTAGTAAAGCTCAAGAAAAACGATTTGATCAGCGGATAGATCGTAAACAATGAGTATATCGCTAGAATCGGAAGCAAAAACAATAGAAACTGTAGTTGACGAACATATTTGACCATAATTTGCCTCCTTTGAGACTTTGATTGATGATGTCGGCAGTCGATAAAACTGCATTGGAAGCATTCAAGTAATAGAGGATCAAGGTGTAAATAGTTGAAGAGAGGGTAGTAGGTTTCAACATACCCTCTACTTTAACTAATTCCGATTATTTATTTTCCATTTCTTTCAGTTTCTTATCTAGTGAAGCCGTTGCTTGCTCCGGTGTTATTTTGTTTACGGCTATATCTTGGATCGATACAAGGAATTGGTTGCGCAGCGCTTCTTGATGTCTGTCCCACGATACCATTGGCAAATAAATCTTTCCTGCCATCAGCCCGTCGTTATATGCTGGTGCATACGCCGGGTGAACTTTGCTTTCATAACCGTGAGCTGTAATGATGCCGCCAGTGCCTTCCTCGAATTGCTTCAACCCTTCTTGCGTTGTCATATATTCGAGGAACAGCAAAGCTTCTTCCTTGTTTTTCGTTTTACTGTTGACAGCGAAACCTACACCAGGAGCACCGTTGTAGTATTTGTTGCCTGGTTCTTTTCCTGGAATCGGCATAATTTCGAACTCAATATCGGGATTCGTTTTCTCAATTGTGGCAATGTTCCAAGGGCCGCCAGGGAACATTGCTACGTTACCAAGGGAGAACTCGTTCATCACTTGGTCACCGGTTAGTCCAATCATGTCTGGCGTCAAAATTTTATTATCGATAAGCCCTTCCTTCCACATCGTTAACACTTCAGTCCATCCTTCAGCAAATGTTGCCTCGCCCTTAAACAGCTTCTCGTCGAACGTTGGGTCTTTCGTTAGTACATTGCTGCCGAACATGGCGGAATGAATAATCGTAATATCATGCATTCTGTCATAGAGTGGAATGATGCCCGCTTCTTTAAGCTTCAAGCAGTCCTGGATGAACTCATCCCATGTTTCTGGCAATTGAGTGATGCCAGCTTTTTGAAACAATTGTTTGTTATAAAACAAGCCGCCTGCCCATCCGCTTTGAGTGAAGGCATATGTTCTTCCATCTTTACTTAGCATCGGTTTGTTACTGTCCAACATAACGGACATGAATGGTTCGTCAGTCAAATCGAGTGCATAACCGCCATCAATAATCTCATTACGGTTTTCTGCGGCGATGATGAAAATATCAGGTGCCGTATTAGACAACAGCATCGTCTGAAGCTTAGCAATGTAATCCTTTACCGGTGGAGCAAATTGAAAATCGAATGAAATATGTGGATATTTTTCTTTGAAGCCGTCTATAACAGGCTTCATTTCTTTTTCATTGTTCCATGCAAGAATGCTTAGCTTGACTGATTTAGGTGCATCATTACCCTTTTCAGCATTGTTGGTCGTACCTTCATTACCGGTATTGCCTTTATTACCTGTATTGCTGTTTTTACCGCATGCAGCGAGCACGACTGACAAACAAAGGAGAGTGATTAATAGCAGTAGAGACGTTTTCTTCATGTTTGATTAACCCCCATGTAATCATTTTTTTGTAATAAGCACTTGTTGTAAGCACTTACATTTAGAGTGTAATATGAACTCGCTTGAATCTGAATTCATATTGTTGCATCATTTGTTGTCAAATGTTGCACTAGCAGCAAATCCGATTAATTGGGTCGAATAGACGATGCGCGGTACTCTTTAGGCGTTACGCCGAAATACTTTTTGAAAGCGCGGCTAAAGTGACTCTCGTCCAAAAAACCGATATGATCCGCGATGTGGTTGTTCCTCCAATTCGTTCCAACGAGTAGTTCTGCGGCTTTAATCATCCGCACCTGGATCACATAAGCCCAATAATTCACACCGAATTCCTGTTTGAACGCACGACTTAATTGATACTTGTCTATATCGAAGCGATCTGCCACTGATTGCAAAGATAAATCCTCTTGATATCGGGTTTCTACATACGGTTTAATCCGCCGCACAGCATCCTGAAGCTTGGATCCGGTTTCCGAAGCAGGCGCTCTTACCGCTAGCATGCTCTCGGAAATTAGCTGTGGCAGAAATGCGGCATCTTGGGTAATTGAGCTGATTCCGACAGACAATGTGTGAGACGGTGATGACTCTGCCACTTTTTCCATCACAGATTCACTTAATTCCCTCAATTGACCGCTAGACAGATCGTCCCCCCCGCCGACTAGCACTACTTGCTCCTTGCGGTTTTTACAACACATAACACAGTGGATTTTGATGACCGCTTGTTCTTGCAGCAAGCAAGAATAATCATCGTCCGATGGCAGACTGTTCTCGAATGTCAAAATTGCAAAACGTTCGATGGCGAGAAATTCTAGGCAGTCTCGGAAGTTTATCAACGAATTTGCTTCGATCTGTCCAGCGTATATCGTCCGATCGAGTTCACTGCGAATCGATTTCTGAGCATCCGATACGGACTGTTGAATCAGCTCACGCAAAGCATCCCGAAGCAATTCGGCATCGACCGGCTTTAACAGGTACTGGGAAACATGAAGTCGAAGCGCATCCCGTGCATATTCGAATTGATCATACGCACTTAAAATAATTGTTCGCGGTATTTTGTCCAAATGTTGAATCCGCTTCAGCGACTCGATTCCGTCGAGCAACGGCATATGAATATCCATGATCATCAGATCGGGACGGAAGGTTTCTACCATGTTGGCCGCTTCTTCTCCGTCATATGCATGTTGCACCTTCACAAACCCTAGCTCCTTCCAATCCATCACTTTATCTAAATATCTATGCAAAGATAATTGATCGTCCACAATAAGCAATTTCATGCTCGCTACCTCCCCGAAGATATCACGTTCTGGGCAACACGATATAAACCGTTGTAAATACCCCTTGCCTGCTTCTAATCTTCAGTCCGTAATCAGGTCCGAATTTCAATCGGATACGCTGATTGACGTTGAATAGGCCTATCCCATCCGGCTTAAAGTCTTGTTGGTTCAATTGCCTTGCCAATTGACGGCTTCTGCTCCTTGATATCCCTTTTCCATTGTCTTGGATAACGATCATAATTCCTTTTTTGACTGTCATAACCCTAATCGTCATTTTTGCTGACCGTGGATTTTCGCCAAATCCATGAAAAATCACGTTTTCTACGAGAGGCTGCAGGATCAACTTGATCGTTCTGTTTTTTAGAATCGACTCGTCCGGAATAAGAAACTCGATGTCAATTCGATCGTCATATTTTTTGTTCACAATATAGAGATAATCCCTGACGTTCTGAATTTCTTGCTCCAGCTCCACCATCTCTTCCGATTGCTTCATGGAATACCTTAGCAGACTGCTCAATGACAACACCAAATGGTTAGAATCCTCCGTGCTTCCACATACAATTTCGGTTTGCAGCAGTTGCAGCGTATTGAATAGAAAGTGCGGATTGATCTGGGACTGCAGCGTTTTGAGCTCTACCTCTTTTAGTGCAATATCTGATTGATAATTTTGTTTGACCAACGTTTCGATCCGGATGACCAGTTCCCTAAATTTGTCGCCTATCAAATCCAATTCGCGATACCTGTATTTATTCTTAATGATATAAATACTGTCTTCGCCAATCTTGTCCAAAGTTGAGAGCAGTTGTCCAAATGGGCGGGATATCCGAGCGGTGTTTAAGATGGATATGAGGAGGTTGAGCAGCAAACAAAGATAAATAAAACCGATCAAGTTTGACTTCAGTGAGTCTGATTGTCCTCTGATGACAGACATCGGAATCGTCGAGATCATTCTCCAACCCTGAACGGCAGTAGGGTGGAAGATAACAAGTGTCTCATTTCCGCCAAGCTCGGTAACGAAACTTCCTGAGTCGCTGGCATAAATAAGCTCGATACCTGAGAAGTCAAGTTTTGTCCCGATTGCCGTACTATCCTTATGGGCGATGATAGTCTGCTGATTATCGATCATAAAGATGCTTTCATTGTTTTGATAGGAGCTAAATTCAAACATCCCGTTGATTTTGGCTAAATCCAGATTAGCAATGACAGCCCCGATCGTTCTAAGGGTATAATCTTTAACCGGAAGAGCGATCGATAACGTCGGCATGTTATATTTTGAAATATTATTTTCTAAGTAATAGTCCTGCGTATGGAGTCCAAGCGTAATGAATCCTTTGTTTGGAGTATCCGAGATCGCCTGCCTAAACCAAGTTTGTTCGGTGAAAGGATAATCCCACCGAAGTGATTTTCTGCCATCTAGGTTGTTTACATAGCCATTTTTGCCCAAGATCAAAACATCACTTACCATTGATTGCAAGGAAGATACGCCAAATGCTAGGTCTGCGATATTCCTCTCATGCTGGATGCGTCCTGCGATATCCATTTCCCTGCCTGGATTCATCAAGCTTCCAACCGAATAATGGCCTGTTAGAAGAACGAGCGGGCGAGTCGCTTCTTCAAGATTGAAGCTGAGCCCGCGTGCTGCCTGCTCCATTATTTTGTAGCTGGATTGAGTGACTTCTTTGGTAAGACTTTTAGTTGAGTCCTGAACGGATAATAGTCCCAGCAACAATAAAAGTAGAATGTTTACAATTAAATATGAGAACATGATCGTTCGAATGATGGTTTTTCCAGGTAAGGAACTAATCAAGAATCTGACAGCATTGTTCATCATTCTGTCCCTCTTTCAAGCCAATTGTTTTGTTAGTGATTTCATTTCATAACCCCGAAGCCATACAGGATTGATCATTTTTAAGCCCAGAAAAAGGAGTACCTCCCCAAATCTTCAAGTGTTAAGCACACCACTAACACCGAAAGAAATGGGAAGGTCCTCAGATATATAGTATTCAACAAAAAAATCTATTTTTCCCAGCTGGATTTGTTGGTATTACCACCCGAGTCCACCTGCAGCTCTATTTACACAAAACTCACAACAAAGCTATGGGTCGTATAAGACGTAATATCTGCTGTAATCTTTATTTAATGATCCGTCTGCACAACATCATACTCATCATATCGAAAATAATCGAAATCAGCGTGCTTGCGTTCCCCGCTTAAGTCTTGGACGCAAACACCGATAAAATTGCCTGTAAAACGAATATAATCAGCATATTCATCAGATAAATGGCTAACATCAAGCTGTGGGCCAATCACAATCCATTCCCCTGTCTGGCCCGCATACATGAACCTGGCCATTTCACGCTGAATACTCACCTTCAATCGGTATGTTCCATCCGCAATTGGAATATCTTGATCCAGTATTTCGATATAGATTCCATTTTGTGATTGTACAATCCCAATACATGTACCTAATTTCTCGTGATGAGTCAGGCGTAAATAGACATAATCACGGGTATCGTAGAACAGAATCAATCCCGCCATTTGCTGATAATGCTCTGGACGGTATTCAATGGATGTTTCCGCTTCACAATACATCGATTGCTGTCTACGCGCGACAAGACTTTGGCGATGCGTTGAACTCATGGACTCCTGGCCGCGAAGCCGCAAGAATCCTGGCCTTTCCGTTAAGGATAGCCAATCGGGACTTGCAGGGATGCGAAGGGTGTTCCATTGCAGCCCAAGCTGTGCTCTATCAAAGTGATCGAGGCTCGGTTCAGCAGGGAATGGATGTGTTGGCAATTGAGGTGCTTGCACCACATATTGCGGCGAATTGGCTCCTCCGTCAACAGCGATCCAATCATCATCCGTCCAATGACAGCGCTGAATAGCCGTTTCTCTGCCGAGCATACATCGCTTATCAATCACAGGACGACCGACAAGGTGAACCATATACCACTCGCCGTTCTGTGTTTCCACTAGTGAAGCATGGCCCGCCTTCTGTAATTTCAATTCCGGCTTGCCCGCAGACGTCAAGATTGGATTCGCAGGGTCGACTTCATAAGGACCATCGATACGCCGAGAACGCGCCATCGTGACAGCGTGTTCATATTGCGTTCCACCTTCAGCTGTCAGCAAGTAATAGTATCCATTTCGTTTATATAAATGAGGCCCTTCGGTTAATCTCAGCTGTGTGCCTAGAAAAATATTTTTCTTAGGACCAATAAGTTTCTTCTTTTCCTTCGAGTATTCCTGAAGAATAGTGCCAGCGAAAGAGTTTGTCCCTCTCCTATGATCCCAGATCATATTCACCAACCATTGGCGACCATCCTCATCATGAAATAAGGAAGGATCAAAACCGCTGCTGTTCAAATAAATGGGCTCAGACCAAGGCCCCATTATATCGTCCGCCGTCACCATATAATTATGAGTATCCTTGAAGGCTCCCGTGCGACTTTTTACATCTGTATAAATAAGATAGAAAACGCCTTCATGATAGCTTAAGCATGGCGCCCACGCGCCACCGGAATTGATGTTGCCTTCCATATTCAGTTGTGAAGCACGTGTCAATATCGAAGTGAGCGGACGCCAATTCACCAAATCCTTGGAATGGTGAACACGTACTCCCGGGAACCATTCAAATGTCGAAGTTGCAATATAATAGTCTTCTCCTACACGCAAGATAGATGGATCAGGATGAAATCCTCGCAGTATGGGATTGTTAATCATGTTCCCCAACTCTCCTTTAAATCTTGTTTAACTGTTCATTATTTCCTGGCCTTCTGCCGTGTTCATACCCGCTTCCAGCAGTTTGACGATTCTGTCTACGTCATAGACGCATCCCCGCCATGTGCCGCCGCTCGCTGCTTGCAGTGCAGCCCATAGCCGAGTGTCGTCAGGAAGATCAGAGTCTTTCGCGAGATCGGGATGAGGTTTTCTAGAAGCCAATACATTCGTTCCCACTTCCGAATCCTCCGGCACCTCACCGCTGCCTACCATTTCGACATGTCCCTCTAATTGACGGAGGTCGATACGGATGTCAATCCAATCGCCATTGCGAAGCTGGCCAACGGGTCCGCCAGCAAGGGCCTCGGGTCCAATATGACCTATACAAGCGCCAGTTGACACGCCCGAGAAGCGTGCGTCCGTAAGCAGTGATACTTCTTTGCCGAAGGGCAGATGCTTAAGCGCTGAAGTCAGCTGATAAGTCTCTTCCATCCCCGTACCCGATGGGCCGCGCCCAATGAGTACCATAATATCCCCGGCAACGATGCCTTTGTTTTTTATCGCATGGATTGCCGCACGTTCCGTCGTGAACACTTTCGCCCTGCCGATGTGGCGATAGACCCCATCACTGTCAACCATCGAAGGATCAATTGCAGTCGATTTAATAACAGAGCCCTCGGGACAAATGTTTCCTGTTGGGAAAGTCACAGTCGAGGTCAGCCCCGCTTGTTTGGCGCGTTCCGGGCTGAAGATGACGCGGTCTGGATCAATCCCCTCGTTCTCCAGCAAATGCCGGCGCATGCGGTGGCGGCGTTCTGACGATTCCCACCAATCCAGCGTCTCCCCAATTGTATTGCCTGTTACCGTAAGCGACTTCTCATCCAAAACGCCAAGTTTGCGCATATGCAGCATAACCTCAGGTACACCGCCAGCAAGGAAAGCTCTCACTGTCGGGTGATGTTCTGGTCCATTAGGAAGAACGCTGACTAATCGCGGGACGCTGCGGTTGACTTCTGCCCAATCAGCGACAGTTGGCAGGGTGAGCCCTGCCGCATGTGCGATTGCAGGAATATGGAGCAGCAAATTTGTAGATCCGCCGAAGGCTGCATGAACAGCCATCGCATTTCGAATGGCATGATCCGTTATAATCTGGCCTGTCGTCAGTCCGCTCTCCGCCATTTTGAGAGCAGCTCTGGCAGATTGCCGTGCCATTTCCTCCCACACCGGCTGTCCTGACGGTGCCAGTGCAGCATGAGGAACGGTCATACCAAGAGCCTCCGCTATCACCTGTGCCGTTCCCGCTGTTCCTAAGAACTGACAGCCTCCACCAGGTGTCGCGCACGCGCGGCAACCAAGATCAGCCGCTTCCTCAAGCGAGAGTTCACCATTTGTATATCTCGCGCCAATCGTTTGGATCTTGCCTGCATCCTCGCCTTGGGTCGGCGGAAGCGTAACGCCGCCTGGAACAATTACGCCAGGAAGTTTACCCATCCCTGCCAGTGCCAACATCATGGATGGCAATCCTTTGTCACAAGTGCCTACCCCCAATACGGCAGAGCGTTGCGGCAAGGAACGGATAAGACGTCTTAATACCATGGCTGCATCATTGCGAAACGGCAGTGAATCGAACATCCCCGTCGTCCCTTGTGAACGGCCATCACAAGGATCGCTCACGAAACCCGCGAAGGGCACGCCACCAAGACCTGTGATTTCCTCCGCTGCGGCTTTCATCATGATTCCAACTTCCCAATGTCCCGTATGATAGCCAAGAGCGATCGGGCGGCCGTCCTCATCTCGAATGCCGCCTTGGGTTCCAAGAATGAGTATTTGCTTTCCCAAAAGCTTCTTCGGATCCCATCCCATGCCAACGTTCTGTGTTAATCCGAATAAATCACCGCTTGGTGAATTACGAAGCATATCCGGGGTAAGCGGCAAGGAGCCGCTTGGTCCTGGAGCATGCGTATAGATGTCAAAATAAGAATCGATATCCTTGCCCATTATCGTTTCGAAGCCTTCATTCATTTCACACCATCCATCCCTTGTGTTGTCGTTATGGCTTAATGAATACGGTTTTGATTGAAGTATAGAATTCAATAGCGGCTTGGCCTTGCTCCCTTGAATGCGAACTGGACTGTTTCATACCCCCGAACGGTGCTTGAAGCTCAACACCGGCTGTCTCTGCATTAATACGGATGAGACCTGCTTCCATATCTTGAACGAACTGCAAAGCGTTTCCGATATTACGGGTATAAATTGATGCGCTAAGGCCATAGTCCGTATCGTTGGCAATCTCTATCGCTTCTTGAATATCATTCGCTTCGATTAGTGTAAGCACAGGCCCGAATATTTCTTCTTGAGCAATCGACATTTTTGAAGTCACTTTATCAAAAATCGCTGGCGTGACATAGAAGCCATCTGATAATGCGCCCTCAGTTGGTCTTGTGCCGCCATACAGCAATACTGCCCCTTCTTCTACACCCTTACTAATGTAAGATAGAACGGTTTCCATTTGTTTTTCATTCGCACATGGGCCTAACCATGTCTGTCCATCCATTCCATCTCCAACCTTCAATTCAGTCACCTTCTCGAGCAGCTTCAACTTGAACTCCTCATAAACATCCTTCACTACGATAACTCGGCTTGTCGCAGTGCACTTCTGGCCAGTAGAACGAAGCCCCCCGCTAATTGTCGCTTCAACCGCAAAATCAATGTCTGCATCTGCCGCAATTAGGATCGGATTTTTTCCGCCCATCTCCAGCTGATACTTAGCCCCGCGTGCCAACGCTGCTTGCCCTACCGCTTGCCCTACAGCATTGGAGCCCGTGAAGGTGATTCCGTTAATATCAGCATGTTCCGCAATACCTTGACCAATGACGCTGCCACTGCCTACGATCATATTCAGAACACCAGCTGGTAAGCCTGCATCATGGAAGCATTGCATAACTTTCGCTGCTGTAACCGCTGTTTCCGTTGCTGGCTTCCATACGACCGAGTTCCCATATATTAATGCAGGTGCGATTTTCCAAATAGGAATAGCAACTGGGAAATTCCAAGGGGAGATCACCCCTACCGTTCCGAGCGGTGACCTTGTAGTATACAAGAAAGCATCTGGATCGGAAGACGGTATAACATCACCTATTTTACGCATGCCTTCTCCTGCATAATAACGCAGAATGGCCACTCCACGTGCCGTCTCGCCCTTCGCCTCGGGTAATGTCTTCCCCATTTCCCTCGTCATCGCTTCACCGATTTCATTCACTCTACTTTCCATGATATCAGCTGCTTTGAACAGTAAATTCCCCCGCTGTGATCCCGTTAGCTTACGCCAAGCAAGCTTGGCCGCCTTTGCAGCTGCAACAGCATCCTCTAAATCCCGTTTAGTCGAATCCGGGATCATACCTACGACTTCGTTTTTATTTGCTGGACTAATACTTTTCTGCGTTCTGCCGCTCTCAGAGCTTCTCCACTCGCCATTAATGTAGTTGTTATATATAGCGTAATTTATATTTACCATTTTAATCTTCCTCTCTTATTTAAATTGCTATTTAGGCCAAAACAGCAGTATTTACTAGTGTTCCAAGGCTAGTGATTTCAATTTCAATGACATCTTCAGGTGCAAGTGTGAACTGATTCGGAGGAACGATACATGTACCCGTGAGGAGAATCGTACCATCGTACACAATATTATCCCTGAGCAAAAAGGAAACGAGTTCCTCCAGCTTGCGTTTAAGCTGTCCCGTGCTTGCTGATTCATCGACTACTTTTTTTCCATCTCTATAAATCCGCAAAGTGATCTGCAACTGGTAGGGATCTTGAATCGTTTCGGCTAATCTTATGACCGGTCCAATTGAGCATGATTGTTTCCAAACCTTGGCTTGCGGAAGATATAACGGATTCTCTCCTTCAATATCGCGGCAGCTCATATCGTTGCCAATAATGTATCCAACAATATGGCCTCGCTTATTTAAAACCAAACCAAGCTCCGGTTCCGGAACCTGCCAATTCGAGTCGCTTCTCAAGCAAACATTATCAAAATGGCCAACCGTCCGAGCTGCTGTGGATTTCATGAACAACTCTGGCCTTTCTGCATCATACACCTTGTCATAGTAGGTGGATGCATTCAGCTTGCCGCCAGTCGCCTCATAATTTCTAGCTTCCTTGCTGCGCGCATAGGTTACACCGGCTGCCCATACTTCTGGGGCAGCTACTGGCATAAGTAATTCAAGACTAGCAAACTCCCTATCCAGCGGCTGATTTGAACGAATCAGATCGTTCACGTCTTCAAGTGGTGTTTTTCCTGCCTTCTCTATTCGTTCAAGGAATGATAAAAAGTCCGAATCTGCCAATTTGAATACCTTATCCTCGTCAGTTACTGCTGCCAAACATTGCTCTACGCCATCACGATATCGAATAATTCTCATTTTAATCTCTCCTTGTTTTATAATATAAAACGACGTTCTGAAATTATAATATAGATCGACTTGCTTTCATCGCATGTCGATCTAACATGAACTCAAAAGTTATTGCTCTGGAAGCTCATCTTAGAGCTGATAACCTAGTTGACGAGAAATTTCACTCGTTTCCTGCTGAATCAGGTCAATTAAATGTGCCAGTTCTTGATCATCAACGTGTGCTACCATGGTGGATATGCTCATCGCCGCTATCACTTGTCCGTTATGATTGTATATCGGAGCAGCGGCACACCGGACCCCCGGCTCATTCTCCTCATTATCAATAGCATAACCTTGCTTCCTTACTTGCTCCAACTCTTTCAAAAAAGCTTCGGGGTTGTCGATCGTCTTATCCGTATGCTTAACAAACGTATGTCCTTCCGCAATCTGCACCTGTTCTTTGATAGACCGGAAAGCCGCCAATACTTTACCCACGGCGCTGCTATGCAAAGGTATTCTGCGACCGATACGTGAATAACGAATTGCAGCCTTATGCCCCTCTACTTTATCAATGTATATCCCTTCTTTTCCATCATCCATAATGACCAAATGTGTCGTTTGGCCAGTGGCGGCAGACAAAGCCCTAAGATGCGGTCTAGCGATTTCCCGAATATCAAAATGATTGAGAAGCAATTGCCCCTTCTCTACAAACCTCATCCCGAGGCGGTATTTCCCAGTCTGCTCATCCTGTGTAATGTAATCATGAATTTGAAGCGTTTTCAACAATGAATGAACTGTACTTTTGTGCAAATCCATTTCTGAGCTTATTTCAGACAGTTTGTACTCCATATGATGCTCATCGAATAAGTCGATAATTTTCAGTGCTCTATCCAATGCTTGAATGATGGGCATATTCCTTCACTCGCTCCCCTCCTAGAAGTGGTTTTATATTATAAAACCGTGTTCTAAAATATTGTTGGGTAAATAATAGCAAACTCTAATTGCAATGTCCACCCTCTGTTATCATACAGCGGACCATCTTTTGAAAGCTAAAAACGCGTCACAGCTCAACGAATCTATTTTTGTTTCGATAACAAAAACAAAAATGACGCTCAGGAAAATATTTCTTGGCGTCATCTTTATGTTCTTTGAATTTAAACTCATTTCCATCACGGTCTGATATCTTCCCACCCGCTTCTTGAATAATAATCAAGCCAGCGGCGACACCCCAAGGATAAAGCCCATCATGCCAAAATCCAGTCAATCTACCCGATGCCACTAAACATAAATCTAGGCTAGCAGAGCCAATAACACGCACATCTCTAGCTTTATTAAAGCAGCTCCACTATGACGATAACGATAAACCTGTTTTTTACTCCCTTGATTATTTGAAAAACAGTGTCTTTAAGCTATTTATTAAACGCGAATAAACAAACCTTCGAACAGTCGAGAATCTGAACTCTCGTATTCCCCCTGTGTTCCCTTGACTGAAATAGGGTATCTATCTTAGTCAAGGGCGTTATTCGAACGGGTAAGGAACTTAACTATTTAACGAACCGCTGCTCGGCAGAATGTCCGCACTCACGACTCGTTCCCGGCTGGAATATGTTTTCCCTGCTTCCCGCAGTACCAGTAATCCAAGGAATAAGGACACGCCGCCTATAATGATCAGCAGTGCTCCGAGCTCCTGACTGTAGGCTGTTAGCGCTCCATCCCGAAACGCCATCCCGCGTATGAGGCGGTTAAGCCAGTTCATCGGCAATACCCATGCAAAAATTTGAAATGGCTCTGGAAAAGCAAGCGGGGTCAGTTGAATTCCAGTTGCAAGAAATGAAGGATACAATACGAAGCTGGTTCGCAAATTGACTTTAGACAAATCTTTGGCAGAATAGCCGATCAACAGCCCCATAAGTGACAATGCAAAGGCATAAACAAGCAATGGGATAATAAAAAGATAAGGCTCCGCTTCAAACCGCATTCCCCCCACCTGCTTCAGTAATCCATAACATAAGAGCAGCGAGAGGGCGGTCATGACCGCGTAAGGTACACTGCGAATCCAAAGCTGCAAGGGCGACTTTCCGTTTGCAAAGAGCTTCCCTTCCTGACGCAAACGAGGCGCAATAGAGCCCGCTGCGCTTGTTGTAATCATGAGAACCACAATGTTTACAAAACCAAGCACCATAAAGCCGACATAACTTGTGGTTGGATTAAACAGCATCCGCTGCTGAAGAGACAACGGAGAAACAACGCCTCTAGCGGTTTCGGCGTCCATCCCTTTTTGAACCAGATGGGACATAGAAAGGGTCATAGTTTCCGTTACGATGACTTCCTGAATCGCTGTCCGAATGCCGGTTAACCCTGAGGGCATCGTGTTATCCATTAAAATGCCGATATTCGTTGATATCCCTTGCTGCTGAAGCTGCTCCAACTGCTTAGGTAGCATGATGACCGCTACAGCCTGCTCATTTGCAAGCAATATTTCCGGGCTCAGGCGGCTCGCGTACACATTTGTAACGTTCATGTAGGGGGAAGCATTTATTTTCGAGATCAGCTGCCGCGAATACGAGCTGTGATCCTCATCAATGACTACAACGGGCGATTCGCTAATTTGGTTATGCGAGAACATTAAACCAAAAAATAGGGCCGCAACTAGTGGGCCAATAAAGATTAAACGCAAATACTTACTGCCCGATACGTACTTCCACTCGTCAATCAGCGATTTCATCAAGTCTCACCTCCGCCGTCATCCCCGGAAGCAAATCAGCATTTGAATCCACAGCTATTCGGACAAGAAACATACTTAAATCTGCTTGCCCCTTCTCACGTGACATGCGCAAGTTCGCAAATTGAGGGGCCGCTGAAATCGAAGTCACAACACCAGTCACCTGTGCGGGATCATCCAAGTATGGAAAATGAATACCAATGTTTTGATCAACCTGAAGCTTTTGGATTTCACTTTCCTGTATATAGAGATCTGTATAATAGCTATTTTTCTGCAAAACCGCCATCGGCGCGCCTTGCTTTACTTGATCCCCCGGCTTAACCGCAATTCTGCTGATCAACCCGTCATCTAGCGCAAACACATCTTCTTCTCCTTCTTCAGCTGATTTAACCTTAAATAACACATCACCGCGTTTTACCCAGTCACCCGCAGCCACACCTACCTCTACAATCGAACCTGGACTCTTCTGATAAAATAGGGTCGTTTGCTCCGCCTCAAGCACACCTTGTTTCCTCATCTCAGCCTGACTGACTGCATCCTTTCCTTTAACAACAAGAAGTGAACCTCCAACGATCAGCGCAACCGCAATCCCAATATAAAAACCTGCTTTTATTTTCATTCCTCAATCTCTCCCATTCTCTATTTGCAGTTAAATCTGCTGCTCTTTTTTTATCTTCATCATTTTTAAGACCGTGTTTTCGGCAGCTTCCATAATTACTTCTCCCAGTGTCGGATGGGGGTGAATGGTCAAAGCCAAATCCTCCACGGTTGCTCCCATCTCGATAGCAAGGCCAAGCTCTGATACGAGTGTTGAAGCCTCCACGCCAACGATTTGTGCACCGATCACGATTCCTGAGGATGGGTCCGCCAAAATTTTCACAAACCCTTCAGTCTCCCTCAATGCCAAAGCTCTTCCGTTGATTGCAAAAGAAGCTTTGCCAATTACAATCGGAATGGATTTAGCCTTTGCTTCCGTTTCATTTAAACCAACGCTGGCCAGCTCTGGATGAGAAAAAACGACGAGCGGGATGGCTTTATAATTAACCTCAGAGGCATGACCAGCAATGGCTTCTGCCGCAATTTTCGCTTCGTAAGAAGCCTTGTGGGCGAGTGCCGGACCAGCTGTAATATCTCCAATGGCAAAAATATTTGGAATAACCGTTCTGCACTGTTCGTCTGTCTCAATCAGTCCCCTGCCCGTCACGGGCAAGCCTATGTTCGCAAGCCCTAAATGACCATCTGTATTTGGTTTTCTGCCGATAGTGACTAACACATACTCTGCTGTAATTTCATGTTGCTCCTTGTTTTTTAAATACTGCAGTGTAATTGAATCAGCATGCTGAACCACTTTCTGTGCTGTCGCCCCAGTAATCATTTGAATACCATCGGCTTTCAACTGCCGAACCACGGGGATCGCGAGGTCTGCCTCGAAACCCGGCAGCACTTGTTCTCCTCCTTCTAGAATCGATACCTTTGTTTCAAATTTGGCATACATTTGGCCTAGTTCGATTCCGATATAACCGCCGCCAATAACGACCAAACTGGTCGGAACTTCAGGGAGCGATAGCGCTTCTGTGGAAGATAAAATACGTCCTCCAACCGGAAATGCTTGCAGCTCAATCGAACGAGATCCCGTTGCCAATATGGCGTTTTTAAAAGAAATGGTTTGCTCCAGGCCGCTTTGCTGAATAATAGCTGTATGTTCATCAACCAAACTGGCCTCTCCCTCCAAAATGCTCACACCAGCAGTCTTTAATAAATAGCTAACTCCTCCAGCCTGCTTTTTCACAATTCCCTGCTTGAAATGCTGCGCAATTTCAAATGCTGCTGCCGAATCCGCATGATTGAACTGCCTAAGCAAATCATAGCGATGCGATTCTGCAATTAATGCTTTGGATGGAATACAGCCAACATGCGTGCAGACCCCGCCGAGCTGACTGCGTTCCACAATCGCCGTCTTCATTCCAAGCTGTGAAGAACGCAGCGCCGCCACATAACCTCCCGGACCCGATCCAATGACCAACGTTTCTACGGATTCAAGCTTACTCATTTCCTGTTCCCTCCTGATGAAACCATTTAAAATATGATGACCATAATATATTATAACCATCATATTTTAAAGCCGTCAACAGCCGTATTAGCCCCTTCCGCTAGCTAACCGTTGCTAACTCTCTCAATTGACACTCTATATTATGACGACTATAATATTTTGAAGATAGAATTATGAAGCTGTGGAGTGATTACAATACCGTATCCCAAAGGTCATAAGATGAAAGTGCGGAATAAGATCGTTGAAAGTGCTGCCCAAGCTTTTCGCACGAAGGGTATACTCGATGTAAGTGTTCCGTTCATTATGAAGGGGGCAGGACTTACGCATGGAGGGTTTTATTCACACTTTGACAATAAAGAACAGCTGGTCGCCGAAGCCTGCCGGTATGCTATCAGCGATACCATAGCCATTTTGCAGAATGCTGCTGATCAGGAGAAGCAGAATCCCAAAATCAATAGTGTCATCGATTATTATTTAAGTCCGTATCACCGCGACAAAACAGAGATGGGCTGCATTCTTCCTGCTCTTTCTGGCGAAATTTCCCGTTCTTCCGAAGAGGTCCGGCAGGTATTTACCCACGAACTGGAGCGGATGATTACTTTCATCTCGAATCTAGCGGGAATTGACACAACCAAGGGCAGCGCACTGATCAGTACAATGGTCGGCACTCTTGTTCTTGCACGGTCTGTTCACGATCCAGAACTGAGCGGCACTCTTCTTTCGGCAGGCAAGCAGTATGCCAAAGAGCTGGTTAGGGCCTAATATTGTCCGTGGTATGTCTAATAAATAAAAAAAAGGCGTCACAGAAATAAATCTCTGTAACGCCATTTTTTCAATATTCACATGATTTCTTAAGCAAATCATGTTATCTTTGGGACATTCTCTTCTGTGTGATTGGTGGAGCCTAGTAATTAGAATAATGTTCTTTCTCTGATCTAACCCATTCAATCAAACCATTCCTTGCGGGATAGGTTTCTTCATAATCAGATTTATCCTTCAGAAGCTGGAGTCCCTTTAACGTTAATTTTGCTGGTTTTAGCGAATAGGCGTCGCCCACTCTCAATACTCTTTCTAGGTACCCTTGTTTCTCAAGAAAACGGATCATATTATCGAATTCATAGTCTAATAGGCCATAGTCCTTCCCATTAGGCATAAAATCTTTTCTATGAATTTCCCTAAGGATACTGTATCCGCCTCTCATTCTCACCTCTCCAATCTTATGAGTAATTATTGTATTCTCCCACATATAAATGCCTATCCCATACAACTAAGTAACCAGCTCTAATTCTTTTGCACGCGCAATGGCCTGACTGCGCCGTTTCACGCCTAGTTTTCCGTATAGATGGAATACATAACTTTTCACGGTGCTTTCCTTTAATCCAAAACGATAGGCGATTTCCTTATTCGACAATCCATCGGTTAAAGCATACAAAATCTCTGCTTCACGGTTTGTCAGCAGTTCAACTAACGGCTGCGGCTGTGCAGCATTGGCAGCGATATCTAGAGGACTGTACTCCGAATCGCTACTAGACGCAGACGCACTGCTTTGAATTAGGAATTCCTCTGACGATTTCAAATAAACCATCCGTGCAATCATAAGATCCAGCACTTCCAGCCTCTCCTTCGTAAATACATCGGAGATCAGATTATTCTCCAAATAAAGGACAGATTGCGATGATGTTCCTGGAAAGGAAACCGGCATACAAAGAACAGACTGAGACTTACTGCGAGTGATATAGGGATCAGCTGCGTATGAGCTGCGTGAAGCATTTGCAAGCACAACAGAATCACCTGTCTTAACCACATAACGGACAATAGCCTCCGCGTACGAAACCTCTCCATCACTCTCATTCCTAGTGCCAGCCTGATCTGCAATGGTGAAAACCTCTTCATGGCTCTCCAGCACATATCCCTTTTCCGCACCGGAATACCGAAGTGCCGACTCCAGGAATTGGCTCATTACATTAGAGTCATCTGCCTTTCTTGACCAATCTGTAATTTGCCGTATAAACGCCTTTTCATCAACGAACATTGGTGTGGTTTCACGGATAGTGCTTACTTGTCCAATTTCCTCAGTGGCAGCCACGCTTTCTGTTTGTAGTTCCGCCATAGCTAATTTCAGCTTGGAATTTGACTCCATCAGTCTTTTTGCTTTAGCAGTTGCCCCCCATCTTGAATAAGCAGCGCAGGCATCTGCAATCAGAACATCCGCTCCGGTAATACTCCCAGCTTCCCTATAGAAGATTGAAGCACGCTCACAAGAAATAGCCTCCATTAGCCCATTTCCTTCTCTTCGAGCTTCTCGGGTCGCTCCCTCAAATCCTTTGGCTGCATTCACTCGGTCACCATCAATACGGTGGAGCTCAGCTGTTATGAGCAAATATGCTGAAGATTCATTCCCGTAATATCCCGTCCATTGTCTCATGCTGCGCAATTGCTTGTTAAGCTTTGCGCGAATGCCCTTTTGCTCATCCACCGCTGCCTCCGCATACATGGCAGCAAGCGTCAGGGAATGGTAAATATGCTGTTTGCGCACTTGCATCCGGGTTTGACGATATGTGTTGAATTTGCCCTTCTCTACCCATTCCAAGGCATCTTGATAGCGTCCGAACAAATAAGCAATTTCTATCTGACTGGTACAAGTATAATAAACCTCATTATTCAGCTTCTCCTCGAATCGATCCTTCAGCACCGGCACTACGACTTCATCGTATCCACCCGCTCCATCCTGCATTTGTGCCACATACCACCTCGCAATGCGAAAGATATTAACTGTGACTTCATCCAAGAGCTGCTGTGAAATTTCTTCATAATTCGAAATCCGTGCAGTAAGTGTATGCAAATCACCCGTATGAGTGGTCGTAGAGGTTAGCATAGCGATACTTACATAGGACAGATTAATCGATTCCATCCCATAGTAAATCGATTGCTCAAAATGCTTGACGCTTGCTTCAGGATTCTGCTGCAGCCCAACAAGCCCCTTAATATAGTGCAGTCTGCTTCGCAAATCCGAGCTTTCAAAGGAGGCTGATAGCTTAAATGCCAAATCTATATATTGAGGTCCCGTATGATAGAAAGAAATTTTAAAAATAATCATGCCATAGCCAGCAAGCATAAAAGCGAACGCTTCGTTGCTTCCATGCTTTAGAGCATAGCGAATGAACCTCGAGAAAAGTACAGCAGACAGTTCAAGGCTTAATGTAAATACAGAAGAAGATATCGCCATGACCAAGTCCGACAAGGCTTTATACTCAGGATTACGATTAATCGGTAAATTCATAATCTCATGCCGCATACTAAATAATGCACCTTGCGTCATGATCAATTCCTTTACGATGACAGCTTTAGAGGGCTCACTAGAAAAAATCCAGCCAAATTCCGCCAGCGCCTGCTTTCCAATATGGACAGCAAGCTCGTCATTCTTCAAGTACGAATACATGGCTATGCGTTTCAGGTAAATCTGAGAGCGCTCCACCAAGTCCGTAGTACAGGACATCAATTGTTCGAGCAGAGCTTCTGCCTTGTCTATGCGACGGCACATAAATTCACATTCAGGCAGCTCCAGCATCAGACGATAGGCTAGTGAGCTCGTACTCCTCCAATCATCCCCCGCAAGCTGCAAGCCTTTTTCAAAAAAGTTCAGAGCAGCCGCAAATGCTGTTGCTGCCTTCGATTTCAAACCTGCCTGATAGTTATATTCAGCTAGCTCCATCTTTTCTGCTTCATTTACCAGCTTATCGCTGCCCATATTCAAGTGATACACCATATCATAAATGGAGTGTTCACGCTCTTCTAATGAATGGTCGCGTAGCACACGGCCGATGGTCAGATGCAAGCTCGATTTTTCCGCTTCGGTAATAGTCATATAAGCTGCCTGCTGCACACGGTCATGCATAAATGTATAATAACCTTCATCCGCTGCTGCATCATCCATTTCAATTTCTCTACTTAATAAACCCTCTTCCTCTACTAAACGTAAAAGCTGAAGTGTATGAAGCGGAGAGCGGCCGCTTACTAAAGCGATCGTAGAGGAATGAAAACGATGACCAATCGCTGCACCTATGGCAAGCAGCTCAATCATATCCGGTGAAAGCATACGAATACGGGTCCCGATTAAATGAAGAATGTCAGGATGTTCCGGTAACTGTGTAACTGCCGCAGCGTCCCAATTCCAAATCGCAGCTTCCTCATCATAATAAAGCTTATTCTCACGATACAGGCTGTCTAGAAGACGATGTACGAATAGTGGATTACCGCCTGTTCGATGATATAGCACCTCTGCAAGTGTTCGTACACGAGCCGAATTTTCGTTAAAAACATGCGAAAGGACTTGTCTTACATCCAAATAGGTCAGCGCTTCGAGGGCGATATGCTGTACGGGTATGGATGAGCTTGCATGCTGCAAGTGAAGTGTGTTCTCCATCCATACGGCTGCTTCACCTTGATTTGCTCCGTTGTCCGAGCAGCCAGAAGCCGTTTCTACTCTTAACGTTCCTATTACTAGTAAGTTTAATCGATTGGGAGCATGGGCAAGCGAACGAAGGACATCCAACGTAGCTGGGTCTGCCCATTGTAGATCGTCTAGAAAAATAAGGAGAGGATGTTCCTTTTCAGCAAATATATTCATAAAAAGAGGAATCAAGCGATGAAACCGAATAGCCGCTTCGGCAGGAGGCAGCGGCTCCACAGACGGAAGTTCGCCAAAAAGCTTAGCTGCTTCTGGCAGCAGCTGTACGATAACAGCTGCTCCTTGACCTAATGCCTCTTCCAACTGTAACTTCAGCTTTGCCATTCGTTCAGGGGACTGGCTGTATATTTGCCGAATCAAGCTCCGCAGAGCCTGCAAGAGCGGCGAGAGAGGAACGTCACGATTCATCAGATCACATTTTCCTCCAATGAACAGACTGCCTTCTTTTCTAGCCAGCACCTGAAGCTCTCGAATAAGCGCGGTTTTTCCACTGCCTGCACTTCCGCTAACGAATACGAACGAAGACACGCCGGCTTGCGCCTGTTGAAAAGCCTCGCGGAGCGCCCTTCCTTCCATTTCACGACCAAAAAGAGTTTTTGGCAGCTGAAACCGACTAGCCTCATCGACACGAGCGATTTCGAAAGGGATGATCTCTCCTTTTTTCTCCATAGAAGAAGCACAGCTTTTCAAATCAAACAGCAATCCAAAAGCACTCTGATAGCGGTCTTCTGGCCTCTTCGACAACAGCTTCATAATTATATTTTCGAGAGAATCCTCCAGCTCCAAACGCACCTCACGCAAAGGCATTGGCACAATCGCAAGATGGGCATGCAGCCATTCTTCCCTATTCTGAGCTTGAAAGGGCAGACGACCTGCGAGCATGTGATAAAATATCATGCCGATTGCATACAAATCGCTTCGTTCGTCAGCTTTACGGTTGATTCTGCCTGTTTGTTCAGGAGATAGGTAGGCGTAATCTGTTATTCTTTCGTCTGTGAGCACAACAGTATTTATTTCCGATTGAATGAGTATCCCTGCTGGATTCAAATGACCGATTAGTAGGTTTTGCTTATGAGCCTTATGTACGGATTCAGTCAGCGCGATCGCTATATGTAAAAAGGAGGGTGTATCCATTTTATTTCCGTTCAGCAATTCCTTTAACTTAACATTATTTGCAAGCAACATGTTATCCAGTCCTCCATCTTATCCGTGCAATGCTACTTTTCCAAAACGTTAAAGGCTATTCCACAGTTTATCACTGTTCAGTCAAGTAATGAATAAGAATTACAAATAGGTCTGGTTGCCAATAAAAGAGCCTCAGAGACTAGTCTCTGAGGCTCAATGATAAAGTGTTTTTCTCGATTATATTAGGCTCACTATAATAACATTCACGGAATTGGCTGCCAAATTTATTATGGCAGTATTATTCTCGATTTTTATTTCAGCTTCCATTGGGGTTATTTTCTCATCGTTCTTTTTGTTCACATTCGGAACATGAACAAGTGAAGCATCACCCGTTAATATGACCCATTTACCCGTAGAAGCTGCATTTACCCCTTTAAAATCAAGCTTCACTGCTTTCTCCACACCGTCTGCATTAACCAGCTTCACATACATATGCTTGTCATCTTTGGTTACGGAATGATAGATTTCCCTGTTATAGGCTTCCAGTTTATAATCCAGAACCTTGCTTGTTATTACTAATTATTATTTTTGATGATTATTTCTGTTCAACCTGATGGCTGTAAACCAAAGCACAAAAAGCCTCTTTCAGCGTTAGGAAGAGGCTCTTTCTTCTGTAATCCGATGCAAAAATAAAAGTATTGGCTGAAACTGGGACTAACCTTATAATAACGAATAGAGGTTTCCTCATAGCCTCTTAACACAAGCTAGTATCTTATAAAAATAAGGGGATTTTAATGGCACAATTAGCAAAAAGACCATATTTACCTGCGCTAGACATTTTTAGAGCATTCGGTATTTTAGCGGTCATCATGATTCACGCAACATCAGCGGTCGTAGCTAACTACGATCACAAGGCTACGCTATATCCTCTTTATGTCTTTCTAAACACATTTACCAAATTCGCAGTGCCCGTCTTCATCTTTCTAAGCGGCTTCGTCCTGTTTTACAACTACTACAATAAACCCTTCACAGCAACAGCAATTGGGCAGTTTTACAAAAAACGAATATCTAAAGTATTGATTCCTTTTATATTATTTTCGTTCCTCTATTTCGCCTTTACGAGACTGGCAGCTTACGGATTTAGTGACCTGCAGACCTTTATCGGTTACTTTACAACGACTAAATTTCTCAAAATGCTTATTTTTGGAAAAACCTATGTCCATCTTTATTTTGTCGTTATTATTATTCAATTTTATGCAATATCACCACTAATGCTGTACGCCGTTAATCGGTTTCGAAAATCCAGCCGGCATATCGTCTGGATCGGTTTGCTGGTGCAATGGTTATTTATTTTTATCATTGTCCGGGAATATCATGTGGTTAGCCCCGGCAGCTATGCGTTTACGTATATGCTTTATTTTACAGCAGGTGCATTTATCGGTATTTATTATGAGAAATTCGCTGAATGGGTTAATCTCACAAGAAAAAGCGCTACTCCGGCAAAAATTGCAGCATCGCTTGTGCTGTGGGCACTATTCTTATCGTCAAATATGACTATGGTCTACTTTTATTACGAGAAACGGTTAACTGGGCTATCTGTTATAAACACAAGTCTATTAGAACTGATAGATGAGGTGCGTTGCGTTACGGCTGCTATTGTGCTGCTTCAAGTTTCCTTCTGGATTTATACATCATGGAACAAGATGGTCGTCAAAGCTCTTATACATATCGGTGCCACATCCTTTGGCATATATTTGGTCCATCCCTTAATTCTGTATTTATACCGCCAGACGAATGCCAGCGGCTCTCCAATTCTGTTCCATGTTTGGGTGGCCGGCGGCTTCCTGCTCGCACTCGTTATTCCTTGGGCTATCATGGCACTTAGCGCACCATTCAAATGGCACTGGCTGCTGTTTGGTCCGCTTCCAACTAAGAAGAAACAGCCTGCTTCTCCAATACAGCCAAGTATTCAAGGATAATAAAAAAAAGAGCCGTTCGATCGCTTCCAAAGAAAGCGCGGACGGCTCTTCTATTAAATTGCTTCCTTCATTTCCGTTTCTGATTTCGCATCCGCTTTAATCTCCCGCTGCTCATCATTTAGCTCATATAATAATTGCCCGTTTGCATCATAGGCATACACCTTATTCGTCCTGGAAGCCGACTGCTCTTTAGTAGAGCTGCGAATAGAACGCCCAGCAAGATATCCCCCGTCTTTCATAAGCGCATCCTGCTCATATCCATCCCACCATGCAATTTGCACCCTGCTTATATTCGGATCATTCAGTTGACCAACAGCATAATAATGACGATACTTGCCAAAAGTAGACATGCCCGTCCGAAAGCTGAGTAAGATTTGCGGGTCCAGCTTCATTCCAAATCCACCGCCGCGGGAGCTCCAGAAAAATCCAAGCGAACGTTTCACGAACAATTGATGTTGGAGCTCATGTTTATGATCAACGATTAGCAACAGCTCATAGCCTTGGCCTGTCTTTGATTTTAAGGAAATAGGAGCGTAAGGAGACTCCATCATATCCAGTGCATGCTGTGCTACTTTCTCCACACGAATAGAGCTTTGTGCGAAAAGCGCAGAATAGATGATGGAGCAAGCCAGAAGAATCAATAACCAACGGATCAAGTGTCCGAAAATTATTTTTGTAGTTGTCTGCATTAGTCTGCCTTCCCCCTTTCAAGTGGAATATAAAAGGAAAAGGACTCGCCATAAGCTTCATTAAATACAGTGACGCTTTTCAGATTAGGCGGCACGTTAGTAAACGTAAATTGACCATTTGATCGATAAAGCCGCATGGATGCACCTGAAGATTGATACTGAAGCACCTCATTGGCATCTGTTTTTATTTGAATGGTATTAGGCAGTTGCGGCACCGAAAAAAAACGTTTTGAAGATAAATAAACAGTCAGCTTCCCTTCCCCATAAACAACGCCGTCAATACTTATCTCTTTGTTGAAATAGGTTTGCTTATCTGCATCCACCTTATAATAAAAACCCTTCTTCTTAGCCTCGCTCAGCTCAGCATTATGATCAAACAAATCAATTGAAGGAAGCGCAAAAAGCAGCGCAAAACCTCCAATAACAATAAGCAGCACCCACTCTACCCTTCGTAATATTTTTCTCATTCCAACCTCCTTTTGATTAAAATACTATAAGTTGATTACTTTTAATAAGCTACTTTAATTTTTATAATTGATATGCTATTATAAACCTACTTCATACGATTTGAGCTTATAGCAGCCTTAATGCTTGTTGGTTACATTTTCCAATATTGTACATGATATAGACGTAAAGGACTATGCTTTAGATGCAGTTTATTTAAAGCAATCAAGTATCACAACCATATATACTTCAAGGAGGATTAATCATGTCGACATTTTTGGATGAACAAATTTCACTGGGAGAAGTAAAGCTTAAGGTAAGCAATCTCGAGCGTTCAATCCTTTTTTATACGGAAGTTGTCGGGCTAAAGGTTTTGCAGCATGATGAAATACATCGTGTTGCAGCGTTCACTGCTGATGGGAAACATACGCTGCTCATTCTAGAGGAAGTACCGAATGCCGTTGTGCCGCAAAAACGCTCTCATGCTGGTTTGTACCATTTTGCAATTCTGCTGCCGGATCGTCGCTCCTTATCGCTTGCGCTCCGCAACTTGATCACAAGCGGCATTCATATTGGGCAGGCTGACCATTTGGTAAGCGAGGCGCTTTATATTTCAGATCCGGATCATAACGGCATCGAAATTTACGCGGATCGTCCGCGTGAAGAGTGGAAGCGAGATGCCGAGGGCAATTATGTGATGGCAACAGACCCGCTTGATTGGGAAGATCTGCTTACTCAGAGTGATGGTCTAGAATGGAGCGGTCTTTCGCAAGGAACCGTTATTGGACATATCCATCTTCACGTAGGCGACCTTAGGAAGTCGCGCGCGTTTTATGAAGGCAAGCTAGGCTTTGATGTTGTTGGCGATTATGCGCAAATGGCTGCTGTATTCGTCTCGGCTGGCGGATACCATCACCATATCGGCATGAACATTTGGGCAGGCGCAGGTGCTACCTTGCCGTCAGCCAATACGGTTGGCTTATCTTATTATACGATTGTTTTCCCAACTTCAACTTCTCGTGAAGCTTGGCTCGAGCATCTGCGCAGCGACGGTGTTGAAGCTGCGGAGCAAGGAAACGCGTTCGTTGTACATGACGCTTCCGGCATTGAAATTCACGCGACTGTAAAATCGGATTAATTGTTTATTCTAGTGAGCAGAGCTGATTCAAATAACAAAGGCAGACTAGGACATCAAATCATGTCTTAGACTGCCTTTGGTTTGTTCACCCCTAAACTATCTTTTCAATAGGCGATTCATAAATCGTTCAGTATCTTTTATAAATCCATACTGTTCATACAATTCATGAGCATCATGCGTTCGCAGTATGCCGCCAATCCCTTCGAATTCTTTGGTAATGTATTCAACTAACTTCTTTCCGAGCCCTCTACCTCTATATTCTTCATCAATAAAAACATCACACAAATAATAAATCGTTGCCCAATCCGTTACAATTCGAGCGAATCCAACCTGCCTTTTATTATCGTAGATGCCAAAACAAACTGAATTTTGAATGGATTTATGAATCGTTTCCGCTGGCCTTTGGTTTGCCCAATGGCTCCTTGATAAAAATTTGCAAACGGTATCCATATTAATAAGTGACTTGTCATCACTAATTAGAAACTCTTTATATAGATGATTCAAGTTGATGGCCTCTTTTCACGCTGTATTTTTATACATACAAATTAATATATATTCAGATTAATTTTATTTATATTTCTTGTCAATACAATGCAGGTTAACAGCTTCTTCTGTAACCAGTCCATACCATCAACTAAGAAAAGAGGAACTGCATACATGCAGTTCCTCAAATCGCACAAGAATCGAATTAGTCCATCGGAATGACCTTATCAAAAAATTCGACAGCTTTTATTTCTTTATCATTAATAATGGGGGTAAATGGCTTCACAATCGTTATGGTGTTAGTTATAAGATCCCCTGAGGACATCCCCTTAAAAACAGCCGTTGTCTCCGATGTTCCATCTTTGTAATGTATGGTGATCGGATAATGATCCGCATACTCGTTTAACCCTATTTCCCGCGAGGAGCGGCTCGCTGCCTCAGAAATCTCTTTGGTATGCGCACTGTCTACTTTTATTGTAACGGAAATGGGCGAGATAGAAATAGATGATAGTGTTGCTCCGTAGTTATATAATGATATGCCCTGATCAATCTGATACGTTGTTGACATATCCTTATAGTCCAAATTGAATTTAATTTTCCATGAACCTGGATTTACTTTTTCAAATATATCGGGATAAACATCTGCCGCCTCTAAATGACTAAGCATCAAAGTAACAGGACTTCCTGCGATTGTTCTATTCTTCGTTAAATAACTCATCATTAGACTGATTTTATTATCGCTTGGATTCTCATCGTCCAATAAGGTGTAACCGGTTGAGGAGCTATTGGTACTCATATGGTCAAAACTTAAATGTGTCACAAAACGATACCTTTTGGCATCTAGAACGGTACCTTCCGGCGCGGTGAAGTCCAAAAGAACATATATCAAATTGCTGTCTCCGATAATCTGTTTAACTTCAATTGTTCCATTCTCGTTTACCGCTTTTTTGTTGACCAATTGAGCGCCGTTTTCCAAATACAGCTCCTGTTCGTCATTCAACGGGTTTAGAAAGTTCAAAAATTTCATATCGAGGCCCATATAGCTTGCTGCAAAAGCAGTGGTTGTTAGCAAACAGATCATAACCGCTGCTGCCAGCATCGCTGATCTTGCACGTCTCCATGATGTTGGTATTCTTTTATCCACGGTTTCCGATTCAATTTTTACAATTATGTCATGTAATAGCTTGTCCTTATGTTCCTTCTTAGGCTTTATGGTTTCAAATATGCCCTTGAACTGGTTTTCCGTCAACATATATCCCTCCCAAATCAGCCTTCAGGCGTGTTCGTCCTTTGGATAATTGTGTTTGCAGCGTGCTCTCTTTTCGATCTAGTAGTTTTGATATTTCTTTTACAGAATAATCCTCCACATAGTAGAGGTATAACACCGTTCTGTATTTTTCAGGAAGCCGCAGCAATTTCTCGAGTATATCCCTCTGCTGCTCATTGTTTTCCCAGTATGTTTTTTCCGGCAAAACGTCTACATCAACCCGGCGAGATCTCCACCAGCTTTTTAATACGTCCTTACAGGTATTTTTGGTCGTCACAATAAGCCATGCTTTTTCATGCTCGCGGTCATTAAAGGTTTTGTTGTGCTTGAATAGCTTTAAAAATACAGACTGAACAGCGTCATCCGCATCCATCGTATTTTTCAATAGGATGAAACATAATCTGTACACCATATCGATATTCCGCTCATACATTTCAGAAAACTCACTATGGGTACGACTTATAGATTGGTTGTCCATTTATTCACCTCCTATATAAAACACGAACGACCATTCAAAAATATCTTATAAGAACTTTTTTTATATGGCTTCATGAAATAAGAGCAGCCTGCCATGCGGCAAACTGCTCCTTGTTCTTTATTTTATTAGAATTCAATCCATATTGGCAGTATTAAAAAAATAAATGTAACTACAACGCTTATAGCAAGCAGGAGTTCACCAATTCTTTTGCTGACGACTGCTCCAAAATCATGAATATGTCTTTTCGAAACCAATATTGTCGCTAACCAAAACGGCATGGAAGCTAAAAAGGGATAGTTGAAACCATCTGTGCCGTTTGAATATACTGCTAATCCGATTAGGTTAAAGAGATAGTGAGTTAAAATAAAACCATTCCCAAAATTATAATTTATTAAAAACCCCGAAAATAAAAAAAGTATAGAAAGTGATCCATAACCAAAAGGTTTTCTAACTGCCAAAATAGATCAACTCCTCCGCAGATACAATATCCATATTGTACCATATGAATTTATGTGATGATTTCTATTCTGGAAGGCTGCCTGATCTAACAGATCATTTAATTCAGCATTTTGTAATAGAAAACCGTTGCATCTAATTTACCGTCTGCAGATCGTGCATAGCCAGGAATGCGTCCGGCTTCAATGTACTTTAATGAAGTATACAGGATATTCGAAGGATCCCCCTCCCTCGTATCGAGAACTAACAATGTTCTGCCATCGTGTCTTGCTCGCCCTTCTGCCTTTTGCATAAGTAAACGTCCAATTCCTCTAAGACGATAGTTTGGATGAGTCATTAATTTTGCAATTTCCCCTCTATGCCCGCCATTTTGCTTCGTACATAGATGCAGCTGCACGCTCCCAACGATTCGATCATCGATTTTGGCAACGTATAAAATCACCTCTGGACTTAACACAGCCTCCCAATACATTACAGCATCAGAAAGCTTCATTGGGGGTAAAAAGCCAATTGAAGCACCATCTTCAACGACCTGCACCAACAGATCCGCCAGCCCGCTAACATGTTCTTCAATGGATTGTATTTGTTCAATTATCACATCATTAGCCATCCAAATCTCCTCCAAACCATGAGTATAGTTTAATAGTAATGAACGAAGTATAATTTGTATAACGAATTTATTTGATTATAATGATTCATATTTCAAATTAGTTGAGGTGCAGCTATGGATATTCCACAGTTAGAGGCTTTCTTATCGGTGTGCAAAATTCGCAATTTCACAAGAGCCGCAGAGTATTTGCATATCTCGCAATCTGCTGTTACAGCAAGAATAAAAGCGCTGGAACAATCCGTCGGAAAGCCGCTGTTTCTAAGAGATAATCGGAATGTAAGCTTAACGCAGGCAGGCATCCATTTCCTCCCTTATGCCGAGAGGATGCTGCTGCTGTTTGAAGAAAGCAAGGTAACGTTATCCGAAGGATTAGAAAACTATATCGTCATGAGCGGACCTGGCTCTGTTTGGCATTACTATTATTTGCAGCACATTGTTTCGTTTAGGCAAGCACACCCGAAGGCTGCTATTAAATTTCTGAGCTACATCGATTCCAGCTACATGATTCGTGATCTTTTACTCGATGGCGTTGTACAAGTAGCAATTCGGTACGACCCTCTTGATCGCCCTAATGTTACTAAATATTTCCTATTTGAGGACGAAATTATTCTTGTTTCTTCTCAAAATAGTTCTAACTTGTTTACGAAAACAGACTTCTTTTCGGGACAATATTGTCACATCGAGTGGGGATATCCGTTTCCAGATTGGTTTCGCTCAATCGTTGGGGAAGGTTATCTGCCTACTTTTGAAACCGACCACTCCACCATAATGCTCACATTGCTTTTGCAAGGAGCAGGATTTGGCTTCCTTCCCCGATCTATTGCACAGCCTTTTCTAGATGATCACCGTTTATATGAACTGCGCTGCGAATTACCTTTTCCAGTTACGAGGGCCTATGCTCTCTATTTAACAGACAATCGCGACCATCCAAGTGTAAAACTAGCCTTGCAATTGCTCGATGTTCCTCTAGCTTCGACAGGAGATTCAACACGCTGATCGTTTTCAAAATCTCCAAACCATTCCGGCCTCCGCCTTAAGACCGAGTCCGAAGCATGCTTAAGACGGTACTCTCATAAAATGGATACGGTTAAAATTATTGTAGCAGATCAATTAAATCGGAAACCTTACATTACAAAAACTAAGCTTATGCTTTCGAAGTGAGTTTTTGCTCCACAAAAACTAAGCTTATGCTTTCGAAGTAAGTTTTTGCTTCACAAAAACTAAAGGAGGTTACATAATGCCCGTATTAGAAGTGCGTAATTTACAAAAGAGCTTTGGATCAGTCAGCGCTGTAGCCGGCATTAGCTTCACCGTCGAGGCTGGAGAAGTGTTCACCATCATCGGTCCAAACGGCGCAGGAAAAACGACTACGCTTGAAATGATTGAAGGGCTGCAAAATCCTGATGCCGGCCAAATCGAATTTGGTCCTCTAAATTGGACAAAAAATAGTGAACAAATCAAGGTGTCCATCGGAGTTCAGCCTCAATCCAGCGCTTTGTTCGATTTATTGACGGTAGAAGAAAATCTAGATTTGTTCGCTACCTTTTATCCAAAATCCCGGCCAGCAGCAGAAGTGCTCGAAATGATTAATCTCACTGATCAGCGCAGCAAGCAGGTTAGGAAGCTCTCCGGCGGACAGAAACAACGGCTTGCCATTGGACTCGCCATGATTAATGACCCTACGATCATTTTTTTAGATGAGCCTACAACAGGACTTGATCCGCAGGCAAGACGAAATATATGGGACATTATTCTTAAGCTGAAGGAGCTAGGCAAAACAACCATCCTTACTACCCATTACATGGAAGAGGCCGAAAAGCTGAGTGACCGTGTATGCATTGTTGATCAAGGGAAAATCGTCACCTTAGATACTCCAGCTGCTTTAATTGATCGGCTCACGAAGGAACGAGAGGTCAGGCTTACCTTTATTGATGGCGCTGAGGCAGCTCTTGAGACTGAGAAAGTCGCGACACTCCACCATGCTGTCGTCCGAACGAATCGCGAAGGCGCTTCGCTCCAGCTATGGACGACACAGCCTGAAGAAACATTGTATGAGCTGTTTGGATTTACAAAGGATCGCGGCTTCCGCGTCGAGCAAATCTCTATTCGTGAAATGAGCCTGGAAGATGTATTCATTGCCTTCACCGGCAAGGAATGGAGGGATTAAGTTAAATGAACAGCACCAAACAATTTTCCAAAATGTTTAGCGCCCAAGTCAAAATGATGTTTCGCGAAAAACAAGTATGGTTTTGGAACATCTTTTTTCCGATAATTTTAATGGTATTGTTTATGGTCATTTTTGGCGGAGGCTCACCCGATAGCTTTAAAGCTACAATTGCCGTTGTTGATTCACAGCCGAATGCTAATTCGAGCATGCTGCTTGAGCAGCTGCGCCAAATCCCGGTATTCGAGTTCAAAGAAGAGCAGCCAATCACGAAGGAAGCCGGCAATACGCTCATTGAGAAACAAGATATCGATGCGCTCATTATTTTGCCTGAATCCGATAGCTCCACGACAATGCAGCTCGTTGTAAACAAAGCCAATGAGCAAGGCGCTACCACCCAGGCTATTGCCGGCATTTTGGATCAATTTATTCAACAGACGAATTGGACCGTTGCCAAAGCTACGCCAACATTCAGCTTAACTAGACAATCCATTTCGCAAGGCTCCGAGGATTTGAATTACGCGGACTTCCTGCTGACAGGCATGATCGGTCTAACACTCGCGCAGGGTGGTCTGTTCGGCATGGTCAGTCTAGTTGAGATGCGCAGAAAGGGACTGATGAAGCGGCTTCGCATGACGCCAGCAAAAATGGGCCTTTACGGGCTGGCAGGCGTAATTGTAAAGCTGTTGCTCGGCGTTTTTCAAATCATTATTTTAACATTGATTGGCGTATTCGGTTTTGGCGCAAATCTTCATATTAATGTATTAAGCTTAGTTATTGCTTTCTTTGCAGGCGCACTCGTATTTAATGCGATGGGTTATTTATTCTCTTCCTTCAGTAAATCTATAGAAGCTTATATGGGGATATCCAACATTACCAGCATGCTCATGATGTTTCTTAGCGGTGTATTTATCCCACTCGAAATCATGCCAAACTGGCTGCAGCCGATTGCACAAATTTTGCCGCTTACTTACTTCGTGGAGGGCATGCGGGATGGTCTCATATACAATTCCGGGATCGTTTCAACCTCATTCTGGATCGGTATTGGCATTATGGTCACATGGGGCGTTGTGTCCTTCTTAATCGGCTCCCAAGTGTATAAATCGAAATCAGCTGTGGAAGCAGCCTAGTCGTAATCATAAGCTAAAAAATAGGGCTGTCACAAAAGTAGATCATCCTACTGAAGTGACAGCCCTATTTTACGATAATCGGATCTATACCTTGCAAGCAGAGTGCTTCAATTGCGATTTCTCGATTTGAATCGTCGAATGTTCAATTTGGAACCTGTCGGCCAGATGTTGAATCGCTTCCTGAAGAATGACTTGGCAATCCTTCTCATCCTCAACAATAAGATGGCAGCTTAAGGAGTCTATTCCCGAAGTTATTGTCCAAATATGAAGATCGTGAACGTCTTTGACACCTTGAATGTCTAGCAGTGCTTCTTTAACCTGCTCAGCATTCACATGAGCTGGCGTTCCCTCCATCAGAATATGAACGGTTGATTTAATCACTCCCCATGCGCTTCGCAAAATAAGAAGAGCAACGACTACACTAATGATTGGATCAGCGATATACCACGAAAATGAATACATCAAAATGCCGGCAATGATCGCGCCTACCGAACCAATGGCATCTCCGATGACATGAAGATATGCACTCCGAACATTTAGATTGTCCTTCACATCCGCCTTCCGCATAAGAAACCATGCACTTGCTATATTAGCCAGCAAACCGATACCAGCTATAATCATCATCGACCCGCTCGCGACGGTCGGCGGTTCACCGAACCGCTTGATTGCCTCCGCAATGATAAACGCGGCGATAACGAACAGTGTAATGCCATTAAACAAGGCTGCCAATATTTCAAAGCGATGAAATCCATAAGTGCGGTTAGAAGAAGCTGGACGCACGGCAATCCACATTGCTGCCAAGCTTAACGCCAGTGCCGCCGTATCGCTCAGCATATGCCCTGAATCAGACAATAGCGCTAACGAGTTCGTTACAAGTCCCCCTACAAATTCCAGAACCATAATACCCGCTGTAATAATAAGTGCGATCAGCAGTCCTGCTTTATTATTCGGAGCATGAGAATGTCCATGATGACCATGCGAGTGACCATGGTGGTGACCGTGATGGCTGTGATTCCCATGCGAATGCTTAGGTGCGTTCTGTTCATGGTTATGGTCGCATGCTCCATCTCCATGATCATGTTGATGGTTTTCCGCAATGGCTGCTGTTTTTAAATTTTTCCCTAGTTTCTCACCTTGTGATCCGTTCATAATTCTCTCCCCCAATCCATTCCAACAGACTTTATTAGTCTGCATCTAAACCAACTATTTCATGAATACAATCGAATTTCTATAACATATGAATACATGCTCATATGTTATTAAATTTATTATATGTAATTTATGCTAATGTTGCAACAACTTTTACGCACAAAAAAAGAGGCGCATCTTTGCACCTCCATTTCTATCGGATTCCATTGATCTAACGAATATCGAAGCAGCTTAGCCTTTCAGTGGCTCTACTGCTTCAACCAGCTTTTCTTCCAGCTCCAATGTATAAGCAGTCCGCTGCTCATCGTTCCACTGAAGACGATTCGCCATCGCGGCTATGACCTGTGTTTTCCACTGCTGAACATATCCAATTCGGAAAAACAAATCACCTGTGCGGCGAATAAAGAAATCGGTTGGCTTCACTGTCATTTCCGCCTCTATGGCGTAACGAAGCTGTACCGCTAGTATGAGCGGCAATTCAAAGGATTCCGCCCAAGCGCCTGTGCTTTGCGCCAGTGAGAACAGCTGATCCACGTTTGAGCCATAACGCTGCGAGAGAAACGCAGACTCTTCCTTGCTGAAGCCATAATGTGCTCCCTCTGCTGATTTCTTCTGAACAAAAGGCTCAAAACCTTTTGACCCGCCTAGATCCCCGCCTGACATCGTAATCGTCTTGGTCTCGCTTTTGGCAAAAGCTTTGCTGCCGCCCTCCTGCCCTAGCAGTTCTACTACTTTATCAACAACGGTTTCAGCCATCTTGCGATAACCCGTCAACTTGCCGCCCGCAATCGAAATCAGTCCGGAATCCGATACAAAAATCTCATCACGACGCGATATTTCCGAAGGCGATTTTCCTTCTTGCTGTATAAGCGGACGTAGGCCTGCCCAGCTGGATTCCACATCTGCTTCTACAAGCTTCAGATCTGGGAACATAAAGTTAACAGCCTGCAGCAAATAAGTGCGATCCTCCAGCGTCATCACTGGATTGACCGTATTGCCCTTATAGTTGGTATCCGTCGTACCGAAGTACGTTTTTCCCGCGCGCGGAATCGCGAATACCATGCGGCCATCCGGCGTATCGAAGTAGACGGCTTGGCGCAATGGGAAACGACTCTGGTCGAAGACCACATGAACGCCTTTTGTCAGACGGAGCGTTTTCCCCTTCTTCGATCCATCAATTTGACGAATATCATCGACCCAAGGGCCCGTAGCATTAATGACTTTAGTTGCCTTCAACTCATATTCAGCGCCGTTAATCATATCTTTAACCAACGTGCCTGTTATTTTACCGTCTTTGCCATAACGAAGCGTCTCTACCTTGGCATAGTTCACCGACAATGCGCCGGTTTCTACCGCCTTCTTCATCACTTCTATCGTCAGCCGTGCATCATCGGTACGGTATTCCACATAATATCCACTGCCCTTTAAGCCATCCCGCTTCAAAAGAGGTTCCTTAAACAGCGTATCCTCTACGTTCAGCATCATCCGGCGCTCTTTTCGTTTGACGCCAGCTAGAAAATCGTAAACGCGCAAACCAATCGATGTTGAGAATTTACCAAAGGTGCCGCCCTTATAAAGCGGAAGCAGCATCCATTCCGGTGTCGTAACATGCGGCCCGTTCTCATATACGATTGCCCGCTCCTTGCCAACCTCGGCTACGACACCAATCTCTAGCTGCTTCAAGTAACGCAAACCGCCATGGACCAGCTTCGTCGAACGGCTAGAGGTCCCAGCTGCAAAATCCTGCATCTCCACTAAAGCCACTTTCATACCGCGCGCAGCAGCATCAAGCGCAATACCCGCGCCAGTAATTCCTCCGCCTATGACGAGTACATCCAGCTGTGATTGCTGCATCTGCTTCAGTACTTGCTCACGATTTTGGGCAGCAAATATTTCTTTATTATGAATGGTCATCATTATTTCCTCCCGATTGTCTATTTATTATTGTTCTGCCATTTACAGTTCATTACTCATGAATGAATCTAAATAAACAAAAAAACCACTTAAACCGCTCCCCAATCCCTAAAAAGGGTGTGGAAGTGGTTCTCGTGGTTTCTCCTGATCTCCAACCGTTATTAACTTGCCATCAGTATAGCATAATTATTGCGCGAAAGCCATGGCCGCTCGGACTGCACGATGCCATCCGCTGTATAAATCGGCACGTGTCTCCTCTTCCATTGCAGGCTTAAATACTTTATCTACCTGTCTCAGCTTAGCCAGCTCCTCGCGGTTTTGCCAGAAGCCTACCGCAAGTCCGGCTAAATATGCAGCTCCAAGTGCTGTAGATTCATTTACTACTGGACGCTCCACGGGAACGCCAAGCAGATCACTTTGGAATTGCATAAGCATGTTGTTGGCAACGGCTCCGCCGTCTACACAAAGCGACTCCAGCGGCAAACCTGATTCCTCCTCCATAACGGAGAGAACATCTTTGGTCTGGTAAGCCAGCGACTCTAATACAGCACGGACAAAATGTGCCTTGGATGTCCCCCGCGTGAGTCCAAATACGGCTCCTCTAACATCGCTATTCCAATACGGCGTACCGAGTCCAACAAATGCCGGCACGACATAAACGCCGTCCGAGGACTCCACCTGCTCCGCCAGAGCTTCCGTCTCGGAAGCCGATTCAATAAGCTCTAGACCATCTCTAAGCCACTGAATCGCAGCACCTGCCACAAATACGCTCCCTTCAAGCGCATACTCCAGCTTGCCATCAACCTCCCACGCAATCGTGGTGAGCAGCCCCTTCTCGGAGACGATTGCTTTGGTGCCCGTATTCATTAACATGAAGCATCCCGTACCATATGTGTTTTTTGTATTTCCTTCTGCATAAGCATTTTGACCAAACAAAGCTGCTTGCTGATCACCAGCTGCTCCTGCAACAGGAATTTTGCGTCCGACTATTTCATCAACCACATGTCCGTAAACTTCAGAGGAAGATCGAACCTCCGGCAGCATCGCTTTAGGAATGTTCAAAATATGCAGAAGCTCATCGTCCCAGCTCCGCTCATGGATGTTGAACATAAGTGTTCTAGAAGCATTCGAAACATCTGTTACATGCACTTGTCCGCCGGTTAAATTCCAGATCAGCCATGTATCGATCGTGCCAAAGAGCAGCTCGCCTTTCTCAGCACGCTCGCGTGCGCCCTCCACATGCTCAAGCAGCCAGCTCACCTTCGTGCCTGAGAAATAAGCATCAATGAGCAGTCCCGTCTTCTCATGAAACTGTTGCTCATAGCCGCTTTTCTTAAGACCATCACTAATTTCCGCCGTTTGGCGGGATTGCCATACGATCGCGTTATGAATCGGTTGACCCGTCGTTTTGTCCCAGACAACGGTTGTTTCCCGTTGATTCGTAATTCCGATTCCAGCAATTTGCTCAGCGGTAATGCCTGTTTTGGCCAGTAGCTCTGCCATTACCTTTTTCGTCGACTGCCATATAAACCTAGCATCTGCTTCTACCCATCCTGCATGCGGGTAAGACAGCGGAAGCTCTTCTCTTGCTATATCTACAATGGTTCCACTCTTATCCACGAGCAGCGCGCGCGTGCTGGTTGTGCCCTGATCGAGCGATAACATATACGTTTCCACTTGAACCCCTCCTTCACTTTTCAGCTTCCTCTTATTTTCCTAGCTTCCACAGCTCTTTCCGTGATGTCGTTATCGCCGAAGCTCCCGCTTCAAGCGCCTGGCTGACATGCGCCTCCGTACGAATTAGTCCTCCCGCTATAATGGGAATGCCGCTCCGCTGCTTCACTTCACTTATAATATCCGGTATAACACCCGGCAGTACCTCAATGAAATCAGGACGATTTTTGTCAAGCACCGTATAACTTCTCTCCAAAGCATCCGAATCAATAAGAAATAATCGCTGAATGGCAATCAGTCCATTCTGCTTCGTACGACCAATAACGCTGGATCGCGTCGAGATAATGCCTGCTGGCCTAATAGACTGGCAAAGAAACTCTGCCGCGTATTCATCGTTTTTCAAGCCATCGATCAAATCGGCATGCAGCAGTACCTTTTTGTTATGCTGACTCGCCAGATCAACGATATGCTTTAACTGCCCCAAATGCCCACCAAGGAGCACCATGTATGAAAAAGGCGAGGCAAGCACCGCTTCCACATCCTTCAGCTTATGCACTGCCGGCAATACGTTTTGCCCGTTTAGCAACATCGACATCTTGCCACCTCCGCTCGAATGCCTGGATTGTACTCGTCTTAGCGGCTGCTTTATTCAGCGCTTCACTCGTTTAATGCTGCTCTCACGTTCCTGCAGCTTGGTCGGCAATACGATCTTTTTCGCAATATCCCGCTTTGAAGTCAGACGATCAGCAAGCAGCTCAACAGCCGTCTCGCCCATATACTCCATATGCACCTTAACCGTCGTAAGCGGCGGCTGCAAAAAGGCTGAAATAGCGATATCATTGTAACCGACAATTGAAATATCTTCTGGCACCCGAAGCTTCGCTTCATGCAGTGCTCGGAGGGCGCCGACGGCCATAGAATCATTTTCGATAAAAAAAGCGGTTGGCACTTTATTCGCTTTTATCGCTTGCTGCATCAGCTTATAACCGTCTTCGGAATACAAATGCTCTCCCGTATAAACAAGTTCTGCATCGTACAATCCTTTATCAGTCATTCGTTCTATAAATACATGCTCACGCTCATCACGCACACGCTTATTATTTACTAAGTTATGCCCGCCAATATAACCGATTTCTGTGTGGCCAAGGCGAGTTAGATAATCAATCACTTCTGAAACCGACTTTCCGATATCAATAACAACAGAATCAAATCGATTGTCATCTGGAGATGAATCAACAAATACGATAGGCTCCAACCCCTCTGGAAAACGGTTCAGATCCTCTTTCTCGAAGCGCCCGATTGCGATAATGCCATCAAACGACTCGCCTCGCCAATCTTTCTCGTCAGAGTGGACTTGCATAAACAATTTTACCAAATCCATATTTCTATGGAAGCACTCTCGCTCAATGCCTAGCCGAATGGCCATGTAATAAGGATCAAGCATTTCCTCTTGATCAGAATACCAGTTCACAAGACCAACCCGGTAACGCTCTTTAAGCCCGGCGCCATTACGTTGACGAAGCGTCTTGTAATTCAATTGCTGCGCGATTTCAAATATACGTTTGCGTGTCACGTCTGCAACCGATATGGCTGGATCATAATTAAGCACCCGCGACACGGTCGCAATTGAAACCTTTGCTTTTTGTGCAATCTCTTTAATTGTAGCCATATTACCTTTCCTTCCTGCTAACCCGTGACGATAAGTAAAATTATACTTTAATTTTACTAAAAATCAATAAAATCCATTTGAATAAAACAAAAGCTGCTCCCCATGGTTGCTAACCGTGAAGAGCAGCTTTGTTTGATGTATTATTCATGCTTCAAATGCTGAAGCGTCAGCATAAAGACTTGTTCTACATGATCGTCATCGAGCGAATAAAAGACGGTTTTCCCGACCTTCCTGCGCTTGACGATACGCATGTTACGCAGCAGCCGAAGCTGATGAGAAACCGCCGATTGCCCCATGGAGAGCACCTCAGTCAAATCATGAACGCAAAGTTCAGACTGCACTAACGCATGGATAATCTTCACTCGCGTGGGATCGCCAAGCGCCTTGAACAAATCAGCCAACTGAGCAGCTGTTGTTTCATTAATCATTTTGCTTCTAACATTCTCTATGTTTACCTCAGAGCCTGCGCACGAATCATCACATGCTGCGACAACTTGATTATCCATCATCATCCCACCAACCCTATTCATCCTAAAGCACATTATAACATGTTTCGGTTGATGGGGTGAATTTGAAATGCCTGCTTGCAGCTTGCACAGATCTACCAAGCAAATCGATAGCTGCCAGACCCTGCTTGTATCGTAACGCCTGCATCGGTCTCAGCTGCTGATTTTATTCCCGCACTCTCGGCTAGCAACCCGCCACTCTCCGTTACATTCGTTCCCGATTCCGCACCTGGCAAACGAATTTCCGCGGTGGTATTCGAAGGAATCGTCACATCAAGCGTGAAGTGCCCCTCTTCCGATTTGGACCATTTTGAGCTAACTGAGCCATATACCGTCTCAATCTTCCCTTCCGCCCACGTCAGCCCTTCGCCCGGAAGCGGTGCGATGACGATTCGTTTATAGCCAGGAGCATCTTCCACTGTTTGAATGCCCGCTACCGTCCGGTACATCCAATCGCCAATCGCTCCGTAAGCATAATGGTTAAATGAGTTCATATCCTTGCTCCAGAAGCTTCCGTCTTCCTTGATACCGTCCCAATGCTCCCAAATCGTCGTAGCGCCTTTGGTCACAGGGTACAGCCAGGATGGATAGGTTTGCTGAAGAAGCAGCCTATATGCCACATCGTTTTTACCAAAAGCACTAAGCACATGGTTCAAGTATGGAGTACCGACAAAACCTGTCGTCAGATGGTCTTTGCTTTGCTCAATCAGCTCTGTCAGCTTGGCAATAGCGCGTTTCTCTGCAGCTTCATCCAAGAGTCCAAACATCAAGGCTAACACTTGAGCTGTTTGCGTCGGAACAGCCAGCCGTCCAGCACCTGTTACAAACTCTTCTCTAAGCGCCGCTACAATATTGTCGTATAGTTCCGAGTATCTCTTCGCATCTGTATCCTTGTTGAGCACAGCTGCCGTCTTCTGAACGATGGATACCGAGTAGGCATAAAAGGCTGTCGCGATAAAATCCCGATCCGTTGCCCCTACATAATCGCCTGACTTGGCATCAAGTCCAAGCCAATCCCCGAAGTGAAAACCTGTATTCCATAAAAACTCATTTTCGCCTTGGCTCTGAATATACGATACCCACGCCTGCATGCTGTCATATTGCTCTTCTAATATCCGTTTGTCTCCGTAACAAATATATAACGTCCAAGGGCAAATCACTGCTGCATCCCCCCATGCTGCCGAGGACATGTCATTCTCGCCCAGCACCTGAGGAACCACGAATGGAACGCCGCCGTCTTCTGCTTGATCCGCTTCTACATCACGCAGCCACTTCGTGAAAAAAGGAGCGACGTTTGATAAATAGGATGCCGTTTGAATGAACATTTGCGCATCGCCGGTCCAGCCGAGACGCTCATCCCGCTGTGGGCAGTCGGTCGGTACGTCAAGGAAATTCCCCTTGAGGCCCCATTTGATATTATGCTGAAGCTGATTGACAAGCGGTTCAGAGCACTGAAACTCACCGGTTTCCTCCATATCCGAATGCAGCACAACACCTGTAAAATCATCAAGCTTAATGCTTTCCGTTTCAGGGAAGCCAATCAGCTGCACATATCGGAAGCCTTGAAACGTAAAGCGCGGCTCATATGTTTCGGTCTCTCCGCCCTTCAGCACATATCGAATCATTTGTTTTGCCGCACGCAGGTTTTCGGTGTAGAAATTGCCTTCCTGATCAAGCACCTCTGCATGCAGCAGTGCTACTTCGGAGCCCGCTTCTCCCTTTACCGCAAACTGCACCCAGCCAACCATGTTTTGGCCAAAATCAAGCACGGTTTCCCCTTTGGGTGTCGTAATCAGAGCAATTGGCTTTAGCCTCTCCTGCTTGCGAACAGGCTCATTCACCTGCGGCCTAAGCATATGCTTCTCATGCTGAATCACTTCAACCGTCTGCCACTCACTCGCATTGTCATCATAAGCGGCTGTACTCCAGCCCTCTTGTTCTAGGCGTGCATCATACGTTTCGCCATGATAAATTTCCGAGAACTGAATTGGACTGACGGCGGCCTTCCACTTCGTATCGGATACAATGACCTCTTCACGTCCATCCTCGTAAACGATGTGCATTTGCAGCAGCAGCGCCAAACGATCGCCGTACACGCAGCGCTGATTGCCCCACGCCAAGTTTCCTTTGTACCAGCCGTTTCCAAGGGAAGCGCCAATTGCATTCCCGCCTAATTTCAGCAGATCAGTCACATCATAAGTTTGGGTTTGCAGCGTATGATTGTAACTCGTCCAGCCCGGCGCAAAATAACTATCGCCAACTCGCTGCCCGTTCAGCTCTAGCTCATATATGCCGAGCGCAGTCGCATAAACCCGCGCTTCCTTCACTTTGCCTGTGAGCTCAAAGCTTCTCCTCATTAGCGGGCTAGGCTCCGCCTCAATTGGCAGCATCGCAAGCGGTGCAGCGATCCAGTCGCCAAGCCACTCGTCTGGACTAAGCAGTCCCATTTCCCAGAAGGCAACAGCAGACCAAGCGGTTGCATCTCCATCTTGATTCCAAGCCCGAACACGATAATAATAGCGTTTACAGGATTCACCGACAAAAGAGTCCAGCTCAACATGCGTTGACTGCTCGCTGTTTACGCGTCCTGACTGCCATAGGATCGATGCAAAGTCTGGTTCTGCCGCAATCTCAATCTCGTAAGCCGTTTGAATAACTGCCCTCTCATCAGAATATAATTTCCATCCTAAACGAGGTTTTGTCACTCCGATTCCAATTGGATTTTGCTGATATTCACAATATACTGCGCTGATTTCAAACATCCTATAATCCTCCTTAAGATCATTTACAACGATTAAATGATTGCCCGAGCTTATAATAGAGTTGGCGCCTTTTTTTTGAGTGTTCGCCTTCCTTGCCACAACGCTTTACACTATAATTATAAAAAAGCATGCTTGAAAAATGTTGGGTAAAACGGACAATATCATGCGGCAAACAGGACATTTTCACAAAATGTAGAACTTGCGCAGGGAGAGCTCACGATGAACCATCCCGTAGAAACATACCGTGGAGAGTACTTTTTTCAGAACAACCAGCTGCTTTATGTTAATCGTGCAAGCGAAAGCATCATGAGCCCCTATCATGATCACGATTTTCTCGAATGCGTATATATTGCAGAAGGAGCCGGCTATCACCATATCGGAGATCAGGTGCATAAGGTGCGGAAAGGTCAGGTATTTTTCATCCCTATCGGCATTTCTCATGTGTTCAGGCCGATTTCCTCCGACCAAGCCCGCAACCCATTAAGCGTATTCAACTGCGTCTTTTCTCCATTGCTGCTGCATAAGCTTAGTGCATTCGCTTCCGATTATCGCAGCGTGCAGTTTATTAATGATATGGAAAGCGGCAAGTTTCCCTATTATTCTTGTATGGATACAAATAGTCAGTTTGAGAAGCTTTTTCTATCCTTGCACAGAGAATTTGAACTGACTCAGAGCGGCTCGTCCGATTATTTGCATACGCTCCTGCTCCAGCTGCTCATTACTCTGCAGCGCTCTGTTGCTAGCGATCCGGAGGTTACTGCTCGTGCGCCGCAGCAGCTGGAATTTATAAAGCTGTTACATGATCTTGATCAGCGTTTCCAGCAGGAGCTGACCCTCGCCAAGCTGGCCGAGACTAGCGGCTGGAGCGAGCGTCATCTGCAGCGGCTCTTTCAGCAGTATACGAAACAAAGCTTTCATCGTTATTTGCAAAACTTGCGTATCCAAAAAAGCCAAGAGCTGCTTCGCGGCTCTCAGCTAAAAATCAGTACCATTGCCGAAATGGTTGGCTATCGCGATATTCATTCTTTTAACGCATTGTTCAAAAGGTGCACCGGCATGACGCCTAGCGTCTATCGTAGAGGCTAGAGAATAACCTCAGCTGGCATGCCTAAGCAGAAGGAGGTTCAATATCATCATGTTTACTCTAAAAGAAAAGCTCTATTTGCTTCAGCTGCTGAAGCAGCAAAATCGGAAACGTTTATTTGGCTTTGGAAAAAAAGACCCGGCGCATGATCGGCTGGTAGAGAAGCTGGAGCAAATGGTTCGAAACGAGCAAGTTAACAAAGAACAACTATAATAGACTGCCATATTTCATGCCACGCATAGTCAGTCACAGGAGGAATTATGACAGGAAAGACCCATCTTGCAATCGGAGCAGCTGTTGGCGCAGCCGCTTCTGTTTATTATCCCTTTACGATCGAGCATGCCGCTTTGTACATTGCCGTAGCCGGATTTTCAGCGCTTAGCGCTGATCTTGACGGACCAAGCATGCTCAGCACCAAGCTCAGCAAGCTATCGAAGCTCATTCGTGAGCTTACGCTTTGGTCCGGGTGCCTGCTAGCCGGAATCGTTGCCTATTATTTTTTCACAGATCAATATCCATCACCGGTGTACATAGGCGTCGCAGCCGCTATCTTCCTGCTGGGTCTTGTTGCTAAACAAGGCGTGATCCGAAATGTACTTGCCAGCGCAGTTGGCTGTGCGGTGATGTACGCAGGCTACTACTACCAAATGAACTGGCTCATCGGCTTCGGACTGTTTTCAGCTTGGGTGCCTTGGCTGAAGCACCGCGGTATGACGCATACAATATGGGCCGTCCCGATTTGGGGATATATCGGCCTTGGACTGGAAAACCAGCTTCAAATCGAAGGGATCGCGATCGTGGCTATGCTCGGTTATTTATCTCATCTCGTAGCGGACACACTCACGCCAAGCGGCGTAAAATGGCTATATCCACTTACGAAAAAATCTTTTAAAATCCGTTTATAATCTAAAATAAAAGCGGCAGCCTGGACGAGTTACTAACGTCCGAGACTGCCGCTTTTTATTTAGCCCAATATCTTCTTGATCAGCAACTGCTTCTAAATAATCGTCTATTTGTCTTGTTTTACTTGCTCCATAAATGCCCGGAAGTTCTCAGCGATTTCTTTTGATTTGGTATGGTGCAAATAATGACCACCTTCAAAGGTCATCACTTTACCATGAACAGAATCTTTTATTTGCTCTTCATGCAGCGGTATCCAACCTTTTACGCCTGTATTATTCGCTTGTATAAAGAAAATAAGGGGAAGCTCTTTTGGGAATGATAAGCTTCGAGCTGCAACAAAATTGGGATAAAGATTTTCCAATTCATTCAAGCTGGTGTTATTAAACATGTTTTTGTTTGACAGCATCTTCATTTGTTTTTTTGTTTCATCATCATATGGCATCCCAGCAAACGGATCCTCGCCAAAACTCGTCATCAATCTGCCGAAACCTGATTGTTTGAGCAGTTTGAAGGCTCCTAATGGCAATTTTTTATCCATACCGCCTTGCGCTGGAACACTCGTATCAATCCCGACAAATGCACTCACTTCGTTTGGATATTTGTTCACATAATCAAGTCCGTAAATGCCTGTAATGGAGTGACCCATTAAAATAAAACGGTCAATATTAAGGCTTTGCAGCGCTTCATGAACTTCACTTACAATATTATCTGTGGTTCGTTCTTTGTCAGTTCTATCACTTAATCCATAACCAAAAGGCTCAACCACGACAATTTTGTAAAATGGCGACAGCTCTTCAATTAGCGGCTTAAAATCAAGCGCTGGTGTCGCAGTTCCTTGACCAGGCAGGAGCACGATTGTTTCTTCGCCTTGTCCCTGAATCAGAACATTCATATTTTTCCCGTCTACCTTTACAGACTGACCATAGGGTTTTATTTTACCTTCTTCTGATTTGCTGCTGATCTTATTAACGACAAATACTGTAGCTACAAAAAGGACGATTGCTATAACTATTACTGCTAATACTTTAAGTAAAATGAACAATATTTTTTTCATTTTACTGGCTGGTTTTTTACCTGTTTCCAAATCCATTTTCTTTACCTCTCGTATGCTCACTCACATCTTCTCCTGTCATTAACTCTATGTTGGGCTCTCTTAATGGGCCGCTAAAGAAAGCTTATACGACGAAGATGTACTCCGCGTGACGACAATATGAACTGAATATGAACAACAAAAAAATGCTGCAGCAACACATGCAAAGAGCTTGCACCTGCTGCCGCAGCATAGAGTAAACGAGCGATGTCGACTAATAAAATATGAATCGAATTACTCTGTCGGAGTAATGATTGGCAGGGTGACAATGAAGGTCGTTCCTCGGCCAGGCTCACTTTCCACTCGAATGTCACCTTGATGAAGCGATACGATCTGTTTAACGATGGCAAGCCCCATTCCGCTGCCTTCATATTTACGGCTGTGGGAGCGATCCGCCTTAAAAAAACGCTCGAAGATACGCTTCTGATCCTCTGGCGCAATACCTATGCCGCTATCAGATATTCGGACGGTCACGTTTTTGATATCTTGTTTGATACTCACTTTAATGATGCCGCCATCCTGCGAAAATTTGATGCTATTGCCGATTATATTAGTCCATACCTGATTTAACAGATCATGATCAGCTGAAAAAATAACGGTAGGCAAATGGAGCTCGAAATCGATATTGCGAGTCGACCACTGCGGCTGTATCGCGACGATAATTCGTCTTATTTGTTCATCAAGTCTAAATGCGGTCAGCCGCATCTGTTGTGACTGTGATTCAAGCAAACTCAGCTTTAGCAGGCTATCACTCATCTTGGACATCCGTTCAGCTTCAGCAATAATAATATCTAGGTAGCGATTTCGATCGTTATCCGCAACATTTGCTTGCTTGAGCGCTATAGCATAGCCGGATATCGACGTGAGCGGAGACTGAACTTCGTGCGAGACATTCGTTACGAATTCTCTGCGCATCTGCTCCAACTGCTGCAGGTCATGCATCATTTCTTCGAAGCTTCGAGCCAGCGTTCCCAGCTCGCCCGTTTGTTTAATATTCAGCTTGACGTTGAAATCGCCAGATGCTATCCGTCTAGTCGCTTTTGTCAGCTTTTTAATTGGTCTTATTAGAAATATGGAGGCAATTAGAATAAATAAGCTGCCTGTAATCAACGCATAAGCGACAAAAGATAATCCCCATTTGAATACAAAAGAAGCAGATGGAGGGGAGAGTGCTTCCACAAACATCGCTTTCGTTCCCATGTCTGTTTTGAGCGGCAATCCTATGAAAGTAACAGTAACCCCCTTCATACGAACCTGAACCATTTCTCCAGCCAGTACCTTCATTACTTGTTCCTTGGCTATTACAGCAGGCTTATGCCCGTGCAGCGCTCCGAAAGACTGGAATCGATCCGTCGTTTCATAAATTCGAATATGATAGGAATTGAGCTGCTTCATTCCACTTACGAACTTGTCCGCATCACGTGAGGGGATGGCCTCATAAATTCGCGCGATGTCTTGTCCAAAATTACGCATCAAAATTTGCGAGTTTTCACTCAATTTTTCTTCAAATGCCCAAGTTGCCACAAAAAAAGCAATGATCGTGCCCCCAATCGTGGAGACTAGAAAAATGAGGACGACTCGTGTATATAAAGATTTGATCATTCGTGCACCTCAAGCCGGTAGCCAAGCCCGCGCACCGTCTCGATATGAAAATCGGTAGTCGTCGCGAAGCGTTCGCGCAATCGTTTAACATGTACGTCTATCGTTCGATCGTCGCCTGCATAATCGATCCCCCAAATTTGATCGATCAGCTGCTCACGCGTGTAGATTTGTCCAGGTGTGCCAGCGAGCTTATAAAGGAGTTCAAACTCCTTGAGCGGCAGCGCAAGTGATTCCGTTCCTCTCATTACTTTATAGGTCTGCCGGTCAAGAATGATGCTGCCTAGCCGAATCGTCTGTGTTGAGCCAATCCGGTACCTTTTCAGAAGAGCTCCAACACGAGCCGTCAGCTCCAATGGATCAAATGGTTTCGTCAAATAATCATCCGTCCCGAGCTGGAAGCCTTTCACCTTCTCCCATGTCTCGCCTCTTGCAGTCAGCATAAGTAACGGAAGATCAGGATTGCTTCTTCGGAGCTCCTTGCACAACGTCCAACCATCCATAATCGGCATCATAATATCGAGTACGACAAGATCAATATGCATCGAGGCATAGACGGCCAGTGCTTCCTTGCCGTCTCCCGCTTCAGCCGTTTCGAATCCGTCGTTGCGTAGAAATAAACAAACGAGTTCGCGAATGTTCGCATCATCATCAGCAACCAGTATAGTAGGCATTCGTTCCCTCTTTCCCTGTTATACATTCCAATTAATAGTAATCATTATACTATAAATCGTGTTGAATGATAAAAACAGCACAGAACAGACAAAAGCAGCTGACCATTGAGGTGAGCTGCCGCTTTTTTATATCAGGTACCGCAAAAAGTTTGGTATGGACGAGTTGATACCCCAGGGAACGTGTAATGATCAGACCGTTCGCGGGCGTGATCGTATGGGCTCGAAAGATCACTCAGAAGCTGCTCCATCACACGGTTGTCGCCTTGCTTCACTGCGGCTTCAAGCGCTTCTTCAACTCGAAGGTTGCGCGGGATTACCGCAGGGTTGCTTGCGCCCATCAACTGATGAGATGCAGCTTTGGATTCCGGCTGCCTGCCAAGTCTCGCCTGCCACAGCTCATACCATGGTGCAAACTCCTCGGTGCCAAAGAGTGCTGTATCTTCTGGTTTATCTAATGTGAACGAGCGGAAGGTATTCGTGTAGTCTGCACCATGCTCCTGCATCATACGAAGCAAATCTGTAATTAGAGCCTCATCTTCAAGCTCTTCATTAAAAATTCCAAGCTTCGCTCTCATTCCACTAAGCCAGCTCTGGTGATACAACTCTGCAAATCCAGATAACGCATCCTCTGCCAGTTTTATAGCTTGTTCTTCATTGTCATGCAGCAGCGGCAAAAGCGCCTCAGCAAATCTAGCGAGATTCCACGCGGCGATACGCGGTTGGTTGCCATAGGCATAACGGCCATGAACGTCAATGGAGCTGAATACCGTTTCTGGATCATAGGCATCCATAAAGGCGCAAGGGCCATAATCAATGGTCTCTCCGCTAATCGACATATTGTCTGTATTCATCACACCGTGGATAAAACCAACGAGCTGCCATTTGGCAATAAGCGCTGCTTGGCGCTTAATCACTTCTTGCAGAAGGCGAAGATAGCGATTTTCAGCTTCGCCAACCTCTGGGTAATGCCTTTGCAAGGTGTAATCAGCAAGTTGTCTGAGTTCTTCAGCCGTACCCCACTGGGCAACATATTGAAAAGTGCCAACGCGCAGATGGCTGGAAGCTACGCGGGTCAGAATTGCACCCGGCAGCTCCGTTTCGCGGTATACAGGCTCGCCAGTTGTGACAACGGCGAGGCTGCGAGTGGTAGCAATACCAAGCGCGTGCATAGCCTCACTTATAATATATTCGCGCAGCATCGGTCCAAGTGACGCCCGGCCGTCGCCTCCGCGAGAGTATGGCGTTCTGCCAGAACCTTTAAACTGAATATCAAACCTCTCACCTGTAGGCGTAATTTGTTCACCCAGCAATAGCGCACGGCCATCCCCTAATCTGTTAAAATGTCCAAATTGATGCCCAGCATAAGCTTGAGCAAGCGGCAAAGCGCCTTCGGGAATTTCATTTCCCGATAGCATAGCAGTACCGTCCTGGCTTAGAAGTGATTGAACATTTAAGCCTAGTGATTTTGCGAGCGATTCATTCATAATATTCAACTGCGGAGAGTGCACAGGCGGCGGGCTCATTTTTGTGAAAAATGTTTCCGACAGCCGTGCATAACTGTTGTCAAAGTTCCAACCTGTTTTATCTAATGCTGTTTCCTCAGTCATCGTATCTCCTATATTCTTGTGTCGTTTATCTTCGTTATTGCATGGTCATCTAATGAAAAAAAGTCATAAATACCATTTATCACCTAGATGGTTCCCATTTCTTTGCAAGGCAATTCGGTTTTTATAGATTGATTATAACACCATTTCCTCCTTCGCTTCTCCTCTTTGAACCTGAGCAAGCGATTGTGGGTGGTATGACTGGTCCAATACTATGAATTGCAAACTTCGAATAGGAAAATGAATGCATAGCCATTGAACAGAGTGCTGCATGATCAATCTAAGTACTTCTCGGGATATAGCAGCTTCTGCAGCCTCAAAAGGATCGCCGCCGCTTGCTCTCGGACCAGCGTCTGCCGCGGATTGAACATGCCGTCGCTGCCGACCATCACCTTATACTCGTTGACGGCTTGGATAGCGTGGAGACTCGTCGCGGATAGACCCTTAATGTCTCCGAACGCCATTCGACCCTCACTGCCGAAGGTTGCTAATCGACCAGCATTTGCGGACATCATCGCTGCCTCTTCGCGGGTAATCGTACGCTCTGGCTCGAACCGACCGGATGTACGGTCAGTAATGCCGAGCTTTGCAGCTCTTGCGATTTCGTCGCTGTACCATTTGCCCACTGGAACATCATTAAAGGGAGAGCTGCCAGCAGGCAGATCCGTAGCGCCGTGTACCAAGCGGAGCAGCATGGCTGCGAATTCAGCGCGAGACAACGTCTTTTTCGGAGCCAGTACATTATCCTTCACGCTTACGCCCTGGATGTAACCTTCATAAAGCGCATGTGCCATATTTTCTCTTGCCCAGCCGGCTACTTGATTAGCATCCTTAAAGTCAGCCAACGGAGGAGCAGAGACCGATAAATAGTAAAGATTTTTGGCCACAGCAGGCGCAGCATCCTTCCGATACCCAGTTAGAGTAACGACATGCACACCGGAGGGCATTCCCGCAAAAGCCACTTTCCCTTTCGCATCGGTCACCATCGTCTTCCCACCGACTGTCACCGTTATATTCGGCGCAGGCAGTTGACCCGATTTACGATTTGCTTTCTTAACGAACAGCTCGAAAAGTGAATTTGCTGAAGGCCGTCCTTCTGCTAGTTTGCCGTTCGCATTTGAGCCATTAACAACGACTAAGTCGATAACCTCAGTTGTGTCCGAACCATAATAAAGCAGCAATCGACTTCTATCACTAAGAACATTCCCGCTGCCAGTATTTTCTGGGAACATCCAACTTCCATCTCTACTGTACTCAGCGAACTTCCATCCATTCTTTCCGCCGTATTGGAGGACGTCGATTCCTTTAATTGAGGTGATTACCTTCTCCCCGGAAGAAGCTGTCTTCATTTCGTAGGCAATTCCTTCTTGCTTAAGGAAAGCAAGAGCTGTATCTATTGCCTTACCGCCACTAGGAACGCGTCCTTGTGCGATCGTACCTGTAGGCCCCTCGATCTGAATAATCGCGCTGCCCGCAGCCAAATTCAAGTCATCGATCAGCCGTTCTTTGCCATTCACATACAGCTTATAAGCGGTCAACGCCAAATAAGCGTGGAGCGTCGCCGTCATATCCAAAACGCCATCGCTGCGCTCCGAGAATCCACCTTCATCCAATCGACGAGACATCAGAAAATCGAGCGGCTGAGCGCCTCCCTGCTGCGCGAACGCAGCAGCGTCCATTCGTTGCGATGACAGTGCAATGATAACCTGGGCTGTCGCCGCTGTGCTGAAGTCGAAGCCACCGTCGACTGATTGCTGCATGCGCAGCCACTCCAGCGCTTTCTGCTCTGACTCCGTCAGCTCCCGATCTTGCGTTCTCGAAATGAGTGACAATCCTGTCAAAGCTACAGCCGTTGCCATAGCACTACCTTTCCCATTAACGGACTCGGACCAGCTTCCATCTTTCAGCTGCTGATTTGTGATGATATGAGAAAACGCGTCAGGATACCAGAAAGGGTTTGAATTAGGAGAGTAGGGACTGGAACTCTTCGCCACGATATAAGCGGGTACGAGTTCATATATCCCCTTCTTCTCAAGGTCAGGATTGTTCAAAACGGCTGAGAAAAAATCAAGACCAGCGATATTGTTAATGTTGCTGCCGCCAGCAGCAGCATAAGCGATCACCGTTCTTGTCATATCTATATACGTATCAAATCTTCCCCCATTATTTAATATGACATCTGCTTTCTCCTCCAGAAAGCCTTTTGGGACTGCTCGGCCGTTCTTTGCAAATCCGATCGCCGCCCAATCCGAGAACGGTTTCTGATCAAATAGCAATTGCTCCGCTTCCTTTAATGCATCCTGCATGTCTGTTGTGAAGGCCAGCGAACGATCGACCTTGCTGCTCGCGTTAACGCTGCCGCCAGATGCCAGCTTCTCCGCCGTATTGGCTGACGCGACGCCAATAAGCAGCTGCAACATCAGACATCCAGCCAGAAAGACGCGCCCCATTCTCATTATTAATTTCAATCCATTTTGTTTCATTCGTATTGCTCCCCCTCCTGCAAATCAACGTAAATCGTTTTAATGGTAAAATTTACACTAATTGTTAGACGGTACAAAACCTTATTTGTTTCGGCTGATCCGAATAAATAAAAAAAGGCGATAGACTAGGGCGTCATCATGACGTCCTAGTCTATCGCCTTATAGTTGGGCAATAGCAGGCTGGCTTAATTCCATACCTGATCCAATTTGTCTGAATAAAAAAGGGCAGCTCTCTTGTACGACTGAATTCCCTCATCAGTGCTCGTTTCGGCTAATTGCTTCAATAAAATTTCCATTGCCTTGTCATAAGCCTTCAAGTTGTATTGAACCATCGCATAAAACACCTGAAACTCTCTACGTTCTGGAAACTCTTTTATTGCTGCTTCAAATATACGTTTTGATTCATCATACATGCCTAAAGTACGATATGTACTTCCTAGGCCTAACAATGCCCCTTCTCTTTCTTTACCTACTAATCCTAGTTCCAACGATTTTTCATAAAAAGGGACGGCTTCCCTTTCGAGTCCCATAGCATCATGAACCCAAGCTAGTTGATACCATATTGAAGCGTTCTGCGGCTCTTCTTTGACTAAATCTATCAGCAATGTCTTGGCTTCTTCCAGTTTCCCTGCTTCTCTTAAACTTATGGCTGTATGAAGCTTATCCATGATATTCATTCCTTTTAAAATCAATTCATTTCATTTATCATATCATATTTGAGAAATCAGCCTAATTCTAGTTTATTTATAAAACAAAATCGGATCTGATCCTATCAAAAAGAGCAGGCTGCCGTGGCAGCCTGCTCTTCTGTGATTTTTATTATTAACCTAGCTTACACCTGCAAAGAATGTTTCGCACGAGCGATCTGTGTCGCTTCAACCATATTGCGCAAGGAATCAACGGTTTCTTCGAGTCCACGTGTTTTAAGTCCGCAGTCTGGGTTAATCCAGAATAACTTCGGATCAAGCACACGCAAAGCGCGTTCGATCATACTCGTCATTTCCTCCACTCGCGGAATACGCGGGCTGTGGATGTCGTATACGCCTAAACCTATACCCAGCTTGTAAGTATTCAGCTCAAAGCTATGAATCAATTCACCATGACTGCGTGAAGTCTCGATGGAGATAACATCTGCATCCATCGCTTCAATGGAATCAATCATGTCATGGAACTCGCAATAACACATATGCGTGTGAATTTGCGTCGTATCCTGAACCGTGCATGTAGTCACACGGAAAGCTTTGACAGCCCAAGCTAAATAGTTGGCTTGGTCTTCTTCCTTAAGCGGCAGACCTTCGCGAACCGCAGGCTCATCAACCTGAATCATCCCAATGCCCGCTTGCTCAAGCGCTTCTACTTCTTGTCTAAGCGCATAGGCAAGCTGGTAAGCGATTTGCTCACGCGTAATGTCATCACGGACGAACGACCAGTTCATGATCGTGATCGGTCCCGTAAGCATTCCTTTAACTGGACGTTCAGTCTTCGACTGAGCATACTTCGTTTCCTCGACAGTCATTGCTTCTTCAAACGCTACATCTCCAAAAATAATTGGCGGCTTCACGCAGCGGGAGCCATACGACTGTACCCAACCGAACTGAGTGAACGCAAAGCCCGCAAGCTTCTCACCGAAAAACTCAACCATATCTGTCCGTTCAAATTCGCCATGCACGAGTACATCCAGTCCGATTTCTTCCTGAAGCTTAATCCAGATATCGATTTGCTCACGGATGAAGCTAGCGTATTGTTCATTGTTCCAATCACCCTTGCGCCATTGTTGACGGGCTTTGCGCACCTCTGCGGATTGCGGGAAGCTGCCAATTGTCGTCGTTGGGAAAATCGGCAATTGCCATTTTTTCTGTTGGGCAATATGACGCTCAGAAAATGGCAGATTGCGTGTTGGATTCTGCACGCTAATAGCGGCTACGGCTTGCTGAATGCTGCTGCGATTGCGCTCGCCTGATTGCTTAAGCGCCTCTAGAGCAGCATCACATTTCTCAAGCTCAGCAGTAATGAAAGCATCTTCCGAAGTAACTGCTTTCGCAAGAAGAACAATCTCATCCAGCTTCTCATCCGCAAATGCTAGAGCACCCTTTAGTTCAGACAATAGCTTAGTCTCATTTTGCACTGTGACTGGAACATGAAGCAGGCTGCAAGATGACTGTACAATTAGCTGTTCAGCCGTTACGACTTCAGCCAACTCTTTCAACAATGCCAATTTATCGCGAAGTGACGCTTTCCAGATGCCGCGGCCATCAATGACTCCTGCACCTAGAACCTTGTCCTGAGGGAAGCCAAATTGTTTAATGGATGACAAGTTTACGGACAAACCGTGTACGAAGTCAAGCCCAATTCCTTTGACCGGCAACGCAACGATGTCAGTATAGTTTTCTACGGATTCGAAATACGTTTGCAGCATGATGTTTAGATTAGTTACCGATGCAGCAAGCGTGGTATAAATATTTTTTAGGCGACTGCGATCAGCATCGCTAAGTTTTGTTACCAGAATTGGTTCATCTATTTGTACCCACTGAACGCCTTCTTTTTCAAGCTCTTGCAGGATCTGCACATAAAGCGGCAGCAATCGATCCAGCCAAGCATCCGTCTCTGATTGACTATATCCTTTGGACAGCTTCAAGAAAGTTAATGGGCCGACAATAACGGGTTTTCCCTCGATACCGAGCTTTTCTTTAGCTTCCAAATATGCGATAAGCGGCTTATTCTCTGTAAGTACAGGTGCTGCTCCGTCCAGTTCAGGTACGATGTAGTGATAGTTGGTGTTAAACCACTTGGTCATTTCGCTTGCCGTTGCATCCTTCGTTCCGCGGGCAATGCCATAATAAACCGACAGTGGTACTGAACCGCCTTCGTAAGTGAAGCGCTTCGGAATGATCCCGAACATCGTTGCTGTATCAAGAATGTGATCGTAATAGCTGAAATCATTGACCGAGATAAGGTCGATGCCTTTCTCCTGCTGCTTGCGCAAATGATTCAAACGGATTTCTTGAAGCTTGCCATGGAACTCTGATTCTTCAAGCTTGCCTGCCCAGAACGCTTCTAGCGCCTTCTTCCATTCCCGATCCGCACCAATACGTGGATATCCCAAAACACTGCTTTTCACCATCTCGTAACACTCCTATACAAATTGTTACAAGAAAGATAACACGTATTCACTGTTATAGAGTAACTGGATTAAACTATATCTAGTCATAGCCTTAAGCTATACCCGCATTTTTATTTGCCAATCGCTTGTTTGAGCGCCTCAATATATGCTGATCCAAGCTTGGATAAGGAAGCATTTCGCTGCGAAATCCAACCTACATTGATCGTCTCCTCGCAATCGAGCGGTACTGGAATAATCTCATTGCCGTTTAAATCAGCGCTTAGAACACCAGTCGATATCGTATATCCGTTTAGTCCAATTAGGAGATTGAACAGCGTCGCCCGATCGTTTACACGGATGCTTTTTTTATGAGTCATCGTACTTAAAATTTCTTCTGAAAAATGAAAAGAATTGTATTCGCCTTGGTCAAAGGACAAATAGGGATAATTTTGAAGCTGGTCTATGGTCACGATGGATTGATTGGCTAACGGGTTATTAATGCTGATGAAAATATGAGGCTTAGCTGTAAATAAGCTAATAAACTGTAAATTCGCCGTTTTGAGCAGCTTATTGATTACCTTCCCATTGAACTCGTTAAGATACAAGATTCCAATCTCGCTGCGCAGGCTTTTAACATCTTCAATAATTTCGTAGGTTTTAGTCTCACGTAATGTTAATTCATATTCTTCCTGACCATACTCGCGAACCAAACTGACAAATGCATTCACTGCAAAAGCATAATGCTGAGTAGAAACCGAAAAATGCTGCGGCGAAGGCTTGGCATTCAGGTAACGGCTTTCCAACAATTCCGCCTGCTCAACGACCTGCCTAGCATAACTTAAAAACTCAACACCTTCCTTAGAAAGTGAAATTCCTTTATTAGATCTCTCGAAAATCTCTAGCTGCATTTCCTCTTCCAGATCCTTAATGGCATTGGAAAGACTAGGCTGAGAAATAAACAACCGCTTGGCTGCCTCATTAATGGAGCCTCGATTGGCGACCTCAATTACGTATTTTAATTGTTGTAGAGTCAATGAAATACTCCCTTCTAACATCCTGCTTGTCTTTCTTATATTATACATATAAAACAAGCCAAACATTGCATCGCCTGCCGTTTAAGCATAAGAAAAAGGAACCCGAATTGCAGCGGATTCCCAAACGTTCTTTAAAGCTATCGATGGAAGACTGACTTTACGTCCATCCTTCAGTTTTTCGCTATAGCACTGCTTTCAGTACAATCATTCAATATACCTCTACTGATGAAGGGTGCGATCGACACCAGTGCTTTTAAGCCTTCTTTCTCAAAAGCTTTTTTTGCACATTCGTCAATTGCCTCTGTACTTATAAATGGCGCCAGCGATACAATGGCATTTATGCCCTCTTTTTCAACGGCTATCCTCGCGCATTCATCAATGACTTCTTTACTAATAAACGGGGCGAGTGACACAATGGCAGTTATGCCTTCTTTTTTAACCGCCATCCTCGCACATTCATCAATCGCACACTGACTAATAAATGGGGCCATCGATACGAGTGAATGTATACCTGCTTTTTCAAAAGATTGCTTCGAGTACTCGTCAATCGCAGATTCACTCATAAAGGGAGCTAACGATACGAGTACATAAATGCCCTCTTTTTCAAACACCTGTTTTGCAAATCTGTCTATCGTCTCATCACTAACAAAAGGAGCAAGAGCCAAAAGATCGCCTATTTCAGCAACCTCCTCTGCATTCGCAACGAATTCATCCACTTGCTCTGTTTTGAGCAATGGTGCAATTTCGGAAATATCTTTAAGTGAAACTTCATTATGTTGTAAATAATCTTCTGTTGAATGATCCAGCATACTTCTAAGTAGTTCAGTACCTTTGCCTTCGTCTAAAATCTCATCGATACTGACATCAAAAATTTCTGCGATCTGGGGAAGCTTAGAAATATCAGGCATCGTCTCTCCCCGCTCCCAATTGCTCACCGCCTGATAACTGATATTAAGTCTGTCTGCTAATCCCATTTGGGTAATTCCGATCTTCTTCCTTAGCTTTGAAATATTTCTGCCTACCTTCATCATATCAAACACTGTCATCACCCCTTCGTTCAAGATACTTTCAGTGTATATTTGACCCTTCTTTTTGTATATCAAGCGGTGCTTGAGTTGAGAATTTCTCAAACTAGATACAATTCAAGTAGTGCTTGCAAGGCCTCACGATGCTCATTCAACCAGTTATTTCGTGTTTGAAATTGATTGAGTATATAGTTGAAGTTAGCTTCAATCGGTTTACCTGAGTAATGCTGGCCTATATAAATATAGAGAACTGCAATATGATAAATCTGCGTCATGAGCTGCAAATGATTAATTTCTTGTATAGTTGCCTTACGATAAACGGCATACCCCTTAATATAGGCTTCAGTCATTTCCAAAGATCCATCCGACATTTGCAAAATATGATTAAGGCTAATGACAAATTCCATAAAACTAGCATCAATCGAAGTGAAATCAAAATCCAATACGCCACATATGTTGTTGTTGTGGGACAATAGGTTGAATATGAGCAAATCATGATGAACGAGCTGCCTTGGCAAACTTTTTAGCTGGTGAATAGACATCTCAACGGACAAAATCGTATCTTTATAGAAGTTCAGGTGGGATTCAGAAATGTAAAATGGCGGATTTTCAATAAAAGAAGTTATATCATTACGATGGGCGAGTGGATGAAGATCATAAAGATCTGAGAAAGCTTTTCCATGGTGGTCTAGCAGATCAGTTTCATATTCGCTCAGTGTTGAAGAGATTTCTCCAACGACATGACCAAATTTCAAGGCTTGTTGTGTTTCTACTATTTCTGGTACACGGCCTTCAATAAATGATACGACCGCACCTAAAGTACCGTCTGCTAATTGTATGTATTCATCCCCATTGAGCGCCCGAAGAAATACAGGCACTTGAAATGTAAGATTACTGCCACTCAAAAACGAAGTTATTTTCGATTCCATTTCCATGCTTTGTACATTTTTCGTATAACGATCGTAGATGCGGACTACATATTTTCGATCATTGATTTTAACAATCTTCGTGAGGTTTGTTAGACCAAAAGGAACAGACTCGATTTCATAGCTCGGATGAATAAAATAATAGTGTATTAGCTCATCGATTAATGTCGACATCATATCCCCCTAATCCTAATTAAGAATTCTGTCTTTCTATTTCCGTGCCTTCACAATGAGAAAATGAGGATTAGTCGAAAGACGATCATACCAACGCTTATACCAATCCATAGCATCTGGTTTATCTTTAAAAGCTAAATCCGGCTGCGGCTCGATGATTTGATCAATGATAAATTGGGCAGATGTGACATTCAGAATCTCTTGAAGAGGCCTCCTATAAAATGTAACCTCCACTGGGCCAGATTCTTTCTTGTTCCAGGTTTCCATAAGCAGCTCGTGAGCGAAATAATCAGGTCTTTCAAAATGTTTAAAGTCCATAAATGGATGATGTACGGAGAAAATAACTTGTCCACCCGGTTTCAATATGCGATGGAATTCTTGAAAGGTTGGCGCCCAATCATCGATATAGTGCAGGGTTAATGAGCTTACTATAAGGTTGAATGTTTCGTTTTTAAATGGGAGGGGCTCCGTTAAATCACAAGCGAATACTTCTGCCTCATGATCAACTCGCCTTTTGCATGCTTCTACCATAGCAGGACTCAAATCAATAGCCGTTACTTGAGACCCACGCTTTAAAAATTGCTCCGTGTACCAACCTGCAGCACAGCCAGCATCAAGGACTGTAAGTGATTTCATATCATTTGGCATAAGTTTCATCATTGCTGGCCGCTCATAATAAGCGTTGTGCCCGCTCTCAGTATCCACATGCTTTTCGTAGTCTTTTGCAAGTTTGTCGTACGCTGTGACAACCTTTTCCTTCATTTTGTTCACACCCTCCTATTTCTAGCTATAACAGCAGCTTGATAATACCATAATTTTTCAGTTATGAGGTAAAAGACAGCCATAATAATGGCTGCCTCCTTTTGGATCATATGATTATATTTTAAGAGCTGGAAAAAATGCTAGAGATATGCTCACAAATTTCATCCATAACCTATCAAAAACAAATTTGAAAAATGCCACGTAGAAATAGCTAGCGGGATAATGGATAACAGCTTAAGCCAATTCTTTTTAGCTACAAATCCGACCACTAACATGATTACTCCTATGATTAACAATACAATTAGTGCTAAAAATGACATATTGATGCCTCCCAGCTCGTAATCCAGCAATCATCTGCTTCCTTACAAATCAATTCTAATAAAAACCTTTTCTTGAAACGAGTACCAACTTTTTGTAGTACCTGTTCATATATGGTCTCTATCATCTTGCTTGATTGTTAAGAGAAGCTTGCCAGTACAGAGCGTTTAAACGAGGTTAATCAAGGTCAGTGACTAGCTCTTCTGCCCTACTCTTTAATTGATTATTTCGATGCTCCAAAAAACTTTTCATGTACCTTCTTAATATCAATCTCTCTGTAATCCATCCAACTATTCCAAACGGAGCTTCAAAAACCAATATGTCTTTCATTAATGTCATTCCATCATGTTCCTCAAATAAATGCTCATGTCTTAAGCTTTTAAAAGCCCCCTTACTCATTTCGTCTACAAAAAGATAGGGTCTTTCATATTCCGTAATTTTCGAGGTTAGTTTTTGTCTGATTAGAAAATGAGTAGCCTGAAAGGTCACGGTTTCTCCCTTATTAATCATGCCTTCAATCGTTCCTGCTATGGCCCTCTCTTTCGTATGTTTCCAGACCGTTTGAGTATGTACTTCTATATTCCTCGCTAGATCAAAACAATGATGAATTGGAGCATTTATAAGAACCTCGGTTTTAACAGTAACCAATCCAAACACCTCATTAAGCTACAAATACTCTTAAAGCCAGCATTGTACCCATTTTTAAAATAACTCTTTAGGCAGCCCATGATCAGAAATAATTAATAAACACCTTCCCGAGCTGCAACTTCATTTTATCATTACTGGAAATTCACTGCCTGTCAGCATAATAAAATAAAGTTTAAAAATTTTTTTTGGAATCTGTCGATTTTCAAATTTCTCATTCGTTGTCTAAATAGAGGCTGAGTTCATCGGTTATCTACAAAAATAATCCAAACTATGGGATGAGAGGATGTTATAAGATGGCAAAACACACAACTTATATGATGTCGGAGGACGCAAAAGCTCAAGCTGAGTTCTATACTCATGCACTTGGTGGAGAGATCCTGTCCGTTATGACGCATGGACAGCTTCCTGATGCAAAGGAAGAACTCAAGGATAAAGTGGTTAACTTGAGTCTGATGGCTGGAGGAATTCACTTTTTAATGTCCGATTCTGTATTTGAACCAATCATTCGCGGAAATGCCATACATCTGTGTCTCGAGTATGATGCAGAGGCTGAAGCCCGCGAAGCCTTCGATAAGCTAGCTGTAGGCGGCAACATAAAGTGCCCGTTAGAACCCGCATTTTGGGGCACATTATTCGGACATATCGAAGACAAATACGGCGTAATGTGGATGATCACCACCGCTGGACCAACTGCCTAAACAATAATTGCAAGAGCAAAGCCCGCCCGAAAATAATTTCGGGCGGGCTTTTTTGGGGATACAAGAGGAACTGTACAACTGCAATTCCTCCACCATAGTTATCCGTTAGTTGAATATATTTGAGGGAATCTCGCCATCGGAAAAGTAACGGATTACTTTATTTTTTTCTTTAGCATATTGAATTTCTTTTTTTGTACTGTTGCCTATATATCCATCAACATCAATTACGAATATTTCATCAGAAATATCTATTTTTCTAAAATGTAGATGCCCTAGTAACTCTGCTTGTTCTTCTGTAATTTTAAAACCATCGCTTTGTTCAAAAAAAGCAACGCTAATAACAATATTGCCTTGAAGTGTAAGAAACGCGTTTGCTTTTTCAAATTGATCTTTGAATTTTGTAGAACCGCATAAAGTTATTACTGACATATTCAATTCCTTTCTGATGATGCTTTTATTATAGGGTATCCATTGATAACTTCAATTCCGTTTTCATTCATCCAACAAGCTGGATATTTTCAATTTGACATGTGAGTGCTGTTCAATTTGCGTTTGCAAGAAATCTTCAAATGATTCAGAGAGCATAACAATCCCCTTATCACTTCCTTCATACCACTCCAGGACAGGTGAATTGTCATTTCCATTTAACTCAAAAAATCGAATTTCATATCCTTGATGCATCGAGAATATAAATGCGTTCTCTAAAAGTATTATCGGATAATTATTCTCTCTTACTAATTCTCTAGCTTCAATCTGTAAATCCCTCAATTGCGAGAATTCAATATCGCTTCCTTGAAACAATTTCCCATGATTATGACCAGCTGCCAATAAGAATTCTTGATAAGCAAATGGTAATTTATTGCCAATCTCACTTTCTAATAAGTTAAGTTCTGCTTCTGTACATCCTTCAAATGGTATATTCGTTTGCAATTTGTTATCATGCAACAGCTTCAATATTTGATGTCTATTCAGAACAAAATCTCCTATTCTCTATTGAGTTTTCGTTATACATAGATTCTTTGCATCCATCCCTTAATGAAAATGCATAGTGATACGGTCAGCTGTTACCGTTATTTCAGTAACAGACATCTGAACTTACTCTGTGTACCTAACTACTTGCCAAAAAAGGCTCTATGTGAATGTGTACGTAGGAAATGCTGTGCAATTCAGCAATACGTTTCTCAATTTGTTCTGAAATGTCATGGCTTTCGCCTACATTTAGCTGATGGTCTACGGCAATCGTTACGTCTACCAGTTTGTTATTCCCGTGAATACGAGCTTTTATATCAATTATTTTCTCTACACCTGGGGTATCGGAAACGGTTTGTTTAATGGTTTGAAGTTCTTCATGATCGAAACCGTCTGTAAGCGCATGCGAGCAATCACGAAAAATATCCCATGCTGTTTTACAAATAATGATGCCTACAATTAGAGCTGTGACTGGGTCAAGCCATGGCAAGCCAAATTGTGAACCGATGATGCCAACAAAAGCACCCATGCTTACAAGAGCATCCGAACGATTATCTTGTGCGGCCGCCATCATTGCGTGACTGTTTATTTTTTTTGCTAAACGAATGTTGTAAAGGTAAACGAAATAAATGGCTATGGCACAAATTAGGGCAGTCCAAGCTGCAATAATATCAGGTGATTCAATTGTTGGAGCTCTGAACTTCATAACCGTCTGATACAAAACTTGCAAACCTACAGCGAACATTATAAAAGAAGCGATTAGGGCAGCTACCGTTTCAGCTCTGTAATGACCATACCGATGGTTTTTGTCCGGTGGTTTCCGTGATATTTTAAGCCCGATCAACACGGCTATAGAAGCAATAATATCGGTTGAGTTGTTCAGACCATCAGCTGATAAGGCTTCGGAGCCAGTGAGGTAACCTATAATTAACTTTATTGCGGACAAGAAAATATAAGCGCCAATGCTCAGCCATGCACCTTTTTCGCCTTGTTTGATGTCATCATACGTTTCTTGCACTTATTTCACTCCCAGTCGGTTTTGCAGAACAAAACCTATGTTACTTGATAGAATGCGTGTGGGTCTAGAGAAACAGTTTTGTTTTTGGCATCAAAAATAAGCTCAGACAAACAGTGTTGCACAGCCCCAATTTTTAAAATCGAGTCATGCAACTGGAAAATAATAAAACTGGCCTTTGATTGCACAAAAAAAACAGCAGCCCTATGGCTGCTGTTTCGTTTAAACGATACGATTTTTAGTCAAAGTTTCCCGTCAGTTCAATCGTTTTTGTGGCGACACGGTCGTGAAATTCACGATCATGTTCCACGAACACAATGGTCGGTGCGTACTCATGCAGCAGCTCCTCAATCTGCATCCGGGAAATGACGTCAACAAAGTTCAGCGGTTCGTCCCAAATATGCAGATGAGCCTCTTCACATAGACTTCTCGCGATCAGAACCTTTTTCTTCTGTCCGCCGCTAAACGCCGACATATCCTTCTCAAACTGGATACGGGCGAAATCAAGCTTTCGCAGCACGCTCTTAAATAAACTTTCGTCGATTCCGTGCTCTGCTGCATAATCCGAAAGAGACCCTCGCAGATGAGAAGTATTCTGGGATACATAGGAAACGCGCAGCTGAGGATCAAGCCGAAACGTACCCGTATAGTGAAGCGCCTCACCGTTTAGCAGGTGGAGCACGCTAGACTTACCCGAACCGTTTGGACCCGAAATGGCGATCCGATCCCCTTGTTCGATCGTCAAGCTAACGTTCTCGCAAACTGATTTTTCCCCGTAATAAATCGAGACGTGATCCAGCACAGCCAGTTCAGATTTGGAATACGCGAGTTGAGAGATCACAAGGCTTTCTGACTGTTCAATATTTCGAAGCAGTTTCGATTTCTCTTCAACAGCGGCATTTTGCCGCTGCTCAATGGATTTCGCGCGTTTCATCATTTTAGCAGCTTTGTGCCCGACATATCCTTTATCCAGCTTGGAACCAGAGTTTCGTGTGCCGTTTTTCGATTTTTCAATCTCGTGGGACCAGCCGCTCGTGCGTTTGACAGAGCTTGATAAACGCTCGATATCTTTATATAGCTTTTCGTTTTGTGCCAATTCGAACGTGTCCTGGCGAGTTTTGTTCGTCCACCAGCTGGAGAAGTTGCCTTTTTGAATGTCTATATTTGTTTTGTTGATCGATAAAATATGATCGACACAGCGGTCAAGAAATGAGCGGTCATGTGACACAAGAATAAAACCGCGCTTCGTGTTTAAATAATCACCGACGAGTTTACGTGCATGCAAGTCGAGATGATTGGTTGGCTCGTCGATGAGCAGAAAGCGATTGTCCTGAATGAACAGCACGGCAAGCAGTACCTTCGTTTGCTCGCCTTGGGACAGCGTTTCGAATGGCCGGTACAACACATCTTCCGAAACCTTAAGCAGATTCAGTTCACGCATCAGCTTCCAGCGCTCATAGTCTGGCACGATTTCTTCGATGACGTCGACGGTCAAATATTCCGGATGTTCGACGGGAAACGGAAAATAATCAAAGGCAACGGGTGCGGAGATCGTACCGCTGTATTCGTATTTCCCCTGCAGCAGGTTAAAGAACGTCGTTTTCCCCCGACCGTTTCGCCCTGTAAACCCGAGCTTCCAGTCTGTATCGATTTGAAAATGAACATTTTCGAATATGAGGTCATAGCTGCCTGGATAGGCAAATGTGAGATTAGATACTTGAATCGCGGGCATGGCGATCATCCTTTCGTATGAAAATAAAAAAGAGACGCAAGAAAGGTGCTTTCTTGCGTCTCTAATCCATACGAGGAAATACAGCCCCATTTTATGGGACTGGATGACTATCCGGATAGGGAGCGCAAACGAAATGCAGACCTTTCTTGCAGAGACGAAATAAACCAACCACAGCGGATCGCTGAGTTCGTTCTTTTCGTGATCTCACAGCAAGAAAGTTCTACATTGTATTCGTTCAACTCCCGTCATCAAAATTAGGTACAGTTTATCACAATCTTAATTTAACTACAACCTGCGAAGTCCCGTCATACGCTCTGAGCCATATCTAATTAGTTCTTTTCGATAATAGATTCTCGAAGGCTCTTAGAAAGACTTTTGACAACCAGCTCGTAAGAATGATCAATCATTTCAAAAACATCCGACTCTGGCAAAGAACCGTCGATCGTAATTGTATTCCAATGTTTTTTATTCATATGGTATCCTGGTCGAACAGCCTCGTGCTGTTCCCTTAAGTTTTCCGCAATAATCGGATCACATTTTAGGTTTAAGCGAAGATGCTCCCCTTTGTCCTCAAAAATAAACGCGAATATTTTACCTGCAACTTTGATGACCAACGGTTCGAATCCGAAGGGATAATCCTTAGACGCTCCGTTCTTCGTTAAACAGTATTCGATGATATTATTCTTCAAAACAGCAGCTCTCCTTCTACGATATTAAAATGACTTATTATGAATTTAACCTACAGCTTAGCTAATGGCTTTACAAATTTCATAATCGGTTAAATCGATATCCACTTCCATTCCTAATGCTAGCTTAGCCAACTGTTCTCCGATATAAGGCCCCATCGTCAAGCCGGAAGCCCCAAGACCGTTTACGGCAAGCAGTCCCTCCCAATCTGGAATGACGCCTATAACCGGAAGAAAATCGGCAGTAAAAGGGCGAAAGCCTATTCTTACTTCCTGAAATGTACTATCGGCCAGATCAGGTGCAAGTGGAAGACATTTGCTTAAAATTTCATGCATTCCACCGGGCGTGATCCTCGTATCATAACCTTCAATATCATTTTCATGAGTGGCCCCTATGACGATTTTTTGCTGATCAAAGGCGAGTAAATATTGATCGGAAGGCGGCATAACAACCGGCCAGCTGCCAGTATTCTGTTTGGCATCTGGAAGCTGCAAGTGCATAATTTGCGCTTTCTGATAACTCACTTTAAAATCAATGCCCAACGGTTGCAGCAGCTGCCCTGCCCAAGCCCCTGCACAGACGATCACGATGTCAGCCGAGTAACTAATTGCCCCAACCGTTACACCCGTTATTCGGTTGGATTGATATTCAAGCCTAGCATCCCCATAGATAAGCTCAGCCCCATTCCTCTGTGCAGATCGAAGCAAAGCATCACGCAGCGCACGGCCGTCCACACGAGCAGCTCCACTAATATGAACGGAAGAATATCCTTCGACGAGCAGCGGGAAGAACTCTCGGGTCCGATGTTCATCAAGCTGCGTAATCTCACCGATTTCTGGAGCTTCTTCTAAACGCTTGTAAGCTCTCGCTTCCATTTTCTCGATTTTCTCCGAATCCATATGTATACTGAGGGCGCCGACCTTGGCATATCCGGTTTCGGTTTCCCCTTCACTTTCCAGCTCTTCAATTAAAACAGGGTAATAACTCGCTCCGGCCTTAGCAAGGCGATACCACGCCTTATTGCGCCGCTGCGACAGCCAAGGACAAATAATGCCAGCTGCTGCATCCGTAGCCTGTCCTTCATCTTTCCTATCGATAATGAGGACATCTGCTCCCTGCTTAGCCAAATGGTATGCGGTTGATGCTCCAGCAATTCCTGCGCCAATGACAATGATCTTCATGATTATTTCACTTCTTTCTGCAATCGCTCTTCTCATTATAACGAGATCCCTCTCAAATAGAAAAAGCCGCATATGACGCGGCACTTTAAGTTTCACATGAAGTGYAATGGTCTATTATCTAATTTTAATCATCTGACATATCCGTTAACGATATAGGTATTTCAACATAATCAGGTCCTACAATCTTTACACCATCTTTTTCATCTGAGCCCACCGCAACCGAAATACTGAACTTATCTGACTCTTGTATTGCCTTTTTATCAGAAACTAAGTCAATCACAACCGTTCCTGTACCGCCTCCCGTTGATTTATAGGCGTCTCGTCCTCTTCCAACTTCAATTATTGCTCTCCATTTATTTTCTGTATCCGCGGTAGTCAATGTCGTTATATAGTCCGTAGGTATGGATTTTGTTTCTTTTTCAGGATAACTGCTTGTAATGTTTGAAATATACCATTTATCAGGAATATTGAAAGCAACACCACCCCAGTCTTTAGGGTCGATTGAAATCGAAGCAACAATCTGAATATGTTCCGGAATTCCTTTGTCTCCCTTGATAAATAATGTTCCTTTTGCTGATGTATTCAAATCTGTAGAATCAGAACTCACGCTAAAACTTCTAGTTTGAACTATCTTTTCGTTAACTGCTGTTTTGTGAATAAATTTCTCTTGTCTTGATGACAGCAGTAAAATTAAAATGGCCACACTAATTATTAATACAGCAAGCAAAATGTATCTCGCTTTTATAGTCATATCTGCCCTCCTTAGCAGTCCACATAACTTTACCTTTTACGAAGTAAATCAGCTTCTAAATACTTTGTAAGGTAAATCGTTACTCCCAAATGATATCGCATAAATATCTTAACATATATTGGTTTTTCATCCTTATTGAATTAATCTTTCAGTTAGACACACTTCATTCTAGATTGAAAAACAAACATAAGAAAAGACCGCCATCGGAGGTCTTGGACTTACAGCGACAGCACGAACAAAAAAAGCAATTCCCTCTCAAAAGGGAATTGCTTTTTCCCTGTCGTTTTTTGCTACAGGTCCCAGCCAGGCAGCATCGACTTCGTGTTCTGAAGCATTTTCTCAAACAATGCTGCTCCAGCTTGATTAGGCAGACTAACAAGCGGATCGTTCATGAAAGCCTGAAACGCCAAGGCTTTGTCTTTGTTTAAGGCAGCTTGAAGTGTCATTTCCTGATTCATTACATGCGGCAGCACCAGCTGCTCCACCTCAGGAATAAGCCTGCCAGCAAGAATCGGGCTTACGTGATTATAACCGAATACAGCGTTCGTCTCTACGACGGCTCCCGCCGGCAAACCTTCGATCTGTCCGCGATTCGGCATATTTACGTTCGTAATCAGCCCGCCCATTCCGAGTAATGCTTTTATCATCTCGATGCCTTCCTCTCCGGTAGGCTTCACCTCGAATGCTTCCTCTCCAGTTGCTAGCCGCTGGCCCTTGGCATAAAGTTCTGCCACGCTCCCCCAAATCAAGCAATAGAAATGAAGAGGGCAGGATTGTTCCTGCCCTCTTTATGATAGATGACGCCCTATGCTTATCGGGATCAGCCTGTTGTCGCAGGGCTGTTTAATAAAAAAAAGAGCCGCCCGCCGGCCGCCCCATCCTTTTTAAACTATTGCTGCTCTTAATCCAAATAATTGCTCACTAAATATGATATCATCTCAGCATTAGTGCTTCGCGGAGCGCTGGCAAAGTCATCGCGATTCGAACGCAACTGAAAATAATATGTAGCAGCATCATCCTCATATAATCGTTCTCGCAATATACTCTTTTCACTTCCTAATTGCTTTAAAATTTGTTCATAAAATTGTCCTTGAGTCAGCGTATCCACTGCGTCTAAATGAAAAATTCCTTTTAGCTCTTTTTCAATAATGAAGCGCAGCTGTTTAGCGAGCAAAACATCCAGAAGATTGTTAAACACGAGATTGCTGTAAACCTCTATCTCTTTATTATTTTCGATACTATCTTTAACCGTGTTCCATCTCGGAGAATCTTTCCCCCATATCGCCGGTATTCTGACAATGATCGCTCGTTCATTCAAAATTTCTGTAAGCATGTTTTCACATTCGATTTTGAATTTCCCGTAATCGGTGCCGGAAATAGGTAGATCTGTTTCAAAATGAGCCTTTGAAAAGTCTCCATCAAATACGTTCGTCGTAGAAAAGAAATACAGTCGGCTATTATGCTTAGCTAATTCCATAGCCAATTCTTTATGGAACAACAGCTGTTGATCAAACTCTCCTCTTAAGCAAGAAATAACAATATCGGGTTTAATCGAATGGATGATTTCCTTCATTTCAGCCATTTGCTCAACATCTAATTTGTACTGCTTATCCGTAGGCAGCCTCGTAAATGATGAAGAATAAGTGCCATACAGGTCAAAACCATGCTGCAGTTCATTGACCAATGCTCTTCCTACAAGACCGCTTGCACCTAAAATAAGTACCTTTTGCATTATAAATACACTCCTCCAAAACACCTTTATTAGAAAACGATCCATATCTAAAAAAAGATACGCAGTCTCTTAAACATAACAAGCCATACATGTTTCTATTCCTTATTTCTTCCCAAAAAAACAGACGCAAACCAGCGGATTATATCCGGTGTTTACGCCTGCTTATTTCAAGCTATTCAATTAAAAGCTGACGGAGATACACGATGCTTGGTCGCCTGCTCAAAGCCATACGCTAGTTTAATTAAGGTAGGCTCACTGAATGCTGTACCGATAAAGGTGACCCCTTGCGGTCCCTTGGTCGTATAGCCGCCTTCGGCAATGATTCCCTTCTCCGCATAACCGCCAGGCACGGTAATGACCGGATAACCCGCTTTTGCTGCAAGATCATCGCCATCATCATTGCCTAGGAACAACAAAGCATCCAGTTGATGCTCCTCTAATGCGAAGTCAATTCCATGCTTGCCTGCCAGCTCTTTATTTCTCAAAATACTATCGACATATTCCTGTTCGGTCAACGTTCCGCTCGTTTCCTCCGCCGATAGCAGCGTATCCTGCCCATATTTTAAAGCAATGTCTGCATGCTCTTCGTTATAAGCAATTAACTCCTTCAAGGAATGAACCGGAACCGATTCATCCAGCTTTCCGAGGTAGTCATTGATATATTTTTTGAATTCATATCGCAGCACATGCCAATCCCAATCAACCTTCTCACACGGCAGCTCAACGGGATCGATAATCGTCGCGCCAGCCTGTTTCAAAACCGCAATAGTCGACTCCATGATCGCAAGCCTGTCTTCGTCCAAATCTTTATAATAAAAGCGCGGGATTCCGATCCTTGCTTGCTTTAAATAACCAGCATCAAGGAATGGCGTATAGTCGGAATGAGCTTGCTTTGCCCCATTTACCGTAACCGCATCTCGCTCATCGGCGCCTGCCAATGTTCCAAGAAGAATAGCCGCATCCGTTACCGTTCTAGTCATCGGACCTGCTGTATCCTGACTGTTTGTAATCGGTATAATGCCAGCTCGGCTTACTAACCCAATCGTTGGTTTAATTCCTACTAGGCTCGTTTGGCTTGCAGGGCTAATGATGGATCCCGAAGTTTCCGTGCCAATTGCAGCAGCTGCCAAATTGGCGGCAACCGAAGCGCCTGATCCCGAGCTTGAACCGCCAATGAACAGCTCTCCCGGACCATACGGGTTAAGCACAAGGCCTCCTCTTGAGCTGTATCCCGCCCACATTGTGCCTGACATGAAATTAGCCCATTCTGTCATGTTCGCTTTGCCTAGCAGAACCGCTCCTGCGGCACGTAATTGCGAAGCAACAAAGGAATCTTCCGCAGCATATGAATTCGCTAAAGCTACTGATCCCGCGCTTGTGTGCATATTGTCGTGTGTATCGATGTTATCCTTGAGCAAAATCGGAATACCGTGCAGGCTGCCACGACTCCCTTTTTCTTGTCGCTCTTTATCTAACGCTTTGGCAATTTCAATGGCATCAGGGTTCATTTCCAAAATAGATCGAAGAACGCCATCATATTTGCTGATTCGCTCCATATATAACTGGACCAGCTCTTCTGAGCTTATCCATCCTTTTTCCATTGCTGATTGCATGCTTGTAATATCCGCTTCCACAATCCATGTATCCTTATTCTCGATCACTTGATCATCCCCTTAACGCCGCTTCTAATAACCTACAAACCTAATCATATCCATTATTAGAGCAGCTGTCAGCGTAGAGAATGAGTATAACTAAGCTTTCCGGCAGCAGCTGTACGACTCAGATGGAATCGCTGCCTTCTGTTATCGTTCCACCTTTTGAGAAACACTTATCGGAGATGTTCCCTTTCTTTTACCGAATGCCCCCATGTTCGTGCCCAGCACACCAACAACGATAACTGCAGCGCCAATGAAATGGTAGTATGCCAGCTTCTCGCCGAGAAACACAAATCCACCGATAACAGAGACCAACGTTGCCAGATGATTAAATACGCTCACTTTAGACGCTTCAAGCTTGGATAAGGCGTAATTGCTGAGCAAGCTGGATACGAGCGAAGAGAGCACACCCAAATATAATATCGATAGGAGGAACACTGGACTGGCAAATGGTTCAAAATAATGAGCAATCGTTCCTTTGGCGACATGTTGGCTTATTGCGATAAAGTTAAATACAAGGAAGCCAATAGCCGTCATCATATACGTCATCGTCATTACCTTCATGCGACCAGAGAGTCGCCTTGCTAGTACGCTATAGCCTGCCAAGGAAAGAGCTGACAAAAGTATGAGCAAGGTGCCTTTTACATTAGAAATATCGATTGACGTCCCCTTCATGACAAAGATGAATATAACCCCAACAACAGAGAGCAGGGTCGAAAGCTTCTGTACCTTAGTCGTCCGCTCCTTCAAGAAATACGCTGCGGCAATCATCGTGAAGATAGGCACTGTGGCATGAATAATACCTGCTTCTGCGGAGGATGTAAACTGTAATCCATAGGCTTGGAAAGCAAAAAACATCGACGGATAAAAGACAGCTAGCGGAAGAATGCTTAGCATATCCCGCGCTTTAAGCTGCAGCTTGATCCAGCCGAATGCGACTGGTATTGTTGCCGCAATAAAAGATATGGTGAAACGGTGGGCGAGACTGTCCAGCGGACTTGTAACCGTCAAGGCTAATTTTCCGAAAAGAAAAGAAAGCCCTACAATAGTGGAATAAACAATAATCGCTGTATACGCAAGCCGTTTCGACTTCGAATTATTGTGTGTTGTCATCATGGTATACCTCCTAGTAACTGTTCGCTTTATATAGGTATCGTATCTCCAAAGCTGCACATGCTACAATATACAAAAAAGCCATCTGTATCGGTACAGATGGCAGGAGGCACTGTTAAAATGTACTTTTATTTAAAGCTCATGAATGAGCTGGAGGAGCTCATTGCAAAGCAGCCCTATAAGGATGGGCAGAAGCTCCCTTCCATTCGAGCGCTGGCAGAGCAGTTCAATTGCAGCAAGAGCACAATTATTAAAGCTTTGGATGAGCTGGAGAAACGCCATCTCATTTATGCGATGCCAAGAAGCGGCTATTTTGTTGTAAAAGGAATGAACGCCGCTCAAGATGAAGCAGCCCGCCTGCTCAACTTTGCAGCATCGGCGCCCGATCCGGCATTGTTTCCTTATTTGGATTTTCAGCATTGCATTAATAAAGCAATCGACACTTACCAGAAGGACTTATTTGTTTATGGCACCGCCAAAGGAATGGATTCCTTGATTGATATCGTTCGCAAGCAATTGATGAGCTATCAGGTGTTTGCGCCAGAGCGCAATATCTTTGTTGTCTCCGGGGTTCAACAGGCGCTGTCTCTGCTTGCATCTATGCCATTTCCGAGCGGCAAGCAGAAGGTGCTGATTGAGCAGCCAGGTTATCATCTGTTTATAGAGTATTTACAAACACGGAATGTACCCGTAATTGGCATCGAGCGTCGTTTCTCCGGCATTGATTTCAACAGGCTGGAGGAGATCTTTCGCACAGAGGACATTAAGTTTTTTTATACGATGCCGCGGTTTCACAACCCGCTTGGCTGCTCCTATTCGAAGAAAGAGAAGCAGCTGCTCGCTAAGCTGGCCGCCAAATACGATGTATATATCGTTGAAGACGACTTTCTAGCTGATTTCGAGCAGAACAGCAAAGCCGATCCGATCTACACTTATGACGACTCCTCTCATGTCATCTATTTAAAGAGCTATTCCAAAATTATATTTCCCGGCCTGAGGATCGGTATTGCGGTCATCCCTGATTTACTTGCAGAAGCGTTTCGCCTATACAAAAAACAAGACGACATCGACAGCTCCATGCTGTCGCAAGCCGCTCTTGAAATCTATTTGCGCAGCGGCATGTTCGAGCGTCATCGCGCCAAAATCCGCGGGAAATACTCGGAAAGGGCTAAGCTTCTCGATACGGCGCTTGCGAAGGAAGCTTCACGCAGCAAAGGTGCCTTCACCTATGAGCGATCCAATTACCCGATCGTTCATACTCATATTTTGCTTCATGAAACCATTTCTGTCCCGCTCCTAATCAGCAAATTACGCAAGGAGGACATACTGGTTGATGCCATGGATCGTGACTACTTGTCTACTTTTCAGAGGGCAAATCTATTAAAGCTTAATGTGACCAATGTGATTGAGAGGAACATTGAGAGCGGCATTGAACGGATCGGCAGCCTAATAGCCCAATCCGCTCGCCTGTAACGATTAGAATTTTTCTGATACAACCTTCGCCTGCGTGAAGAGCAGCAAATAATCACGCCCGCCGGCCTTCGAATCCGTACCTGACATATTAAATCCGCCAAAAGGATGGACCCCAACTAAGGCACCTGTACACTTGCGGTTAAAATAAAGATTGCCGACATGAAACTGCTCGCGGGCCTGCTCCAATCTGCTGCGGTTCCGCGAGATGACGGCACCCGTCAGCCCATAATCGGTGTTGTTCGCGATAGCAAGCGCTTCGTCAAAGCTGCCCGCTTTAATAAACGCGAGTACCGGCCCGAATATTTCCTCTTGCGCGATGCGGGCAAGCGGAGCGACATCCTTAATGATTGTTGGTTCAATGAAATAACCGCTGCTATCTCCAATTTTGCCGCCATGTACGATGATTCCTTCGCTGCGCCCAACCTCGATATATTTTAAAATACTCATGTAGGCTCGCTCGTCAATGACCGGTCCAACGTAAGTAGACTGCTCGCTTGCTTTCCCAAGCTTTAGCCGTTTTGTTCGTTCAACAACCTTATCAATAACCTCGTCATAGACGAGTTCATGCACAACAGCACGCGAGCAGGCCGAGCATTTCTGTCCAGCATAACCGAAAGCGGATGCTGTAATCGCATCGGCCGCCAGCTCAAGATCGGCCTCCGCATCAACAATAATCGTATCCTTGCCGCCCATCTCTGAAACGATGCGCTTCAACCATTTCTGATCCGACTGGCCGATAGAGGCTTTCTCGTTAATACGCAGGCCTACCTCCCTTGACCCCGTAAAGCATATAAAGCGGGTTAATGGATGCTCCACCAAAAAATCACCCACCTCATTTCCCGCGCCGGGCAAGAAATTCACAACACCGTCAGGCAGCCCTGCCTCCTCCAGCAGCTCAACAAATTTCGCCGCGATAACAGCCGTCGCGCTGGCCGGCTTTAATACTACCGTATTGCCGGCAACAACCGCCGCCATGGTCATGCCCGCCATAATCGCAAGCGGAAAATTCCATGGCGGAATAATAACGCCAACGCCAAGCGGGATATAGACTAGCTCATTATCCTCGCCTGCTACAGCAACAATAGGCTGACGCTCTGCAAGCCGTTCCATCTCCCGCCCGTAATACTCCAAAAAATCGATGGCTTCGGCTGTATCTCCGTCGGCCTCCGCCCAGCTTTTGCCCGCTTCATAAACGAGCCATGCAGAAAACTCGTGCTTACGCCTTCGCAGTAACGTCGCTGCTTTATACAATACTCTCGCCCTGGCAGAAGGCGTCACTTTCTTCCAATGCTCGAAAGTCTCTGCGGCAGCAAGTATGGCTTTATGCGCCAGCTCAGAATCCGCCTGTGAGACGATTCCTACAAGCTGCCCAACATCAGAGGGATTGATTGATTTTCGCTTTTGAATCGTCTCGATGCGGTCAGCACCAATCCTTAGAAAATACTCTTGGCCCAGCTCCAGTTCAACTTTGCGCAGCGCCTCCTGAAAATCATTAATATGGTCGATTACCGAAAAATCGGTAAATGGTTCGTTCTGATATGGCTCCCGCATAGCTCAGTTCCTCCTGCTCATTCGAATCTTTGCTAGTCGCTTGAGGCTCTTTCCCTTGCTTCACAAAATCTGTTCACCCAGCAGCGAGCCAATTAGCTCCACCGCAAGCTTAGCCGTCTGGTCATTATGGTCGAGGCTTGGATTAACTTCCACGACTTCGGCTGATGTGACCAGATCCGATTGATAAAGAAGCTCAAGTGCAAGATGCGCTTCACGGTAGCTGAGTCCGCCCCTGACAGGCGTGCCCGTACCCGGTGCCTCAACCGGATCAAGGCTATCAATGTCAAAGCTGACGTGGACGCCATCAGTCGTTTGCTTAAGCTGCTGTATCACCTTCTCCATCACGCGAGCAATACCAAGGCGATCAATATCATGCATGGTATAACAAGCGATGCCTAAAGATCGGATATAGGCCTTCTCGCCGGAATCAAGCGATCTGGCTCCGACAATCGCGACATGCTCTGGCTTTATTTTGGGCGAAAATCCTCTTAAATTCGTTAACAAAGGAATGCCTCTGCCAAGGCTGATGCCAAGCGACATCCCATGTATATTGCCCGAGGGACTTGTATCCTCCGAATTCAAATCCGAATGCGCATCAAACCAAATGACTCCAAGATTTTTATAATGCTCGGCTAAGCCAGCAATCGTCCCAATGGAAATGCTATGATCTCCGCCTAGCACTAACGGGAATTCCCTTGCCGCAACGATCTCCGATACGCGCTCAGACAATCGGCTGGTCACTTCGTGCACCTCAGACAAATGTTTGGCATTTGCGGATTGAAGCGGCGGTATTGGAGTAACTAAGCCAATCTCGCCCGCTAACCGATGCGGGATGTGAAGCTCCGCCAGCTTGCGGCTAAGCTCTGCCGCCTGCAATATATGCGCTGGACCAAGCTCCGCACCGGGATTCCCTGCCCCTTTCCCAAAAGGAACAGCAACGATTGCCACCTGTTGAATGCTCATCGCCGTCACGCTCCTGCCTGTATGCTATTCGCGAAGACCGTTTGAATTTGTTCGAAGGCAAAGTCGAGCTCCTCTTCCGTGATGATGAGCGGCGGTGCCAAACGAATGACATGCTCATGCGTTTCCTTGCAAAGCAGTCCCAGCTCCATCAGCTTCTCGCAATAAGGCCTTGCAGGCGTCGAAAGCACAATGGCGATGAACAATCCGCGTCCTCTAATTTCAGCAATGTCCGGATGGCGCAATGTAGCAAGCTTGCTCATCAAATATTGCCCCAACAGCTGTGAGCGTTCCGCCAGCCCTTCCTCTTCGGTTACTTCAAGCGCTGCAATCGCAACAGCGCAGCTAAGCGGATTTCCTCCAAAGGTTGAACCATGAGAGCCCGGCTCGAATACATCCATAATGCTCCCGTTCGCGGCGATAGCCGATACAGGCATGACCCCTCCACCCAGCGCTTTCCCCATAATATAAATATCAGGAATGACATTTTCCCAATCGCATGCGAATTTTCGTCCTGTACGCCCGAAGCCGGTTTGAATCTCATCTGCCACAAGCAGCACCTGCTGTTCTGCACATAGCTGAGCAACAGCAGCAAGAAATCCATCCGGAGGAATCCGAATGCCCGCCTCGCCTTGAATCGGCTCAATCAATATCGCAGCGGTATTCGGCTGCATCACCGCCTTCACTGCCTCTAGGTCGCCATATGGAACAACACGAAATCCAGGTGTAAAGGGACCGTAACCTTGCTTATATTCCTCCGTTGAGGAGAAAGACGTCAGTGTCAGCGTTCTGCCATGGAAATTGCCCTCAAAAGCGATGATTTCAGCTTGATCATTCGGTATTTGCTTGACGCTGTAAGCCCAGCGTCGTACAGCTTTGATCGCCGTCTCAACTGCCTCTGCCCCTGTATTCATAGGAAGAATTCGTTCCTTGCCGGTATAGGCCGCCAGCTTCTCGCAAAACGCACCAAGTGCCTCATTATGAAAAGCTCGTGATGTAATCGTGACCTTATCCGCCTGCTCCTTTAACGCTCTAATGATCCGAGGATGTCGATGCCCTTGATTCAATGCCGAATAAGCGCTCAACATATCCATGTAGCGCGCGCCTTCTGAATCCTGCACCCATACGCCCTCTGCGCTGCTAATCACAATCGGCAGGGGATGATAATTATGGGCGCCAAATTGCTCTGCCAGCTCAATATCCTTATTTGCCCTGTTCATCACCTGCTCCTCTCTGCATGCACCGCAAAAAATAGCTGTTTTTGAATTTTATGCGGTTAAGGGGTGACAAATAACAAAGGGAACCGAGGATAGGCAGAAAGTAACAATTTCACTTGTACAAATCCGCGAGGCTTGCTTTAATAATATTTGGGGGAAAGGGGGGTTGAGTGATGAAAAACAAAAAGGTTTTTCTTACAATGCTGATTAGTCAAATCTTGTTCGGATTGTTTACGCTCGTTTGGCTTTTTGTCGCGTTAATGTCTGTTATGATGTTCGACTCGCCAGGTTCAGAAAATCTATTCTGGCCTGTGCTTTTATTTATTGTGATTTGGCTTTATCCGGTAGCTCTTATTTTGTCCATTATTGCAAGCTGGGTGCTCTATCGGTTCAATAAAATGAAAATAGCGGTTACCATCGCAATGGTACCGCTCATTTGGGTGCTGCCTCTTTTCGGTTTTTTAATCTATGCCAATGTCAGCTAATCAATGACATCGTTAAAAAACGTTGCCAGCCCTGCTCCATATTATCGCGTGTCCATCTCAGATGATTAACATCCTCATACTGCCGGAATGAGCACTCTATACAAAGAATAAGATCCAAATAAAGATCATAGAGTGCTCTGCGCCCGCGTTCTGCCGTAGTCAGCTGCGTTATTCCATAACCTTCAAGGAACGCAGCCGTGTTACAGAAGTGACTAAAATAATGCTCTATTAGTGGATCGCCCCAAAGTGCACGCTCAAAATCAATAATGCCTGTAATCGCTCCGTCTTTTATAAAAACATTGCCGTCCCATAAATCCCAGTGAATGAGCCTCGGTTCTGTTACTTCATCCAGCACGCCAAGCCTACGCGCAACCTCGCTTCGAATCGTATCGTATTCCGCAGTCAGCCGTACGCCTTCACTTTCGCCATCTGCAAGCACGCCAAGCAACAGGCTGTGAAAAGCCTCTCTCCATGTGCGATTCGCCTCGTTGTTAGCCGCATACAAGCCAAATCGTTCTCCGTGAATTTCATTTAATTGACGGTTATAGATACCTAGCTGATAATCGATCTGATTACGCTGCTCATCGGTCAGGCGATCCTTCACTTTGTTATAGGGTTCGCCATCCAGCATCTCCATAATGAAATACTCGCAGTTTACGATCGATTCCGAAGCATCATGGACATAAACAGCCGGTACTGGAATCACGCCCATTTGCTTCACCAATCGTAGCACCTCAACCTCTGCTTTCATCAAACCTTGCTCATAGCTCATCAGTTTCGCAGACGCTAGCGGCGCCGCTTTCACGATAATTAATCGCCCGTCTTCCAGCATGACTTGATAGGCTGCGTTCGCCCATCCATCCGTAAGTTCTTTAACAGCAATGGCAGCTTGTCCAAAAGCTTTCGATGTAATCGCTGTCATTTCACTTTCTGACAGTTTCCTCTTTATTCCGCTATCCATCGTTTCTCATCCCCTATACATGGATTTCGCAACTACTGCGGCAGGCTATGCGCAATAGAGCTAATAATTAGCTCTATTGGCACAGATGGTATAGTGAATTATGTATTATAATTCAACTGCTAAAAGGCTGTTTATTCCTCCGACTTGTCAAAATGCTCCTGACAAAACGCCAGTACCATCTTCTCTTCATCCTCTTCCAGCTCAAAATCAATGTACTTATTGGAGGAAGTGGTTAGAAATTCATACTTTGCGATTCGGGCTGTATCCTCTTCGATCACATAAATGACACGGAGCGTCACGCCCTCGTCATGATAAAGCTCATCATCATCCGCTACATCCAGATCAAGAATGAACTCATACCTCTTTCCTGATAAAATGCCAAACGGGTCCTTCATTAATTCAGCGCTATATTCTGTTACAGTAAACATGTCATCCGCTCCTTCTTCTCTAGTATAGCAAAACAAAAGCAGCCTGAAACTTGAAATCCAAGCTTCAGACTGCTATTTTTTTGGCAAACGGCTGCTGCCTCGCTGTTTCTTACAGGCTGCTTAGCGTTTCTGTAAGAACAGGTACGATTTGCGATTTGCGGGAAACAACGCCTTTGAGTACCGCTTTATTGTCTACCAACGTTACGTTGTAAGCTTTCTCAACCGCATGAGCTTGAGCGCCAAGTGCAAGCGCTACGGAATCATTGTTCAAAATGTCCGTTACAACAAGCACAAACAGATCAAGACCTTTTGTTGCAATAATATCGTTAAGTGCTGCTTCCAGCTCAGCTTGACGAGAAATAACATCGTTTGTATCAACCGCGTTTACTTGCGCGATTTCTACTTTGTAGCTGCCCATTGCGAATTCTTTCGCATCTAGGGAAATCAGCTGTGCAATCGTTTTGTCGCTAAGATCCGCGCCTGCTTTAAGCATGTCCAGACCGTAGCTTTCTGCATTAACGCCAGCGATTTCAGCAAGCTCGCGAGCGGCTGCTACATCTTGCTCCGTGCAAGTTGGCGATTTGAACAGCAAGGAATCAGAAATGATAGCAGACAGCATAAGGCCAGCAATTTCTTTGCGGATTTCAACGCCGTTCTCTTTGTACAATTTATTCAAAATCGTCGCTGTGCAGCCTACAGGCTCAGCGCGGAAATATACAGGGTGGCTTGTCTCGAAATTAGCAATACGGTGGTGATCGATTACTTCAAGTACACGTACACTGTCGATATCGTTTGCGGATTGTTGACGCTCGTTATGATCGACCAAAATAACAGTGTCAGTCTCGTCAGCAACATTCTCGATCAAACGAGGAGCTGGGATGCCGAAATAATCAAGAGCGTATTGTGTTTCGCCATTAACGTCCCCAAGGCGAATCGCCTCAACGTCAGCACCTAGCTTTGTTTTTAGCTCAGCGTATGCGATCGCTGATGTAATCGTGTCGGTATCCGGGTTTTTGTGCCCGAAAATAAGCGTTTTAGTCATTTCGAGTACTCCTTAAAAGTTATTTTTCGGCTGGACCAAACAGTCATTAACGGCCCATGTCCTTTTGTAAATGCTATACTAAAAACCATTATAGCTTTAAGTGCTCTTTATTCCTATACCTTTACACTGAATTAAATCATAAAATTTGTGAATGATGTATTGGCTGAACGATAAAATGCTGTTGGTGTTCGATGAATTTTAACAAAACGAAAGGACTGCTTGCTGGCAGCCCTCTCATTTTCCGTTTTTCAACTATCACTTTTTAAGCTTGTAATAACTGTATTCCCTATTTTCAATAACGATATTGTTTTGAAATTCAAAACCGCATTTTAGGATCACTTTATTCGATGGTACGTTGCGTATCTGAGCGATAGCCACGAGCTCCTCGACATTCGTATTTTCGAACAAATACTGAATCAATCCGTTTGCAGCTTGAGTCGTGTAACCCTTATTTCTATGATCATTTGAAATCCCATAAAAAATCTCTCTGTTGGGCGGCGATATTTTATCCAATATTCCTGTCCCGCAAACACCGATAAATTCGCCAGTATCTCTGGATATTATACTCAGTCGCAGCCGCAGCTCTCCTATATCACCATCTTTGGATACCGCTTCTAAAAAAAGTAGATTTTCTGGTATTTCATAATGATTGAACCAGTCTGCCCTTTGTTCCTTAGAAACATTCCAATCCAGCAAAAATTCATGAAAATGAGGCTGCCAAGTGAGATTATGCAGAGCATCTAAATCCTCGACCTGATACTCTCTCAAAATAATATCTTTGCACGCTATAGTTAAAATGCTATTACTTGTATTTTGTGAATGACTCATCGATATCCTCCTAATGTATAGAAGGAATACAAAGCAGAATATTGAGAAGCATCATAAATCACAAAAAAAGCAGCAAATCACAAGGATTCGCCGCATGATGTGATGTATAACACACTTTGCTTTGTTTCCTTGTAATAGTAAAAATAGAATTGTGGATTAAACTATTACAAAGTAACTGGCATAGTGTTGATTCCCCTTCCAAATATAACCTGATAGAAATTGTAGCAAAATTCAAACTCAAAGACAATAAAATACACAGATTTTACAGCTCATGAGATTTAAAAACGATCAATAGAAACGATTAATAGACTAGTGTCCTTATTACGTTCTGTATTATAATACTCTGAAATGGGAAATTTTTCTCTATTCCATTCAACATCTTTAGTTATATCGAGCAGTTATTGAGAAAAGGATGTGTTTCAATATTAACTCGCCAGTCCGTACGCTATTTGCATTTCTTTTCGTTTTTATCGTCAATATTTCCTTAAGCATGTTGGGTTTAAGCATCAATTACTCCATCATTTCCAGCTTTATTATTGTCTTTTTATTCTTTGTATTACCTCTTTATACGCCGCTTCTTGAAACAGATTTGGATCGATTGGAGAAATTTTTAATTGCCCAGCGTAAAAACCCTGCCTTTTATATTTTATATGCATCTTCGAACAGACAAGATGAAGAAGTTGAACGTCTGATGCCTCAATTGCTTCTCAAGTATAAACAGCGCCACAGACAAGCATTGTATATGGCCTTTCATGGTGCATATCGGAAAGATGTTTCCTCGGTAAAAAACCAAATCGTACATATACGGCCAATGGATTACCAACATTATTATGCAGCCTTTGTTCATTTGGAAGAAGGAAACATAGAGCTTGCTCGATCAAGCGCTGCTAGAGTTTCCAAGCCATGGATGAAAAATGCATTACTTTCCGAAATTGAAGAAAAAACAGGAAACCAGCTAGAAGCAGCTTCTTATGCAAAAAAAGCGCTGTTAAGCAGCCGGGGACTGCAGCGTTATGTTTTGCATAAACACTATGAGCGCGAGCTGCCTGAGGCTCTGGCAGGATAATAAATTTATTTATATCATCCTATACAACTGCAAAAGAGAGGCAATGGAGATTATGCTGCTGTGTTGCTGCATTGCTCCATACCTCCTCGAATACCTTCAACCACCAGCGCTTCGCTGGCGGTTTTTCGTATGTGTGCAATTCACCAAGAAAAAGTATTTTTTTAACACATGCAAACTATTTCTGACCGGACTTCGAATATACAAGCAAGCGGCAATTTACTATGCGGGAAAGAGAGAGCGATATGGACACAGAAGCAGCATGGATCAAGCAAGTTCAGCGACAATCCAGTGAAACGGCAGCGAATGCACTCGTTTCCCGGTACTACAAGGAAATGTACAGCTACGCATACAGGCAAACTACGAACAAACAGCTGTCCATGGATCTTACACAGGACATTTTCATTCATATGCTGCAGTCGATTGGAAAATTTGACGGAACACGCGGTTCCTTCCGTACTTGGCTGTACAAGCTTGCCACAAACCGAATTGTCGACTACTATCGCTCCAAATATTACAGCTATGCCCGTCATACCGCTCCGATAGAGGAGGAAATGCCAGATGACGGCGATTTTACATTGGAAATAGAAAAGAGAGAGCAGATTGAAACGATTATGCTCCAGGTAAATCAAATGGATGCTGCCTCACAGCATATTTTCCGCTTGAAGTTTTTTGCTGAGTACACATTCTCTGACATTGCGCCGCTGCTCAATATTCCAGAATCAACAGCGAAGACCAAATACTACGCCATGATCAGAAGGCTAAAAAAAAAGCTTGGAGGCGACAGCAATGAATGAGCAAAAATTTCAGCAAGTCGAACTGCCGGATGAACTTGAGATAGAACAGCATATCCGCAGCATTGTTGCAGCTGGCCTTGTTCCAAAGCAAACGTTCTATCACTATTTACGAACGATGTATCGTCGTCTCGGCTTCAGGCATCTGTTCCATGACTGGACAGAAATCGTCTTTGCGATAACTGCCGGGTTCGCTCTTATCATCTGGTTCGCGCTCACCGCATTTGAACGTACAAGAGTACTGAGTGAAGACCTATATTCAGCCATTTTCATCGGATCTCCCGTTTTGTATCTCGTCATCGCTCTCCTATTTTTTGTCCGCCGAAAATACAGCGATACCTATGAGACAGAAATGACCTGCAAGTATAATGTGTACCAGCTTGCCTCACTGAGGATGCTCGTATTCAGCCTCGCCTGCATGGTCGTTAATGCGGTTTTAATTGTCGCGGCAGCCATCATTTACAGCCAACTAAACGTTTTATTCGCAATATCGCTGTCAGCCGCTTCACTTTTTCTTTTCTCTGCAGCTTTCTTGTACATCATGGTCAGCGTACATTCGGACATGATGAAATATGTGCTCATTGCAGGCTGGTTTATTTTGAATCTGACTCTCCTGCAGCTAAACAAAGAGTTTTATCTACATTTCATATCCGCCATTCCCATTTCGATTTATATTGCAGTCGCCATCTTTGGATGCGCCATATCCTTAAAAAATCTTAAGAAGCTAACGACATTCCAAAGCTCGGAAGGAGCTGTCTGACATGCTAACCGTACAAAATGTGTCCAAACACTTCGGTAACTTCAGCGCGCTGGAGCAAATTAATCTTGAATTCAACAACGGCGTTTACGGACTGCTCGCTCCGAACGGAGCAGGAAAAACGACGTTGATTAAAATGTTAGTCACACTGCTGTACCCCAGTGAGGGTGAAATATTGTACAACGGTGAAAATATTATAAGGCTGGATGAACGCTATCGCGAGCAGCTCGGCTATCTTCCCCAGCATTTCGGCTATTACAAAAATTATAGTCCGCGGAAATATCTTCTGTATATTGCGGCTTTAAAGGGCATCGAGACCACTGCTGCGAAGTCCAAAATCGTGGAGCTGCTGAAGCTCGTTGCGCTTGAAGATGTGATCGATAAAAAGATGAAAAAGTTTTCCGGAGGCATGATCCAGCGTGTTGGCATTGCACAAGCGCTGCTGAATGATCCGCGAATTCTTATTCTGGACGAGCCTACAGCGGGTTTGGACCCGAAGGAACGAGCCCGTTTTCGCAATATGTTGACCAGCCTAGCGCGTAATCGAATCGTTATATTGTCTACACATATCGTGTCGGATGTTGAATCGATTGCGAATGAAATTATTTTGATCAAGGACAAACGTGTGCTGCATAAGGATTCCATTGCGAATATTTGCAGCCTCATCGACGGTATGGTGTATGAAACTACGGTTGATTTCGATGCTGCGGATGCATTTCGACATTCGTATCTGTCGCTTTCTGAGAAGCAGGAATCAGGTCGGATGAAATTTAGGTTTATAGGCACCGGACATCCTAAGCCTGATTGGAACCCATCAGCGCCAAGCCTTGAGGATGTATTCATCTACATATACCAGGATGAAGCTGCTGCGGAACAACCGGTATGAGCTGGAAAATTCGAGTTTGCGAGCTGAGAAAAGCGCTTCTCTCACCCGTCATTATCGCGCTGCTGCTGGTGTTTACCGCTTATAATCTATTCCTCATTGCTCAAGAGGCTTATAAAAAGGATGAAATGAGCATATTGAACGAGCTTGTTGCACAGTTCGGTTCCGAGATTACTAAGCCGATGCAGGAGGATTACAAGTCTTACTATTTGTCGCGACTGGACGATATGAACAAGCTGACGAATAAACGGACATCTCAAACGTATGAGATGCCCAGCGATTTTTTTGAATATGAAAATTATAAGCGTTACGTGACCGATCAACCGAATCTTTACAGCAGAGATGAGCTTGATTTGTTTAATGAGCTGCAAGTTATTCAAAATTATTATTATTTGATGCAAGACATCGATGATACCTATGCTGGGTTCAATATGAAGCAGATCGCCGAGGGCGAGATAAAGAAATATGGATTCAGCGGCTCGGCGGCTGATTTGGTGAGACAGCGGTATGACCACATTGCTGAGAGACTACAGCAGCTTATCGAAAGTGGCGAGCACAAGAATCTATTTTTCATTGGTCAAATCTATCAATCACATTCGATGCTGTTCAAAACGCTCATTGGATCTATTTTGCTGCAGCTGATGATTTTAGTTGTATTAATGACCGGGTATATAAGCAATTACGAATTTGAGCAAGGTACACATCTGCTGCACTACTCCACCAAACGAGGCAGAAAGCTGCAAACGGATAAGCTGCTTTCCTCCTTCGCAGCCAGCATAATCGTGACGACCGCTCTAACCGGAATATCCTTGTCCGCTTACTTCCTGACCTTCAGCTACAAGGGGCTTTGGAAGGTGCCGGTCAGCAGCTTTTTCAATTGGGAATTCGGCATGCCTTATCCTTATTTAACATGGCACTCGATGTCTTATATTACCTATTTAGGCTGTGCTATCGCGCTCATCTTTGTGCTCCTGCTTATCTTTACCGCCATTACCTTTGTGTTAACCGCAATTATTCGCAACAGCTACTTGGTATTTGGAGCATTTGCCATTCTTTTCGGCTCTTTTCTCCTAATTACCAACATCGTACCAAGAGATTTAAAGCTTATTTTATTTACAGGGTTTACTCCGTTTCATCTTGTATTGAATCCGAAAGCGTGGTTTACAGCAAGCGGCGCCTTCATGAGCCTTCCAAATAACGAATGGATTACAGCTGGCATTTGGCTGGCGCTGTTAACACTGTGCTGCTTCCTCTGCTTGCATCAATTTAAACGACAAAATATTAATTAGAAAGGAGCTCCTATGACAATCGTGCTGCATGAAATAAAGAAGGTATTTGGCCTGAGAATGGTCATTATGCTTCTAGCGATCAATGTTGTATTTTATTTTTTATTCATACAGTTTTATTTTCAATATTTTCCGAATGGAAATCCAGAAACCGAAATTCATAGAGCCAGCATTGAGATGAAAAAGGATTATGGAAATTATATGGATGATGCTGAATATGAGCGATTTAAACAGAAATACGACCAAAAGATCGAAGAAACAGAACAATTCATGAAGAACGATCAGCAATTTATTGATGCTGGGATCTCCACATATGAGCAATTTCAAAACGTCGATTCTAACAGTGAGCGGATGAACAAGATTCATAATTATGCTGTATTCGAGTCGGACACCGAACTGTTCTGGGAGCTGCAAGCGCGCAGGTACATGATAGAACGCTATGAAAATAGTAAAAAATATCCTTACAACTCATATGGCGAGGTTGATTCGAATCAGCAGAATAGAATGGAGAAGCTTGTTGCTTCCGATGAGGGCGACTCGATATTTACCGATGTTGTATTCAGAAATTATATGAGTTTAATCATCTACATGACCGTTCTTATCGGTTTAAGTATCCTCTTTATGGTTTCACCTATTTTTCTTCACGATAAACGAAGCAAGCTTATTCATTTGCAATATACTGCGCGAATCGGACGAAGGCTTTTCTTGCGAAAGCTTACTGCAGCGATGATTTCCACACTCCTTATCGTAACCGTACAGCTTGGCGTCTTCTTCCTCATGTATAGCAGGCTGGGAACAGGATTATTTCTGGACTCGGGCATCAATTCGATATTTAATATAGGTTACTTTTGGTATGATCTCACATTCGGACAATACATTGGTCTGACTGTAGCAGCTATATATGCGCTCAGTCTAATCACCGCGGTGTTTGCAGCATGGATCTCGAGCATGGCACCCAATTACATGGTTATCATCGGACTCCAAATCCCTTATGCTTTTCTGATGTTTGGATGGATGGAAAAATTACTAATCGGTAGACTCGCCGATATTTATTACGCGCAGTATGTGCAGCCGCTAACTTATTTGCTTCTTGCCGCAGGCGCAGTTCTACTATTTGTTGTTCGCTGGCGGAGTGAGCGACGAGCAAATTTGCTCGTGTAGCAGGCATGATCGATCTAACTGTTAGTTAAGATGCTGAGGCAGCCTAGAATTGAACAGTAATACTTAGGCTGCCTCAGCCATAAAAAAATAGGCTTTACAACAAAATGGAAATATATTCCCGCTGCAACCTATTTGCTTGCCGGCAGCCTTATCTATCTCATTGGCTCCGTTCTAGTAACGATTGTATTTAACGTACCTTTAAACGATATGCTTGCCTCAGTAGACCCAAGTGTCGCCGGCCCCGAATTATGGACGCGTTATGTTGCCAGCTGGACGCCATGGAATCATGTGCGAACCATTTCCACTCTTGCGTCGTTGGTTTGTTTTATTATAGCGTTCCGACAATTGAGCTAACGGTGGTACTTAAAGTTTCTTTTCATAACAAAGGCTTGAATCGTACGCAACATATTCACCATATCTATCAATTTCATAATAATGATGTTTTTTATAGAAATGAAGCGCTTCTGGCTGAGGAGCCCCTGCTTCCAAACGAATATATTGATACTTCATATCCTTCGCTCTGGCTTCTAAATCATTCAAAACTTGTGCGGCTATGCCGTTCCTTCTAAATTCGGGGCTGACATAAAATCGTTTTAATTCTATATACTCCTCATCCAGCGGTTTTATGGCTCCACATCCAACCGGTTCTCCTTGCTCGTACGCAACCACAAATACAATTTGCTCAATTCCAGGATCATTAAAATCTACTGTAAATACTTCCTCTGCCGTATATCTTTGCGCTAAATCCTCATCCAGCTTCTGAATAAGCCTATGTAAATCTGTATCGGTATGTGATACTTGTACAATTTTCACTGCCATTTCTGCACGTCCTCTTGTTTGAATAGTTACATGATTATCAATCGACGGTACTCCGTCTTCAATTATTTTACCGAATTCGCTTCACCCTTTCCACCTTAAAGCTAACTGCAAAAGTCAAAAAAACTCTCATGGATAAGCCATGAGAGCTTTCTTTTGGGCGGTTTCATGAGATTTTCGCTTAAATCCACATCACACATTCATCTCAAACCGATGACTAACCTCTTATTTGCCGCCGTGCAGCCAGACGGTTTGCCTTCCAGCTGGACTGCTTGCAGCCTATAAATTCATCTGTAGAGAACGATTGAGGATGCTCCATGCTTGTTTTATTGTCCTTTAAAAGCTTTCAAAAACTGAACGGCTTTGCTAATATCCGCTTCTGGACTCGTACCAACTTCACGCTCGATCGTCAAATAACCTGTATAGCCAATTTCCTGAAGCGCTCGCAAATATGCCGGCCAGTCTACAGTACCATCACCAAGCGGCACTTCGCGGAACGCAGAACCTGTTTCGGCCATCGCAGCAATTTTCTCATGGTCGAGGGCAACTTCGTAGCCATAATCGCCATAAACGTCGCGCGGATCAACATCTCCCAGCTTCACGCCATCCTTCGCATGCGTATGAACGATATAATCCTTAAGCGTGTACACGCCTTGAACAGGATCATCTCCAGTAACCATAACCATGTTGGCAGGGTCAAAGTTAACAGCTACGCCTTTGGTGCCAAGACCATCAAGAAACGACTTCAAATGCGCAGACGTCTCAGGTCCTGTCTCAATCGCAAAATAAGCGTTCATATCATTCGCGAATCTAGCTAGCTCTTCACATGCCGCATGCATCGTCTCATAAACACGGCTGTTTTTGTCACTTGGAACGATACCGATATGCGTCGTAATAATGTTTGTTCCAAGCTCCATGCCAAGCTCCATAATCCGTTTGGATTTATCGATTTTCGCACGGTTTTCTGCCGGGTCCTGAAAACCATGGCCGCCCAAATCGCCAACAAGAGCGGAAATATCAAGGCCTAGCCCATCAATATAAGACTTCCATTCTTTTCTTGCAGCTGTGTTAAGGTTAGCAGGGTCCAGCTCGCCATGTACTGCATACATTTGTACGCCATCCGCACCAACCTGCTTCGCTTTAAGCAAACCTTCCTTTACACCAACCTGAAAGCTATCCACGATAACGCCGATTTTGTTCGTAATGATAGGTGATGTCATCTTCGAGTCACTCCTTCGTTTAAATTTCGTTCCATACACGTCTTACGAATTCAAAGCCAAGTCTCGTTCCAAGACGGCAATCTTCCAAGCCTTCAAACTCGATCGAAATATAATCATCATAGCCGCTTTCTTTCACTGCACGCAGTACTTGCGGCATTGCGATGTCACCATGTCCGACGATTGCGCCCCGAAGCCAATTGCCGCCTTTGGATTTAAACCAGCCTTCACCCGGATTTTCGGTAGATGGACGATAGTAGAAATCTTTAATATGGACCATAGAAGCCAGGCTGACATTGTTTTTAACAGCAGCAAGAGGATTCTCATCCACACAAAGGAAGTTCCCGACATCAAGCGTTGTCTTGAAGTTTGGACGATCTACAACCTCAATGAGTGCCTGTACCCGGTCGCTATGTTGTATAAAATAACCGTGATTTTCTACACTTGTTGTAATTCCAAACGTTGCTGCATAATCCGCAACTGCTTGGCAAGCCTTCGCTAGCTTTGGCAGCTCCAACAAGAAGTTTGAAATGGATAGGTTTTGCGATGATGCCACGTCGTGACGCATCTTCTTCACGCCAAGTGCTGCCGCAATATCCACTTCACGCTTCAAGCGGTCAAGCTCCTGCTCGAATTGTTCTTCATTTAAACCGGAGAAGTTTGCACCTACCGCATAATTCGATATTTCAACACCGCTTTCCTGCGCTTGCTTCTTAATCACTTCGATCAGTTCCGGATTTTCAGTAAGGTTAAAGCCAAGCGGTACTATTTCAACATGCTCTCCACCAATGGATGCGATATATACGATAACATCCTGTATCGTCATTTCGCCCGTTCTCAGTGCATTATATAAGCTGTATGTGCTGATTCCTAATTTCATAGTCGCACTTCCGCTCCTTTTGCTGCGGATTCATAAATGCCCACTAATATCTTCATAATTTCCACGCCATCCGCCACTGGGCTGATTGGCTGTTTTCCGTTAGCAACACAATCAACGAAGTGGTTGATCTCATTTTGGAAAGCGCCAACAAAATCAAAGCCAGCGTGATCCGTCTGCGGATATACGTTTAAGATCGTGTCATTTTGCTCTGTTACAATAACGGTTTCCGGATCGATTTCAAAACCGCCTTTTTCCCCATACAGCTTAACTGTATTTTCATTAGACTTGGCATGCAGCGTGAAGCTGACATCTACGAGCAGCGATGCGCCATTCTCGAAGCGAATAAGTGCATTCGCCAAATCCTCAACTGTGTTTTTCTCCGCATCATAATCCGCCGCTTGGTAGAAGCTTAGGTTTTTTACATTGGCACGATTGCCAAGCTTGCGATACGTATTGGCACTAACGGATACCGGCTTCGGACGTCCCATCAAATACCAGCAAAGATCGATGACGTGTACGCCAATATCAATAAGCGGTCCGCCGCCTGAGCGCTCAATGTCGGAGAACCATCCGCCTGGATTTCCAAGACGTCTGAGCGTTGATGCTTTGGCAAAATAAATTTCACCGAACTCTCCTCTGTCAGCCATCGCACGAATCAATTGTGCACTCGTATCGTATCTGCGGACGAAGCCCACTTGAAGGAGCTTGCCGGATTGCTCTACAGCCTCTTGCACAAGAAGCGCATCTTCAACCGTACGGCAAAGCGGCTTCTCTACGAGCACATGCTTGCCAGCTTTAAGAGCCGCAATGCTGATTTCAGCATGCGTATTGTTCCACGTACAAATGCTGACTGCTTCAATAACTGGATCGGCGAGCAACTCGTGATAATCCGTATAGATTTTTTCGGCGCCATATTTCTCAGCTGCGGCTTTTACGCGCTCTTCATTTAAATCGCAAACCGCGTAAATGTTCGCATTAGGATTTTTCTTATAGGAATCTAGATGAGATGATGAGATAGAGCCTGTTCCAATAACCGCGATTTGTATCGGTTTCATTGCTAATCTCTCCTTATGAATTCTAATAGTAAGGTTTTGCATGTCTACACTTTCGTATTATAATGGTTTCAACCTGCAACTCCATGTAAAGCTGTGCGGTTTGTTTGTACAATTGTGCTATCCTACTGAGGAGGTCTTTCAAGTTGGAAAAATTCGAAGAACTGCGTGAGCCTATGGACATGCCAGACCCTCATTTTCCGATAAAACTGCATCACAACACCTTCGACCAGCAGGGAATGGTCATTTTCCCGCATCATTTTCATGAACATCTTGAATTTTTATATTTTGTGTCGGGCAAAGCCTCGATAGAGTGCGGTTCTACTACGATAACAGCATCCGCTGGCGATCTCATCGTCGTGAACAGCAATGAGCTTCACTACGGAATCAGCCTATCATCAGATTTGTACTACTATGCGCTCATCGCCGACATTTCCTTGCTGCACAGCCAGTCGGTGGATGCTGCCGAAACGAAGTTCATTACGCCCATTACGCAGAACCGCCTTCTGCTGCAAAATTATATTGGTGACGACAGCAAAGTAACGTCCTGCATGCATGCCATCATCAATGAGCTCGAGCAGCGCGAGTTCGGTTACGAGCTGGCCATAAAATCCGAGCTCTACCGCCTGTTGACGCTGCTGCTTCGCGGTCATGTCGCTACCGTGCTCACCAAAGACGAATATGCAGAGCGTATGAAGAACATTGAGCGCTTCGCGCCTGTCTTCAAGCATATTGAGGACAGCTACAAGGATGAGCTTTCGGTGGACCAGCTGGCAAGCATGGCAAACCTCAGCCGCTACCACTTTAGCCGATTGTTCAAAGAGCTGAGCGGCCATACCGTTACAGAATATATAACGATGACACGGCTCGGCAAAGCCGATTACTTGCTGCGTCATAGTCCGCTTACCGTGTCGGAGGTTGCAACAGCGACAGGCTTCAATGACATTTATTACTTTAGCCGTACGTTCAAAAAACACAAAAAAGTTTCCCCGTCCTCGCTTCGGGGAAACTAATTAGGCTACTTCTATTGTTAACTACTCGTTCAAGTAAGTGGTCACCTTGTTCTGGATCAGCTTCGCAACTTCTTCAGCAGACTTTTGTTCGCTAAAAAATGAGCTGGCCTCATCTCCTACAATAGAAAACACTTTACCGTCCACATCTGAATAGTTATCCGCTGTACTAGTCAGTTCCTTAAATTGATTAAATTGTTCATCGGTTACCTGCGGCACTTTCCCGTCCGGAAGCTTGTACGTTCCACCTTTAACTTGTTGCTGAATCTCATTCAGCTGTTTTTCATTCACAGATTTCAGTAATGAAAACCCTACTCTATCTTGCAAAGATTGTCCTTCCACAGATAACAAGAAGGAAATAAACTTCCAAGCTTCTTCTTTAACGGGAGATTGGGCTTGAATGGCGAACCGGGAATAAGTAATAATCCTTGTTCCGCCTTTTTGTTCCGGTTTTTGCAGCAGCTTCGGATTTGAGAAATAGAGTAGAGGAGCATTAATAAAGTCTGCCGGCGATTCAATAACAATGGAATGGAACATTTGCTTACCGATATCAGCCTGTTCCGCAGTCATAACTTTATTATCAAACATCCCTTTAATTTGTTGCATCGCCTCCATAAATAATGGAGAGTCGAACTTTGCCTCTTTCGCTGCATGATCCACAAACTCTGAATATTTATCCATAAGCATTTCTTGCAGGAGCATTTCCGGCGGGTCATTTGCCATAGCATAGCGGCGTTCCGGCCCCTTCTCCCCCAATACCTTCACAGTCTTCTCGAACTCTTTCCACGTCCAATTTTTATCGTCAATATCCGTGTTCCCTAGAATGTCCCCATCGCCAATGAATGCCCGCAAGGAGAAACCAAAAGGCATAGTATACATACCATCATTCGACTTTAATTGATCTAAAATATTCATTTGCAAGTCGCTCTTATTTATCGTTTTGTCCTTCTCCATAAGCTCATCCATATTTAGAATAAGCTTCTTGCTCACATAATCTTCTATAGGCAAGCTGCTTATATCAAAAATATCCGGTCCTTTCCCTGAAAGGAGCGCTGCGTTCGTCGTTTTTGTATATTTTTCATATTCCTCTGTGACTTGAATTTGAATATCGATGTCCGGATACTTATCTTCAAACTTTTTTTCTGCCGTCTGCAAAAATATGCTCGGTTGTCGCGCTGCCAATGTAACGACCGTTTTCCCCTCACTGCTTCCGGGCTTATTCGCGCTTTCCAACTCCTCGCCGCCCCCAGAACTGCATGCGGTCATGACTAGCATCAAAACCATAATAAACAGTATCTTTTTCATGGTATACATTTCTCCTATCCTTTTCTCTTCTACTTGCTTTACTACTGCAGGCGAACACGATTTCCGTCTTGAAGAGGCTCGCTGCTCTCCAAAATAATCAGTTCATCCTCATATAGGTTATCCGCTTGAATCATCGTTACTATGTCGTTTTTTTCGCTGAAAGGAACTCTGACCTTACGGACAACATAGGCATTGCCTAATGCTCCCCTTTGCACTTCAAGCTTATTGATGAAAATGCCTTCTTGATCATTATGAATAGCCTCATTGGAGATGAGCAATCCCTCTTGCTGCGAGCGTGCATCCAGTTTAATTTTTGCCTGTTCACCTCCTTTCAGCTCTGAATTTGCGACTTTTATGCGAAGAATATGTTGTGGAACCGTTTTGGTCTGACCAGCATCTTCACTAGATGAGCTATTTGTACGGGGTTCTGCATTTACTACCTCATCAATCATGCCGCCCAGCATATGTGTCTGTTGTTTCTGAGCAGTATCTACCTCGACTTCTATCTTCACTCCGCTTGATAGCCCGAAGCTTGTGAGCAGCCTTGAATCAACTGTTATATCCAAGCGATAACCAAGACTGCTGTTCGAAATAACAACATCAGGTTCTCCTGTTGGTGCTAACCCTTCGACAGCATTCAATTGCGTAATAATGCCATCAAAAGGAGCTGTAATTTCCTTTTGGCTTATTAGCCGCTCTTTCAAATCGTCAATTTTACGTTGCTGCGTGCTAAGATCAAGTTTCATCGTTTCAAGATCCCGTCTTGCTTTCCGAATTTTCAGCTCATCCCCTTCAATCATTGTTTGGATGAACTGATCTTGCATATTTTGCTGCTCAATTTTCTGCTTGTCCAAATTGGTTTTCTCATCTAACAGTTCTCGCTCGGCGGATTTGCTGTCGTAGAGAATGAGCTTTTGCCCCTTCGTTACTCGATCGTTTTCTTTCACGAGGACCTTTCGGACTTTCCAACCAGCAGGGTTCGATAATTTGGCTTGGGCGATCGGTTGCAAAATACCGCTGCCTTCGAGCGACAAGGCAAGGCTGCCCTTGACCGGTTTTTCCGTACTTACTTTCGGCAATGCCAGCGACTGCAGCGTATTGCTAAGAAGCGTGAAAAATAGTAACAGTCCCATCAGAATAAAAAATACAACTAAAATGTTTCGTTTGCGCCTGCGATCTGGTGGCTCTTTTTCCAGCTCCATCTCCCATCTTTCCCCCTAACCTTTAATTCCGGACAATTGAATGCCTTCGATGAAATATGTTTCCGCATAAAGAAACAGCAGCACCATCGGAGCCATGAAAAGCATAGATGCAGCGAAAGCTATCCCCATCTCACCATTCAACCTAGATAAAAACACCGATAGCGGCTGCATAAATGGATCGTCCAAAAAAATAAGCGGCTGCTCTACCATATTCCAATAATCAACAAACAAGAGAATCACAAGCGCAGCCAGACCCGGTTTGATCATCGGAGTAATAATCTTAAAAAAAATTCGCAAATGTCCAGCTCCGTCCATTTTGGCCGCTTCTATGTAAGCATAGGGAATATCAAGCATGAACTGTCTGAGCATAAACACACCAAAAGCCGCGAATATGCCAGGTAATATAATCGCATTCGGATTATTCAGGAGACCTAGCTTATCCGCCATAATATAATTGGGCACTAGCGTGACTTGGAACGGCATGAGCATTGTCAGGATATAGACGAGAAACAAGTGTTCTCGACCGCGAAATTTCAGCTTTGAGAAAGCGTACGCAGCAAGCGCTGCTACGAGGGTTTGTCCTATGATGATTGGCACGACTAAAAATACCGAATTCCAGAACATCATCAAATATCTCGGACTGCCCACCAACACGTTGTAAAACTGCTCCAGGGTCAATTGATCCGGCAGCAATTTTAAATTTACAAAAGGATTTTCTCTTCCTGCCTCCACTTTTTCTATTTGCCCTATGGGACTATAATTGATGGCAATTTCTTGCTCTGTCATGAATGAGTTTGTGAACGTAATCACAATGGGAAACAACAATAAAACTGCTATTGTACACATGACTCCCGTTAACACTATTTTTTGTACTACTTTTACAACTAGCACAGCCTTCCTTCCCCCTACTCCATGTACTGCCGAAAACGGCGTTCCATCACAAACAAACCCATGACGATCAGAAGAATACATCCTGCCATCAATGTCGCGGCGGCTGTCAGCTTCTGAATATTAAGCGACGTGAACATATTGTTCATGTAATGCTGCATCATGTATATGCTGTCATGCGGATATTCGCCTGCGATCAAATACGTTTCCCGAAATACTTTAAACGAATTAATGATCGACATAATAACTACAAAAAACATCGTGGATGTTAAATAGACCAGCGTAATACTACGAAACTGCCTTAACCGCCCTGCACCTTCAATCTGGGCGGTTTCATAATAATCCTTAGGAATTTGTTGCAGTCCCGCCAAAAATAAAATGACGTTATATCCGATGTTCTTCCATAGATAAACGATAATGATTACGTTTCGGGCCGCATCGGTTTTCATCCAATCCACCCGTTCAAATCCGAACCCGGCAAGCCATGCGTTCAAAGAGCCGTTCCAATCGAACAGCATCTGCCAAATGAGTAGAATCGAGGCGACAGGGACGACAAGTGGCAGCACATAGGCAGTGCGCAGCCAATTTCGCAAATATATATTTTTATTTAAAATGATGGCAAGACCTAACGACAGCGCAAGTATAAGCGGAACACTCACCACGCTGAAATAAAACGTATTGGATGACGCTTTTCGGAAGGAGTCGCTCGCAAATAGCTCGCGGTAATTATCTAATCCAACAAACTGGCTATCTACCGTACTATCCATAAAAGAATAGAATACTCCAATGGCAAACGGAATCAGGTAAAATAACGCAAACCCGAAAACGCTCGGCACGAGAAATAGCAAAGCCGCTGAGGAATCCTTTCTGAACCACTTTTTCATATGTTTCCCTGCAATGAAGACATGCCAAAAACCCCACTTCTTCATTCTTCGTTCCACCTCCCATTCGTACATTTAGAATAGGGGTGAATGATAAAAGAAAAAGTAGGGTAAACATAAAATTTTCCTTAAATGAATATTATTATGATTTCTCGCTGCCATCAGATCCTTTATCATGTGGCAACCGAACTTCAAGAATCGTATGAATAAAATTGCTCTCTGCTGAAATAGTGCCTTGATGCTGAATCGTTATGTTTTTCGCAATGAACAGGCCGAGTCCTGTACTTCCTTCTTGATAGGTTCTAGATTTATCGCCGGTATAAAACATATCAAATATATGCGGCAGTTCTTCCTCTGGGATACAATCTCCGTAATTGACAATGTGCACGACCACTTCTTCTCCATCAAGTTTGCCGTTTATGTCGATAAACTTGCCGTCTTTTCCATAACGGATTGCATTCGTCAGAAGATTTTCAAATACGCGTGCCAATAAATCCCCGTCACCTCGTATGTTCAAATGCAGAGCGACATTCAGCCTTGTTGTGAGGTGGTTTTTCTCAAAAGCAGGATATAATTCCTCGTTTAATTGAATGAGAAGCTCGCTAAGATCGACTTGTTTTTTTACAATCTTATTTTTTCCGTAATTCATTCTCGTAATTTCGAATAATTCATCTATGAGTTTTTCCAAACGTTGAGATTTTATATAAGCTATGCTCGTATAGTGGTTTACTTGTTCTTTGGACAGTTGATCATCCTGAAGGATGAAATCTAAATAACCTAAAACAGAAGTTAGCGGTGTACGCAAATCATGAGCTAAATTCAACACCAATCGTTCCTTGCTGTTTTCTTCAAAATCTCCTCTTTCCAAGGCCAGCTTTAATTTTTCGCTTGCTAAATTTATGTCTCTGGCAATATCCCCAAACTCATCTTTGGATGAAATGTTAATGTGGTTGTTAAAGTCGCCCTTCGCCAGCAGGTTAATTCCCCCCGATATTTCATGAAAATACGCTGAATATCGTTTAGTAAGCAGAAAGAAAAACCAAATGGAAAGAGGAATAAATAGGATAAGAAAAAAGTTTACATCTCCAATATCTCTTATGAAGTAACGAAATTTAGTAAAGCTATCCTCTACTTTAGTCGTATAATAATAGAGTTGGAGAACTTTATATATCGAATAGGTGATTACCCCGGAAAATAGCATACTTAGACCAAAAAGTAGAATCATTTTTGAGCGAAAGCTGCGGATCATTTTAGCCATAGAAGCTATAACCTACTCCCCAGACGGTTTTGATCAACTTATTTTTATGTGAGTCTTCTCCGAGTTTTTTCCTTAAGGTGCGGACATGTACCATGACCGTATTGCTTCCTTCATAATAAGCTTCACCCCACACCTGTCGAAATATATGTTCTGAGCTATATACTTTCTTCGGATTACTAGCTAGCAAATACAAAATATCAAATTCTTTCGGCGTTAATCCGATAGGCTTGCCATAAAAAGCGACTGTTCGTTCTTCTAGGCAGATGACTAATCCTCCAGCCTCCAACAAGAGACTGTTAACTGGAGCTACTTGGTTAAACTGCGTAGAACGCCGGAGTTGAGCGTTCACACGCGCTATCAATTCCATAGGATTAAACGGTTTCGTTACATAATCGTCCGCTCCTCTTACTAGCCCTGTAATCTTGTCGAGATCAGACGACTTGGCACTTAAAAAAATGATAGGTATATGATGTTTTAGCCTAATTTGTCTCGTTGCTTCATACCCATCCAACTTTGGCATCATAATATCTAAAATCGCTAAATCGATCGAACGCTTCTGAACAGCATCTACAGCTTCTTGGCCGTTAGAAGCTTTGACACATTGGTAACCTTCTTTCTCTAAATGCAGCTCGATCAAATCGATAATCTCCGTATCATCGTCAGCTATCAGAATTGTAATTGGCTTCATGCTCTCCGCTCCCTACAAAATGTTAACGTTCCATTACTTTCGCCCAAAATCAGCTTTAATTTCACCCCACTCCTCGGTGTTCCATTTCAACACTTTAGTCGTGTATGTATTCGTGTGCAGCCATTTCACTGCTTCATCCGTTAGCTCCCATATTTTTGCGGTGGATGCGTCCCTTTTTAAGGTGGAGGCTACCTTCTTATTACGTAGCCAACTCAGAGCCGTTCTAGAATCACTATAGATTGTCTTCGTGCTGCCCTTCTCCTTCAAGTACCTAAGTGCATGAACCACAGCGATAAATTCACCTAAATTGTTCGTACCATTCGGAATGGGCCCGACATAAAACAAAATTTCGCTCGTTTGTGTGTCCACACCCTTGTACTCGACAGGCCCTGGGTTCCCTCGCGTTCCTACGTCAACAGAAATACTATCGTAGTCAATAGAAGCCGTTTCTTCCTGTAGCAGTACAGGCTGCTTTACGCTGCTCCCTGTTTTTGCGCTCGAAGCAGCAGCTTTGCCTGAGCCTGTCCCCCAATGACTGCGCCAGCCGTCTTGGAAAGCTTTTTCCGCCAGCTGCTTCGTCTCGAAAGATTTAAACTTCGCATCCTGTACTCCGCTAACCTGCGCTTGGCACTCGGGCCATGAAGTAAATATCCCTGTTTTCTTGCCAACCCAGACGACATAATATTTTCCTTTTGCCATTTACCAAAATACCACCTTTGTTAAAGTCCTTATTCATACTTTCTTCCCAGCTGCTTATATTCGAATAAAACGTGATATTACATTTAGTTCTATCTATTATAAAACGTCCATGCCTTAAAGCAACTATGCTCGAAAACCTTCGTTTTTAATTGGTCCGCCCTTAGACGTTATGGTGCATGAAAGCAAATATCCCAGTCCCAAGAAACAAAGCGGAATCGTAGGATAAAAATATCTTGGCGTAGGCGAGAAGGGAAGATACAGCAGTATGCTAAACACGGCGAGCAATGCAATCATCATATACATCGCATTTCTTCTTTCATGGATAATGATCTTTACGAGTCCACCCAAACCAATGACCATAACGATCATATGCAAAATGGTTATCAGCTTGGACAATAGCTTATTTACTGTTATATATCCTAAACCCGGAAAAATCTCACTAATATAAATTAGCAGCTTGCCCCAGCTGTACCAGCTCAGGTAAGTGAAAAATTCATTGCGGAAACCATTGATGATTCGCTCATAAGCTATTCTCCCCATTTCCGCGGGATCTTGTTTAACGTCAACATGAGGACTCCGTTCAAAAGGATAAGAACCCCATAACAACGGATTTCCCGTCTGCTCCGCGAGCAACAGCACCTTATCTAAGGTCATCCAATTTCGAATCCACCAGGGCAGCATCATTGCAGCAAAGCCGATCGTAATCACGGAAATCGCTTTTAGTACCGCTGCCATTCCATGTTTTCTGCCGTATACCGCTACACCAGCTAGCAAAACAACTATAAAGGGAACGATCGTTGGCCGAATCAGTACACAAATGCCGAAGACGACACCTAGTGAAAGAAACCATCTAAGCTTGGTCTCCTGTGCACACCTCACTAAAAGATAAATAAATATTAGAAAAAATAAACCGTATAACGTTTCTGTTAAAAGATACATTGGCGATAAAATAAACGTGGGATGCAATAAATAACAAGCCATCATCAACAGACTAATGCCCGTATGCGCAAACATCCGTCTCGCAATCCCATACATGATAACTGCACATATAAGCTGAATCAATATTTGCAGCGCCTGAATTTGTACGACTGGGGGACGATCTCCCGCATATCCAAATACGGCATAACAGCCAGCCAAAAAAAGAGGATAACCTGGCGTTGTAAACGCATTAGGTTTTTCTGAATAAGCATATGGAGCATATCCGTAAACGCCCTCGTGAAGCAGCTGCAGCACCATTTTATTATAGCCAACCTCGTCACCCGTCAGCTTTTTATCCCAATCCGTATAATAACAGCGAAGCAGCAAGCCTAGCACAAGCAATATGGTGAAAATGACCGTTTTGGTTCTGATAGCCATATCGTCTTCAACCCTTTTTTAATATATTGTACGAGATCTTAACTTCCTTACATTTCCAAATGACCACACTTGAACGATTGTAGCATTATTCTAATCTTGCAGCCAATGAAGTTTTTTTCATAAAAACACAAAAAAAAGACTGCTCCTCTTGGCATGTTGCCTTTGGAGACAGCCGTCATTTGTTTTTCATTCGCATTTTACTTTATACGAGTACTTTACTGAAGATCCCATCAAAATAAGCCTGCAAATCGACTTTTATCGGCATAAAATAAATATGGCTGTTCGTCTTCTTCGTAAACGCTAATGCTTGCTTCGCAAAATCGATATTCCACTCAAGCGTCGGTTGAAAATCAGCAGGGAATACAACATGATTTCTTGTTTCCCAATATTTTTGCGATTTGTCCGACACGACCGGCGATACGCCCCAGAAAATTTCGGAGCCCTTCACCATATCTGAATACTGCTCCATCAAGCTCAGATCAAAAAATGGCTGCGTGAAGAAACCGTCTGCTCCCGCTTCAAGCTTCTTTTGTACATACTCATATTCCTCGTCCATGCTGCCACGATAAGGATCTATCGCTGAATACACCTTAATATGGGGGTAATCCTTCTTGATCTTGGCGATCAAGTCTAAACAAGTCGTCGGATAAACAACCTTCTCGCTATTTTTTGGAACATCGCCGGTTACGACGAGCACCTCAGTAATGTTATGTTTGTCTAAGCGTTCTATGAATTGCAGCGGTTCTACACAGTCGAAGTCCATTGCCCGGATATGGGGAATACTGGACTCATATAGAGATTTACATAGGCAGGATGCCTCCCAGCTGCGTAGCTCGAACCTCGTCAAATCAGGAATATTAATTGTATTGATAGCAGGAAACTGTGTTTTAATTAAATCCAGCTCCGCCTTCAGCTGGGCCTCGTCTCTTGGAACCAGCTCTAATGAAATTCTCACCTCATAAGCCCCTTACTCTATATAGAATGAATAGAATCCATGCTCGTCAAGATTATTGCATATTAATACATATTAACGAATTTTAATTCAAATTACCAATCAATTTAATAGCAGCTTGCTATCATATTCTCTTATAAAGGGTAGTAGTTGCTCTGGTATTACGAAATATTACTTAGTCGAAGCTTGCAATAGCTCATCGATATGGAATAAAGAAATGTAGGTTAATCCCGCCTCTTCGAGATTCCTCCTGCCCAGCGGCTCTCGTTCAATAACCGACATAACGGACTTGATCTCAGCCCCATATCCCCTTAGATCATCCGTACTGATAAGAATCTGTCCTCCTGTTGTAACCACATCTTCAATAATACAGACCTTTTTCCCTGCTATATCTATACCTTCAGCAAGCTTACAGGTACCATATTTTTTTGCTTCTTTTCTTACAAATGCAGCAGGTATGCCTGTTTTCAGTGAAAGAGCTGTTGCAATCGGAATGCCGCCCATCTCGAGCCCCGCCAATACTTCGGTATCGCTGGGTACTAACGGAGCCAGTTTCTCTGCAATTTCTGCCAAAAGCTTAGGATTGGACTCAAATAAGTATTTATCAAAATAGTGATTCGAAACTTGACCTGAACGCAGCTTAAACTCTCCCTCTAAATAGGCTGCTTCATAGATTGCTCTCGCCAGTTGTTCTCTCATCATTTCTAAAACACTCCTTCGCATTTTTAAGTATAAAAAAAAACACTAAAGCAGCAATCGCTTTAGTGTTTCATATAAGAATGAAAATATAAAAATGATAATCGAGGTATTTCCCGAAGCGCCTCTATCATCGTCTTCATACCTCCACCCCTTCCAGTCATTCCTATTATTCTAAAGGTGAATTTTCCATTTTACAACTAATTTTTCATAGATGGCGAAAAGAGCTATAGACAAGCAATGACTCTAGACACCTGCAGATCGTTTTTCTTTTCCTCTAATGTAAACCATGCGATTCCTTTCAATACCTGCTCATCAGCAGAGAGCTCAGGGTCTACTCCAAGCTGCGCCTCTTCCTTCGCATCAACGGTAACAAGATAGCAATAATCCGGCCCTAATGAATATTCCGCTTCAAATAGTAGTCTTTCCGCTTTGCCATTTAGACAGACTTCTTCCTTAACCTCACGAATAACCGCTTCCTCATTCGTTTCCCCAGCATCTACGCCACCGCCGGGCAATGTCCAGAAGCTCCGATTCTCGAGGGGATGATCTTGAAAGACCATCAAAATTTTCTCATCACGAATAATTGCCGCACAAACCCTCGGTCTTAGCTCCATTTTAGCTTTCCTCCGTTATTTCCATTGTTCAACTAGATGTCTAATTTCTATTAAGTCCTTCACCTTCGCGTCATACTCAAATGTCTCCGTATAATAGTTGTCTTCCTTCCATATTCCCTTCATGCCTGTCGCTTTGCTCGCAGTGATGTCATTGACTGGATGGTCTCCAACATAAACACATGCCTCTGTCGCCACATTCAGTTTTTCCGCAGCTCGCAGGAATATAGCGGGATCAGGCTTGCGAAGGCCTTCCCGCTCCGAAATAAGAATTTCATCAAAATAATGAGCGATTTGGAGGGCCTGAATATTGCTCGCTTGAAAGTCGCTGAATCCATTCGTAATCATTGCCAGCTTATAGCCTTTCTCCTTAAGGCCATCGAGCAGTTCTATCATATTAGGAAATGAAACCGCATGATCTGAGAAACCTATCTTATAGTCGTCTAGCAACTCATTCCAATCCAGCCTTAGCTCAAACTCTCGTATGAGCTCCTGGTATACTTTGTCCTTCCAAACATAGCCACGACTGTCTAATGCGATGAACCTTTTAATATAACTCTCTTTATCCACCTCGACGTTCGGACTAATCAATCTCTCGAATTGCTCCTCTACAAACATCAATAAGGAACGATCACGATCCAGCAGCGTACCGTCTAAATCAAAAATAACGGCTTGTATCATGACTTAACACTCTTCACTGCTTTTTTGACGCCGCCAAACAGCTGAACCGTTAATTCTGGTACAGATCCGGTATCGGTATAAGTAATCTTTCCGTCCATTCCATTCAAGAAAAACAGCAGTTCTCCCTCTACTGCGGAATACGGACAGAGCTCAAATTTAAACCACGTATTTTGGGTGAGATAAAACTTCTCTTGCTCTTGCGAAATGATTAATGGCGAGCCTGGCTCCCCTTCCACATCGTAGCTGCCAATGAGATTGTTATACTGATTGATTTCCAGCTTGATCGGCGTATGCGATATCGGAAGCTGCACTTCCTCGCCCAAAACAAGCCGCGCCAGCTGCTGACTAATCGGTCCTACCTGCGTCGTTACTAGATTAGATAAAACGATTACCGTTACATCTTCTTTTTTATAATGCCTCATTTCGGTTAAGAAACCATTAATGCCCCCGCCATGGCCGATAACTTTCCTCTGGCTGCCCATAATTTCTTCCTCATATATAGATAATCCGTAGCCATATGTATCTTTGAAAGGTGTCGTCATGCTCGCATAAGCCTTCTCGCTGATCTGCCTATGTGAATGCAGCGCCAGTCCCCAAATATAAAGGTCCTCAACGGTCGAATACATGCCTCCAGCGCCAGATGGAATAGTCATTTCCAGAAACTCCGCATTCACTATTTCACCCCAAACCTCGTAGCCGGAAGCACGGTTTTTCAATATTTTCTTAGCATGATCATAACCGGTATTTATCATTCCGAGCGGCTTCAATATGGCATGGTAAATATAGTCCTCGTAAGTGCGTCCGGATATTTTCTCGATAATTGCTGTAAGAAGCACATAACCTGAATTGCTGTAATCAAACTTCTCCCCCGGTTCAAACAACAAGGGCTTGTCTGCAAATCTGGCAATGAGGTCGTCTGTAGAAGAAACAAGTCTCATCTTCGGTACAAAATCCTCTAGGCCTGTGTAGTTCGGAATTCCTGATGTATGTGTTAGCAAGTGATGAATCGTAATTTTATCGCCATTTGGGTAGCTGGGGAGGTGCTCGGAGATCGGGTCTTCTACGTTCAGAAGCTTCAGTTCATGCATCATAACGATTGCTGCCGCCGTAAATTGTTTTGTAATCGAGCCAATACGGAATTTCGTCTGCGGATCATTCGGAACATCCAGCTCAAAGCTTGCCATCCCATAGCCCTTGTTTAAGATGATTCGTCCCTCGAATGCAACCAATACACAACCGTTAAGATAACCTAGCTTAGCTAGACAATTGCAATGATTGTCTAGTTTTTGTTGCAATTGATCGGTAGATTTTACGTGTTCTGTATTCATCAGATCATCTCCCTTTAGAAAGAAGTCTATTCTATTAGCTAATAAACATGAATAATCAGCCACCTCAATAATACCGTACACACGTTCGTAATGTAAACATTTTCCTTGTTGATATCTTTTTATAAAATAGGTAAACGCAGCCCTATATTTAGACTGTGTTGGCGCTCGAATGACTTCAATACATGTAACGAACTCAGGAGACGTTATTTCGCACAAATGATTGTTTTCTAAATTCTAACGAACTCCAGTAACGTTATTCTGCAAAATAACTTCAATATATGGAGCCTCAACGTTAAATAAAGCCAATGGGATTCGTTACATATCAAAACGAGTCTAATTTGATCATATAGCGACTCTGGAGTTCGTTAGCGATCAGTCAAAGCTCCAATCTTCCGCTTTCAAGCCTTCACCGTTATACGAAGTTAATGGTGAAATTTCAATATCACGACCTTGCAGCTGCTCTTCAGAAACACCAGCGGTGCGCAGCCAGCTTAGATGAAGCGACTGAACGAGCTTGCGTGCACTAAGCGGACTGTCTTCACCCGATTTATTTTTGACTGGAGCGAATTCCTCCTCACGAATCCCCCGTATAACAGTAACTTCATCGGCCAATGGAAAAAAATCGAAAATAAAGCGTTCGAGCTTATAGGCGTTTGGCTCCGTAGGTGTGATGATGCTTCCTTCGGCGTCCATGTATTTCATCTTTTTGGAGGCAATATGGAAAGGAATATCCGTATCTGCATGCTCTTCTATGAAGTCCAGCTTAAATAGATGGATAGATATATGCCCTAAGCTATAAAACAATCGCCCTTCATTCGTTCTTTTATCCTTAATGGATGACGGAATTTCGTTATACTCGAGTACAGCCGGACGATCATTTTTCAAACATAAAATCCCGATTTTCTCGTCAACATCCGTTTTTTCGATAACCTTTGTTGCAACCATCTGATTGCGTGACGCAGCTAGTCCAATAAATGCAGGGTCTGCGACCTTTATGAGCGCATTGTCTACATTATAATAAAACAACCACTCTAAGCCTCTTTGCTTCATATCAGCAATTGCTCCTGTGCGTTTTAACGACGCGAAACATTCTCCATTGCCGCTAGGGGCCAGCATAAGTGTTCCGTCTTCCGATAAAAGCAGCTTACCGTCATGATCGAGCGCAGGCATCGTATTTTGCTGGAAGAAAAAACAGTCCTCTGCTGGATAACCAAAGTAATGTAAGGAATGAAAAAATGCCTTCGTTGCTTCATGATTATCGGGGCTAGTCATGATATACCACGGGATAGACTTGCCGGCTTTTCTCGATAAATACAGCAGCCGCTCTGCTTGAAGCTGAAATAAAGATTTATGGGATGGAAGTCCAATATCCAGCGTACCCTTAGGCCCATCATGGCCAAGCCTGCTGCCCTGACCGCCAGCAACAACGATAACTCCAGCTTTCCCAGCTCGCAGCAGCTCCCAGCCCTTTTCGGTATATGCCGCTTTTTCTCCCTGTTCAAAGTCTTCCCAGTCTTCAAAAGGTATCGAAGATATCGTATCGTTGTTCAGCTTCTTAGTATCGCTGCGGCCGGCTAAATCTTTGGCTATCCGCTCAAAATCAATTTCTAAAATTTGCGCAGCCAGCTTGTTTTTCTCCTGCTCCGGTAGGTTTGCAAGCATCTCCAGAACATGCTGCTGCTCATACATACGAAGCTTGGCTTCCGCTAATCTTATAGGTAGCTGATCCAAGTGTTGTCTCCTCCTTTATTACATTTCAGTACGAAAGCTTTCAATAAATTGCTGYGCGCGCTTGGACAAATAATGATCCTTCAGCCATAGAATGCCGACACCCGACTGAAAGTCCGCATCCTCAATGTTGAGCATTTTGACGACGGTGCTTGGAAAAGAAGACATAACCGATTTCGGAAATACGGTCGCCCCAATGCCGCAAGCGATAAGGGACATAATAATGGCGACACTAGAGCATTCGCATATAATATTAGGAACGAAGCCGTGCCGTTTGCACTCGTTCACGACCTGCTCATGCATGCGAGTCGTTCGATCCGTCTTCAAGGTGAGGAACGGAAACTGGGCAAGCTCCTTCATGCACAATGCTTCTTTTCCTGCATATTCCGTCCATGAGCTTGGAATAACGGCGACAAACGGATCTGATGGCAGCGGCATAATGGAGTATTGCTGCGGATGTTTCTGTGCCTCAAACGGCAGCCGAGCGATAACTAAATCAATGGCCCGCTTCTCCAGCTGTTCACCAAGGTAGAAGTGATCGCCCTCCGATATTTTAAACGTAACTTGAGGATATTTTTCTCTGAACAGCTCAATATTTTTGGGCAATAAGGAAATGCAGGAAACAACGGACCCGATCGACAGGACGCCTCGAACTCCCTCCTCCATCCCCTTTACCTCTCTGAGGGATTCATCAAATTGCAAGAGCAGCGACTCCGCCTTCTTCTTGAGCAGCTCTCCTGAATCGGTCAAAATCAACCCTTTGCCGTTTCGCTCAAACAGCTTGACGCCAAGCTCCTCTTCCATTTGCTTCAATTGCCTGCTAAGAGGCGGCTGTTCCATATTAAGCAGCTTTGCAGCGCGCGTAACCTGTCCCTCTTGTGCTATAGTTAAGAAGTATTTAAGCTGCCGCATGTCCAATTCGATCACTCCGTCCGTTCATACCCTAAAGGTATGGACATTCAATAAAATAGATATTTTAAATATATCGCATGAAGTGATAGCATTCAATTAACGATCAATAAAGGGAGATGGGCCATTTGCTACAATCATTGGAAATCGAGTTAACCAAAAACAAGAAACAACAACCAGAAGTGGACCAGCTTGGGTTCGGCAATCATTTTACGGACCATATGTTTATTATGGATTATTCGACGGACAACGGCTGGCACAAGCCGCGTATTCTGCCTTACCAACCGATCGTATTAGACCCTGCAGCTAAAGTGTTTCATTATGGACAAACGATCTTTGAAGGCTTGAAAGCGTATAAAACCGACGATGGTCGCATATTGCTGTTCAGACCTCAAAAAAACATACAACGAATGAATCGCTCTAACGAGCGTCTCAGCGTTCCTGAGCTCGATATCGATTCAACGATTGAAGCTTTAAAGCAGCTTATTTCAGTTGATAAAGACTGGATTCCAACAGCACCTAGCACGTCGCTTTATATTCGTCCTTTCGTCATAGCAACTCAACCTCAGCTTGGTGTAGCACCGTCTACAGAGTATAAATTCATCATCATTATGTCGCCGGTTGGCGCTTACTACACAGAAGGCGTAAACCCGGTAAAAATCTTCGTTGAGTCCGAATATGTTCGTTCCGTAAAGGGCGGCGTGGGCGAAGCGAAGACTGCCGGCAACTATGCTGCTGGTCTGAAAGCGCAGGAGCTTGCGAAAGAGAAAGGTTATTCTCAGGTGCTATGGCTCGATGGCGTACATCGCAAATATATTGAAGAAGTCGGCAGCATGAACGTCTTTTTCAAAATCAACGGTGTTGTTCATACGCCAGCACTAAACGGCAGTATTCTCGATGGGGTGACTCGCAATTCCATCATTCATATGCTCCGTCATTGGAATATTGAAGTTGTCGAGCGTCCGATTACGATCGAAGAGCTGTATGAGGCTGGGCGCAGCGGCGCATTAGAGGAAGCTTTCGGAACAGGTACAGCTGCTGTTATTTCTCCTATTGGAGAACTGAACTGGCAGGATGATGTTCTCGTCATCAATGGAGGCCAGACAGGCGAAATCTCCAAGAAGCTTTACGATACGCTAACGGGCATTCAAATGAGCAAAATTGCAGATCCATTTGACTGGATGGTAGAGGCTACTCCTGTTAACGTCTAGCTTATTTTAATAAAAGGCTGCCGAATCCATTGATCGGCAGCCTTTTTACTATTTTAGTTGCCTGGGTTGCCATCTGTTCCGCCAAATGCAAAGTGGTAGCCATCCGGATCCTCGATGACGAACTCTTTCCATGGTCCTCCGTCTGCATAAATGATTGGTTCCACGGAAATGATAACATTTTTACTGCGGAACTCCTCGTACAGCGCATCCAATTGTGCCCATGTTTCTGTGTAAACCTGTACATCCACGGCATAACCGCCGCCAGCTGGACGCTGATTCGGCCTTACATCCGAAGGGTCGGCCGCTTGAAATAGCTTGAGTGCTACGCCATGCAAGCCGCCGCGCTCTGCCCACCAATCGGTTACATTAAAACCAAGCGAATCGCGATAAAAGTTTTGGGACTTTGCTAAATCGGATACCATTAATACGGTAAGAGAGCTAAGTTGATTAGACATTTTCGCTTCTAACTCCTTTGATAGCATCGTAATCCATATTTTTATTCGCTTATTTGTTTATATTTCCTTTTTTCCTTGAAGAAAATGAAGCTGGATCAAAAGGACAAAACCATTCATTTGATGGATACGCCATCTAGGAAACACTAACATTTCTTTTAACTAAATTCTTAAATACCGAGTATTCCTTATTGGACTTAATAAAACTTAATATCTTTTCGGCACATTCTATTGGATTCATCTCTTCCGTATTTACTTCGAGGTCATATTCATCAATGCTATATACTTTGCTGAACTGTGAAGCTGCTAGTCCAATATTTCTATCTCCTCTTGCTTGCTCTCTTCTTATGAGTTCTTCTTTCGAGCATATTACACCTATAAATAATGTAGGCTGATTGGAAAATATATCAAGACACTCATTAAACCACTTGTCATTCTCGATTACAGTATCTATTATTACTTTCAAACCCACTTCTGAAAACAATTTAATTGTCGAATAGTACATTGAGACTAAGGGATCAAACATTATTTGTGCGATAACTTGCTCATCTACTTCTCTTGTAGGTTCAATATCTGAAAAATTATTATTAAAAAAATCCTTGATAAAATCATCTATTGATAAATGATGAAAAAGAATCTCTTTCTGATTTATCAGTTCATTAGAAATAGCTCATTAACCAATACTTTTGCAAGTACAAAATCTGTATCTTATAAAGCCAATTCTATTTTCGTTTCAACTGATTTTTTCTTTTGTTCAGTTTCTAAATAGTCTCTATCAAAATGACTAGCATAAATCATCTTTCTAAATTTTTGTATACTCATTTTTCGAATCGTCTTATCGTCAATGATTAAAACATAATCCATACCATTTACCACAGAATAGAAATCATGAGAATCGCACCTTTATGGTCTTCAATGGCTTTCTCCAGTGCTATTTGTGTATAGGTGTCTAAATGACTTGTCGGTTCATCAAGAAGCAATACGTTTGCTTTACTGGCGAAAACTTTAGCCAATTGAAGCATATTTTTTTTCCGCAAGATAAAGATTCTATCTTTTGATTAAAAATTTCTCCTTCAACCTTCAAAGCAATACTTTGAAATATATGATCTAATCTCTTCATAAGTTTTAAACCCAGCATCGATGAATTCTTCTAGTATTGTATTAGAATCCTTTAGCATTTCGCCTTGAATATGAGATAAATAAGCCACTTTAACATCAGCATTTATTTGAATTGAATCATGATTATTTTCAAAGATTTCTCGGAGCAATCGTTTCCATAGATTCTATATTTTGACAGGTTGAAAACCTGGTAAATATACCACATCATATAGTTGGGCGTTTGTCAAATTGACAATGTGTCCGAATACGATGCGGGTAAGCCGTGGGCGCACCGGATCGAAAAATAAGGAGGATTTTCATTTATGCAAAAACGATTTAGCAGAATGCTCGCGTTCCTCTGTTGCTTGGTAATGGTGGCGTCGCTAATGCCTACCAGCTATGCCGCGGACACTGACAACATCGAGAACGCAGAAGCGAATGAAACGCCGACCGCCATTTTCGGAACTCCCGAACTCGGGTCAGACGACCCACTGTGGGCCCTGACAATGGAGCATCGCATCAACAAAAGCACTGTGCCCGGCGACTCCAGACCCCATGCCACGGGCACAGCCAGAATACTTTGGGACCACAACTACCTGTATGCCCGCATAGTTGTGGAGGACAGCAATCTATATCAGGGAGCCGGCGGAGATCACCAGTACGACAGCCTGGAGTTTTATGTCGGCACCGGAACCGGAGGCGCAAACCAATGGCGCGTCAGCGCGACGGGCGTGTTTTCAGGGCAGGCCGCTCCGGGCAGAGCTGCGTGGACCCAGATCACGGAAAAAGGATATATCGTGGAGATGAGAATACCCAAAAGAACCTTGACCTTGGAGGAGGGCATGCTTACCTTTGAGGTTTATATCAATAACTCGACGGAAAAGGGCGGTGACCGCTATGAAGTCGTTTCCTGTTTCGGAGATCCGGACGCGGCTTATACCAGCGCTGCTTCATTTACAAACAGCCTGGAGCTCTCTTTAGCCAATGAAGTGGACACCAGATTCTCAATCACCGCCACGGCGGGATCGGGCGGCCGAATAACGCCGAACCCACCCGGCGATGTTCTGAGAATAGATAGGGGCTCAAACAAAGAATTAACGTTTACCCCCGATTATGGCAAAATTGTGGATACCGTAACGGTAGACGGCGAGGTCGCGACTCTATCCGCTGGCACTTATACCTTTTTAAATGTTAACGCTGACCATACAATTCACGTGACATTCAAAAACGATCCGGATGCGGAGCTGCTTCCCTTTATCGTATGGAATGACAACTTCGCCAGTGGCGAGTACACGACGGCTGTCATCATTGACTTAGGCGAGGGGAAGGCGGCGTTAGGCTCCGAGCTTAATCCGGGCTTGTTTACGTTGTCGGCTAGGAACACGACCCTGAACGGTGACTCGGTGACCTTTGAAGGGACGCGCAAAATCACAAGGGTATACGCCAATGACGAACCGAAGGTGCGCGGCTATCTGGGGACGGTAAGCAATTCACCGGATTATCAGGCCGGACTGGCAAGCGGCCGTTACATCGTAGTTGAGTCTGAGTTTTATTCAGCGAGCGGCGGCAATATAACGCTGGATGGCAGCAGTAACTCGACAAAGCAGGTTTACAACATCGTCCAAAACGGCGAGATCGTACTGACAGAAGGGAGTCCGCTTCGCAACGTGGTTTTTGAACAGGAAAAAGTTGTGAATCCGATCCTTGACAAGTTTACAACACCCACGGGTAATTCGGTCAATCGCGCGCTCTACCTTCACAAGGATGAAAACGGTGAAGTGTTGCAAGGATTGCCGCTGTATGTCTATACCCACGGCATGGGACGTGGCGGCACAGTCGCTACGACAGACCAAAAAGCGGCCATGAAATCCGCCAACGGCGCGGTCGCTCTGATGAAGAAAATGGAAGAAAACCCCGGCAAATACGCCAGCCATATACTGAATATTTCCTATAATGGCACGTCTACTCCCTCCACAGACAATGTTAAGAAGGTTATAGACGACCTGGTTGCTAGCGGCGCAGCAGACTCTAATCGTATATATGCGGCGGGCTTCTCATGGGGTGGCCAGTATACGAACAACTTAGTTAACGCCTACCCCGGCTTCTTCGCGGCCGCCGCACCTATGTCCCCGGTAAGCGGCTCACCGAACGCGAACGCCAACGACGTTCACACCAACCTGGCCTATTGGATGTTTATAAATGCTCATAACGTTGGAATATACCAGACTAACCTCACTAGCTTCATAAACACCAATATGCCGAAAATGATCAACGCGAGGGCTTCGCGATTTGAGAGCAATGAGGCTCTTACGTGGCCCTACAATCAATTTGATCAGCCGAATCAGAGGCCGAATCAGGCCAACACACCTGTCCTGGCTGATTATGTAGCGCACGAGGTTGAAGCGGCGGTTCTTTACAACCAGATAACTATGGGGACTTGGAGCATAGCTCCCACGGCGCAGTCCTCTAACTTGTCGGCTTGGAACAATGACTACACAGACGTCTTTGATTGGATGTTCGCGCAGAGAAAAACGGAGGTGCCCGGTGCTCCGGGCGGCTTCAAGGCGACGGCGGGCGACGGACAGGTCACATTGAGCTGGGCTGCTCCGGCTGACGACGGTGGCAGCGCGATATTGGGTTACAAGGTCTGGTACGGTAACGTGACGCCAGTCACACTGGGTGCGGCGGAGACCAAATATACCTTCAGGGGCCTGACAAACGACCAAGGCTACACCTTCAAGGTCGTTGCGGTAAGTGCGAAGGGCGACGGCGCGGAGATCAGTGCAACGGCTACGCCGACGAAGACGACGACTCCCATTGTGCCCGATCCTTCTGGTGGCAACAGCGGCAATACGGGCACCGGGACAAACGCTGGATTGTCAAAGGCGAACTACACAGTGAATACACCTAAGGATAAGCCCGCGGTCACAGACAAAAACGGCAACACCACCCTACCCGGCGGCGGCGAGATTGCGACCAAGGGTGGGACGAAGATTAAGGTACCCGAAGGCACAACTATTGACTCAAACGGTAAGGTGACCATTCCGGCGGACAAGAGCGCCGAAGTGGCACTACCCGGCGGCAACAGCACAGTGACCATTCCGGGCGGCTCGACGATAGCGGGCGACGGTACGGTCACAGTGGGCGGCGGAGACGCGCATGTGAACCTGCCGAACGGCAACCAGGTGGATATCCACGGCGGCTCGAAGATACAGAGCGGCGGCGCGGTTGTGGTAGGACCGGGCGGCGCGAGTGTCGGCTTAGACAACGGCATGTCGCTGAACATCCATGAGGGTACGGAGCTTGTGTTCGATGACGACACCCCGCTGGGCTTCCTCGTGATGTCGGGCAATCCTTTCAAGGATGTCAACATGGACGACTGGTTCTACAGCTACGTAAACTTCGCCTACACATACGTTCTTTTCAACGGCACGACGTCCACGACGTTCTCACCGGGCACCTCAATGACGCGCGCGATGTTCGTGCAGGTACTGGCCAATCTTGAGAACGTAAACCGCTCCGGCTACACGAGTTCCCGCTTTAGCGACGTGACGGACGGGCAGTGGTACACGGCGGCAGTCGAGTGGGCGGCCGAAAGCGGCATAGTCAACGGTATAAACGCAGACCTGTTTGACCCCAATTCACCGATGACGCGCGAGCAGATGCTGGTGATACTGTACAACTACATGAAGTACAAGGGCTATGAGATACCTGAAAGCCAATCTAAGTCCTTCGCGGACGAGAGTGAGATCAGCTCATGGACGTTGGAGGCCGTTCAGGCGCTGCGGGGCATCGGCATTGTATTAGGCAAGCCGGACAACCTCTTTGACCCCAAAGCCACCGCCACCCGCGCCGAAGTAGCCACTATCTTTGTAAGGTTCGTCGAATATCTGGCTAAGTAAAAGCGTAAACAGAAAAATGCGGACCCTTCCGGCTGGACAATATCCAACCGGAAGGGTCTCCTTCTATTTACAAAGAAAATCTCCGGTCAGATGCCTCTAAACACACGACAGTAGCATAGGGTTTTGGTCTATGCCTGCTTCATTATCACTTGGGTGCCGCTGTCGATGCACGCGCTATCAATGACGGTCTGTATAATAATCCCTCATTTCCCGGACTATCGGTTTGAATCATATTCAACAAAAACTCGTCGGCTTTTTTGCCGAGTTTTTGCTTTGGATACTTGACGGAAGTCAGCGGAACCTCGCAGGTCGCGGCGAGACTGCTGTCATCGATTCCAACGAGCGAAAGGTCCTCCGGTACGCGACCAAATTCTTCACCCGTTTTCAGATTAGTTGCTTTTAATTGATCATCTTCAAATACAACTTCATAGTTTCTAGTATTAATAACGGCTCTATTAATCATTATCATATTTCATTTTCTTCAATCCCGATATATCCTTACCACACACTCCACATGTGTTGAGTAAGCAGAGTCAACACAAATAATCATCACATGTTGGGGACGCCTAAATCAAGTTACGGGTCTGAACAATGAATTGTTCAACCCACACGGAGCAGTGAAGCTGTTCATTCCAAACACCTAACAAAAACGCCTTCGGCTTCCTTCAGACGCTGAAGTAGCTTTGACAGTGAAAGATAAGCCCTTTATAAGCTAACACACTTATACATTCTTATATTTTAAAAATAAGACGCTCAGGTCGGCAGCTCCCAAGCGTCTTTTAAATATCGGCTACGTCGAATTATCTTCGTTTCTTGCGAGATAATTCTCTTTTTTTACATCAATTAACTGTTCTCACCCCTGTGTTATCCACTTCGAACAATCTGTATCTTAGGAATTGTGGCCACATGTAGTAATCTCGATTAAACATACGACTGATTCGATGTCTCGAGTAGACAGTAACAGCAGTCATGTACTTATTAACTATTTTCTCCTCTTTCTAGATTCAACATGTTCAGAAGCATAACAACCGCTTCTGCTCTTGTGGTTTGTGCACGGGGATTAAACGTGTTCGCCCCTGTACCTTTCACTACGCCGCGTTCTTTCAAAGCGGCTACTGCACTTTTTGCCCAGACTGGAATCAATGAATCATCTGCGAAAGAGGTGACTGCATTCGGATCAAGTGTCAGTTCGAATGCCTTCCCAATCATCGTTGCCATCTCAGCCCGCGTAATATTGGCATTCGGCTGGAAGGTACCATCCTGATAACCGCTAATAATGCCAGCTTGCACCGCTTGTGCTACCGCAGCCTGCGCCCAAGTCCCAATGTCCGCTTTATCTGTGAAGGTCAGCTCCGCGCCTGCTTCCTGAGCGTTCAATGCTTTCATCAGCATGACGGTGAATTCTGCACGGGTTATCGTTTTACCTGGCTTGAACGTTCCGTCCACATAGCCATTCACAATACCATCTTTTACTGCTTGCTTGATGCTTGCTTCAGCCCAGTGACCTGCGATATCACTAAGTTCAGCAGGCGTTGTTCCCTCAAACACGGGAAGTCCTGTCGATTGGTCTACAACAAGAACCGCAAATTTCGTAAAGTGATTAACCTCTACTGAAATCACATTTCCGCTTGTCTTGCTGCCTTTCACTTCTACCCATTCCTTCTTCACTTCATCGAAATAGAAGATCGCAACCCCTTGGCCGCTCTTCACATTGTTCGCATCGAAAGCAAAGGTGAGCGTTACAGGCTTGATGAAATTACCCTGGATGTTTTTCAATACTTCATATACCGAGCTTGCAAGAACCTCTTTATTGACTAACACATTTTTCGTATCTAGCAATTTCGTAATCGTTAATTTCAGTTCCTGATTGACTGCACCTGTAGGAACGGTAATCGTTAACCGATCTTCCAAGCTAACCTCGCCTATTGATCCAACAGGAAGAGTAAGGCTGCCATCTTTCGAGGTCACTTTAGCTGGAGTTGGAACAACATTTCCGCTATTGCTTCCGTTATTGGGTGGAGCTGTTGCTTCATTTACCGTCACCGTATACGTAACCTGCGTTACGCCATCCTCAGCGGTTACGATGACTTTGTTGCCTGTCGCTAATTCTGTTGCTGCCGTTACACCGTCTGCTTGGTACACTTCAAATGCCGCATCCGCTGCTGGCGTGATTGCTGCTTTCAGCGCCGCTAAAGTTGTACCATATGGAATGGCTGTTATCGTTTCATTTGCAGTTCCAGTTGCACTTACGGTGCCGATTATCGAAGTTAGCGTCGCATCTGTCTTTTTCAGTACCGTCACCGTATACGTAACCTGCGTTACGCCATCTTCAGCAGTGACGATGACTTTATTACCTGTCGCTAATCCTGTAGCTACCGTTATTCCGTCTGCTTGGTACACTTCAAACGTCGCATCCGCTGCTGGCGTGATTGCTGCTTTCAGCGCTGCCAAAGTCGTACCGGATGGAATGGCTGTTATCGTTTCATTTCCTGTGCCCGTTGCACTTACGGTGCCGATTGTCGAAGTTATCGTCGCTGCCGTTTTCACTAACGTTACCGTATACGTAACCTGTGTTACGCCATCCTGTGATGTAACGATGACCTTATAGCCTGTTGCCAAAATTGATGCTGCTGTTGTCCCATCTGCTTCGTAGACCTTAACCGTCGCACCCGCTGCTGGCGTAATCGCTGCCTTTAGCGCCTCTAACGTCGTTGTGCTCGGAATGTTCGTAATCGTCTCTTGCAATGTTCCGCCCGTGCTAACCGTTCCAATTGTAGAGGTTAACGTTGCGGTGGTATTAATCCATCTAGCAAATAACGTCTTACTCGCCGTGATCGTAAAGCTGTCTGCCGTCGAGTAGCTCTTGCCGGTTCCATCCGCTCGCGTATTCCATCCCGCGAACGTGTAACCTGTCTTGACTAAATTGCCGATGTTTCCGATAACGCTAACCGTTGTTCCCCGCAAATACACGGTTTCGGCACTCGGCAAGTCTCCATCGGTTTCACCGTTTCCGTTATAGGTGACATGATGGAGCTGAGAGCTCTGCAAGTAAGGATACCCCTCGTTATGCGAGGAATCGATAGCCCATGTTTGCTCGAAATCCCAACCTACATAGCTGTTTTGCAGCTTCATCGCAGCTGTCGTTAGCCCCGTACCGCCACCTGTCCCCGAACTCGTTTGTCCTGTTGTTTCGCTATCGAAAAAGCTATTGTTAGCCCCACTATTGTTTCCTACTAAGCCACCTAAGCTTCCGTCGCCTGTTACGGCACCCGTTGCATAGCTGTTGACGATAGGATACCAGTTTCCGCCAACTAATCCGCCTGCGGAATTCTTCCCATTCACGCTTCCATTGAAGTAGCTGTCAGAGATAGATCCTTCATTGCCTCCTACCAATCCGCCTGCTGTCCGATGTTGACCGCTAATGCTTCCGGTAGCAAAGCTATTTCTAATCGTGCTATAGTTCACGCCGACCAATCCGCCTGCATATGTCGCCGCTCCGCTCAGACTTCCCGCAAAGAAGCTATTGGTAATGCTGCTTTCGTTCCCGCCTACCAATCCGCCTGCAAAGTACCCGCTGACGCTTCCTGTGATGACCCCGCTGTTCGTGATCGTTCCTCCGTTCACTCCAGCTAGTCCACCGACATACTCTCCATTGCCTACATCGATGTTTTCCAGAATGACATTACTGACCGTCCCATGGTATATATATCCGAATAGCCCTAGAGGATCGTAAGAATAAGTCCTACTAATCTTTAAATTCGCAATCGTATAGCCATTGCCGTCGAGGTTGCCTGCAAATGCACCATCCCAATTACCAATGGGCATCCAGCCTTCGCCGGCCGCATAACCGCTCAAATCGATATCCGCTGTCAGCTTAAAACTCGCGTTTAAGAAATACCTGACCTGATTAAGCTCGGCCGCGGTTGCAATGAGATAAGGATCCTCTGTTGTTCCCGAACCACCGGCAAATACCGTACCGGTTGCCGGGAATGTCGCTGTTACCACTCCGGAATCGGCTGAATTTGTTACGACTGTTGCCCCCGCTAACGTGAAGAAATCCGAAGGCACTCCCGTCAACACATATCCCCTCTTGGGCGTGATCGTCAGCGTTGCCGTGTAAGTCTCTCCCTCTGCAAATCGGGGAGCAGCCTCAGGAGACCAAGCGATTGATGCGGTATATTCAGCTGTAGTTGTCTCCCTAACTGGCACTTCGCCCGCAACTGGCGCAGGTACCCCGCTAATCGCTGCACTCGCAATTACATTTATAGCATTTATCGTCACGGTATACGTAATCTTCGTTGCTCCATCCTGAGCCGTAACGATGACCTTATTGCCCGATGCCAATGTCGTCGCTACCGTGGTTCCATCGGCCTCATAAATCTCGAACGTAGCATTCGTTGCCGGCGTGATCGCTGCCTTCAACTCGTCTAACGTCACATCGCCCGGAATGTTCGTAATGGTCTCCGTCGCTGTCCCTCCCGTGCTCACCGTTCCAAACCCGGATGTCAAAGTAGCTTTGGTGCTCAGCCAATGCGCATACAGGGTTGTATTCTTGGTTATCGAAAATGTGTCTTCTGACACATAGCTGGTACCGCTGCCGTCCGCTAACGTATTCCATCCCACGAAGACATAGTCGGTTTTGACTAAAGGATCTGAAGGATCTATATCTCCACTCACGGTAACCATTGCATCATTAGAATATACGTTGTTGTCAATCGGCACGCTTCCTCCCATGTTACCGTTACCGTCGTAGTTCACAAAACGGTAGAAAGCTTTCAAATAGGGATAGCCTTCATTCACATCCGGATCGATTCCCCAATAATCGTTAAAGCCCGGCCAATTTACATACGTACTTAGCGTCTTCATCTCTAAAGTTGTTTTACCTGTTCCTTTCCCCGTATCACTTTGCCCCGTCGTGTCGCTGTCGTAAAAGCTATTGGAGACTGATGCTCCTGGATTCAAAGCACCGGCCAAGCCTCCTGTAGGAGAGCTTTCAGCCCCTACCTTTCCTGTGGCGTAACTATTGTGGATCTCCCATTGATTAATCCCTGTCAAGCCGCCTGCGTTTCTATGCGCCGCATTCACACTCGCATTGCTGTAGCTACTGCTGATTGATCCAGAAGCGAACCCTACCAAGCCTCCTACAGATGAACCTCCGCTTATCTTGCCGGTCGTGAAGCTTCCCCTGATTGCTCCAAAGCTGGACCCAACCAAGCCTCCTACATTAGCATTACCCACAACATCGATATCTTCCAGCCCGATATTACCAATTGAACTTAAAGCAGAGGTTTCTCCGAAAAGCCCAACACGATTACTTTGTGGTCGATTAATCGTAAGATTAGTAATTTTATACCCTTTGCCGTTAAAGCTCCCTCTAAATGGATTGCCAATCGGCGCCCAGCCTTCTCCTCCCGCATAACCGCTTAAATCGATATCCGCGATCAGCTCAAAATATATCCCTGATGCCAAATGATTTCTGACCTCGTTGAGTTGGGCAGCCGTTTCAATGAGATAAGGCTCATCGCTGGTACCCGTTCCTCCTGCAAATACTACACCTGACGCAGCAGATACTTGATTCCCTCTATCAAACAGCCCGTTCCATCCGCCTAGCACCATCAGCATCGCTAAGATGATAGACGTTACTTTCTTACTTGCTCGAAATCTTGTACTCATGTCGTTTTCTCCTCCATACCACTATTGAATTCGGACCTAAGTATAGGTCCCAAGCCATACAAAAAAACACTAACCAAAGTTAGTGTTTCGCAAATATTGTAGAAAAAAGTCTAATTTAAGAGTTCTAACTCCTTTGCACGGGCAATCGCCTGACTCCTTCTTTTAACTCCCAGTTTTCCGTATACGTTATGAATATAGCCTTTGACTGTCCCTTCTGTTAATCCGAATCGATAGGCAATTTCCTTATTCGTCAAGCCATCTGTCAGCGCGTACAGGATCTCTGTTTCACGATTTGTAAGTGATTCGAATAACAGCTGTGAAGCTTTCGCAGAAGTTGATGACAGATCATCTGTTGGAACGATTAGTGAATAACTTTGGCTGCGAGCTTCATCTAATGATTTCACATACATCATTCGGGCAATCATTTGCTCCAGCATGACCCGTATTTCTTGAGTGAAAACGCCGGCTATGAGACTGTTCTCCAAGTAAAGTGCGAATGGCCTTAGTCCTCCTGTGAACAGAACAGGCATACACAGTACAGATTGCGATTGGTTTCTACGAATAGAGGGATCAGCGGAATAGGTGCTGTGCAAAGCATTCACAAGTACCACCGGTTCGCCTGTTTTCAGTACATAACGGACAATAGACTCACCGTACGAAGCTCCGCTGTTATCGCTCAACGAGCCTTCCTTTTCAACAGAGCACCACTCTCCCTCGCTACCCACAATAAATCCCTTTTCCGCACCAGAATAGCGGATTGCAAGCTCCAGGAATTGGTCCATGGTATGACAATGGTCTAGTGAACTCATCCATTCTTGCTGCTGTTTGTATTGCCTATTGTCCGCAGTAAGCCAAGACGTGAACTCAGACTTGATTTCGATTGCTCCAGGCTCCTCTGTAACTGCCTTGTCATCCCCTATTCTCTCAATCGCAGCTGTTCTTAATCCTTCATTTGTTTCTCTCAACTGCCTTGCTTTGGCAGTAGCGCCCCATCTTGTATAAGCCTCACATGCATCAGCAATAAGAGCCTCCGCACCGTTCACACTCACCATCTGCCTATAGAATATAGAGGCCCGTTCACAAGAAATAGCCCCCATCAGCCCCTCTCCCGCTTCGCGGGCTGCCCGGATTGCCTCTTCGTATCGCTCGGCAGCAGCAACTCTATTGCCCTCCATCCGATAGAATTCAGCTGATATGAGCAAATAAGTCGACGAATCCTTGCCGCTATAGCCAGACCATCGCCTCATGGAACGCAAGTGCTCACGCAGCTTCATCCGTATCCTCTTCTGCTCATTCGGCAACGCTTCCGAGTACATAGCAGCAAGCGTTAATGAATGGTACATCCTTTGTTTACGAACATGCGGCCGAGTTTGGAGGAATGTATTCCTCTCACCTCTCTTGGCCCATTCAATGGCTTCCCAGTACCGCCCGAAGAGATAAGCAATCTCTATGTTACAGGTGCATGTATAATAGACCTCGTTATTCAAAAAATCCTTGTATGGCTCGTTTAGTAAGGACGTAGCGACTTCATCGCTTTCTCCAGCCCCATCTTGCATTTGTGCGATGTACCATTTCGCCCTACGAAAAATATTTCGTGTGACTCCGTCCACAAGCTGCTGTGAAGTCTCTTCATAATCTTTAATCCGTGCAGATAATGAATACAAATCGCCGGTGTAGTTTGTTATAGCCGTCATCATCGCAATGCTAACATAGGTTAGATTAGCCGATTCCATCCCATATTGGATCGATTTCTCAAACTGCTTAATCCCTTCATCCGGATTAATAATGCCGACAAGGCCTTTCAGATAATATAATCGGCTTCGCAGGTCTGCGCTGTCAAAGGAAGCTGGTAGATGGAATGCCTGATCTACATATTGAGGCCCCGTACGGAAACCTGACATTTTATAAATAACCATCCCGTAGCTGGCAAGCATAAAGGAGAAAGCCTCATTGCTTCCATACTTTAGACCATAACGAACAAATCTTGAGAATAACACAGCTGACTGCTCTAGACTTAGTACATAGACAGGGAGTGAAATTGCCATGACCAGGTCTGACAATGCTTTATAGCGCGGGTCCCGATTAATCGGTAAATGAGGAACCTCGCTACCCTTATTGAACAATGCGCTCTGTGTCATTAATATTTCCTTTATAACTAATGCTTTGGAAGGCTTGCTTGGTAAATGCCAGCCCAATTCTGCTAGCGCATGCTGCCCAATATGGACAGCCGCTTCATCCTTCTTCAAATACGAATACATGGCAATACGTATCAAATAGATATGAGAACGTTCAACCACGTTTGTTGTGCAAGACATTAAGTTAGCGAGTAATTCCTCCGCACGATCTGTATGACCACACATGTATTCACATTCCGATACCTCCAGCATGAGCCGGTAATCAAGGGACGCTGTATTTTGCCAGTCGCCGCCAGACAGACGTAAAGCGATCTCATAAAAATGGAGCGCAGCCGTAAATGCTGTTGTTGCCTTAGACTTTATACCCGCCTGATAGTTAAATGCGGCAAGCTCTCTCTTCTCCGCATCATCCACTATCTTCTCGCTGCCCAGATTCAAGTGATGCACCATGTCAAATATAGTAAATACACTCTCACTTAATAAATGATCGCGTATGACACGGCCAATGGTCAGATGTAAGCTCGTTTGGTCCGATTCAGACATTGTCATGTAAGCTGCCTGTTGAATACGGTCATGCAAGAATCTATAATAACGTTCAACACCGTCTGACTCATCACTGTCATTTTCTCGGCAGATTAGACCCTCTTCCTCTATTACATGCAGAAGTCTGCGTACATGCAGCAGAGAATTCCCACTAACTAAAGAGATCGTTAATGAACAGAAACGATGTCCGATAGCTGCTCCTATGGCTAACAGCTCGATCTTTTCGGGGGATAGCATACGAATACGAGCCTCTATTAAATGTACAATGTCCGGATCCTCAGGAATTTCCGCGATGACAGATGGTTCCCATACCCATGACGCCTCTACTTCATCATAATAAAGCTTATTCTCTCGATACAGATTGTCCAGTAGACGATTCAGGTATAGTGGGTTGCCGCCTGTTCGGTGGTATAACACCTCCGCGAGCGAGCGAATACGGGCGGAGTTCTCATCAAGAACATCCGATACGAATTGTCTCACTTCGATGTAGGACAGAGCCTCGAGATGGATATGATGTACAGATAATTGTAATTCATCATGCAAGGAAAGCGACTCCGCCATCCATGCAGCTGCATCCACTTTATTCTCTTCATGTTTTTGCCATCCTAATGTGAATTCCTCCCGAAACGCACTGATCACTAGTAAGCCAGGCCGTGCCTGATCATGTACAATTGTACGAAGAACATCTATGGTAGCGGGATCTGCCCATTGAAGATCATCCAGGAAAATGACTAAGGGATGCTGCTTATCTACAAAAACTTTTATGAATATAGGTACTAAGCGGTTAAAGCGAATAGCGGCCTCAGCAGGATGCAGCGGCTCTATCGCTGGGATGACATCGAACAGCTCTGCAGCCTCCGGTAAAAGCTGTACAATAACAGCTGCTCCCTGGCCTAAAGCCTTTGTTAATTGTTTCTTCAGTTTCGCTACTCGATCCGGTGATTCGCTCCATATTTGTCGAATGAGGCTTCGCAAAGCTTCCAGCAGTGAAGAGAACGGAATGTCGCGATTCATCATATCGCATTTGCCACTAACGAACCGACCGCCATCCCTTCTAACTAACATCTGAAGTGCTCGAACGAGCACCGTTTTACCGCTTCCTGCGCTTCCGCTAACGAAAACAAACGAAGATGCACCAGCTTTTGCCTGTTCGAAAGCATCTCGGAGAGCTCTTTCTTCCATTTCACGACCAAAGAGGGTCTGAGGAAGCCGAAACCGGCTTGCCTCATCTGCCTGAGCGATTTCGAAGGATATGACTTCTCCCTTTTCTTCCATTGATAAGGCGCACCGCTTCAAATCACTTAATAAACCATATGCACTCTGATAGCGCTCTTCCGGATTCTTCGACAACAGCTTCATAATAACAGCCTCAAGCGAGCCAGCCATATCCGAACGCCATTCGCTTAGAGGCTTTGGTACAACAGCAAGGTGTGCATGTATCCATTCTTCGACACTTTGTGCATGAAACGGCAGACGTCCTGACAGCATCTCATAAAAGATCATGCCCAGGGCATACAGATCGCTTCGCCCATCTGGCATATGATTGATTCTGCCTGTTTGCTCGGGTGACATATAAGTGTAATCCCTGAGTAGCGGATCTATGGAAATAGCTGCTTTCATATCCAATTGAATTTGAATGCTCGCTGGATTCAAATTTCCACATAATTCATTCTGCTTATGAGCCCGATAGACCGACTCCGTCAGTCCTATTGCTATATGTAAGAAGGAAGCGACATTCATTGGGCCTCCGTTCATCATTTCCTTTACATTCACAGCTTCTGTAAGTAACATCCCAGTTTCCTCTCCAATCCGTACGCAGTGCTTCTTGTTATTCTATCATTATTAAGGGATGTCAAGGTTACTAATTCATCATGGAATTGTCACGACATGAATAAGAGCCTAATCCTCCTTCAAATGGAGAATAGGCTCTTATTAGGTATTGACGGCTTGGGCGTCCCGTTATTCGTCAATACGATTTATTGAAACTACACATTCCACATGCGCTGTCTGAGGAAACATATCGTCGCGGGATATGCTCGAGTAATAAATCGATTAGACTGCTTAAAAATAGAAACAGCGGTAGCCTTGGACTCAGATATTAAGTCCAAAACTGCCGCTGTTTATTGAACTAACGTTCTCCGTTAGCTCAATCCCGAAATCCCTCGGACGCTGAGGGGCGATAGCCCCAATGCTTGAATATGGTGGTATCTGGATACGCCATCTAGGAAACACTAACATTTTTTTTGCTTAATTTCTTAAATACTGAGTATTCCTTATCGGACTTAATAAAATTTAATATTTTTTCGGCACATTCTTTTGGGCTCATCTCTTCAGTATTTACTTCGAGGTCATATTCATCAAAGCAATATACTTTGCTAAACTGTGAAGCCGCCAGTCCAATTTTTCTATCTCCTCTTGCTTGCTCTCTTCTTATGAGTTCTTCTTTCGAGCATATTACACCTATAAATAACGTAGACTGATCGAAAAATTGATCAAGAAACTCATTAAACCTCTTGTCATTGTCGATTACGGTATCTACTATTACATTAAAACCCAGTTCTGATAACAATTTAATTGTCGAATGGTACACTGAGAATATGGAATCATCAAGTAATTGTGAGACAACTTGATGATCTATTTCTCTTGGAGGTTCATCTGGAAATTTATTATTAATAAAATCATTGTAATTATTAAAAAAATCATCAATTGATAAATGATAAAAAGGAATCTCTTTCTGATTTATCAGTTCAGTCGATATGGAGGTCTTTCCAGAACTTGAAGTTCCATTTAGATAAACTAATATCCCTTGCTTCAATTTAATCATCCCTTCAAAAAATACTCTTTGCGTATTTTTCAGATAACGTTGTATTCACAGTTTATAAAATTATTCAACTCAGGGAATATTCTAGAAACGATTGAATTATCCTGCCCATTAGCTTAATAAAAACAAAGAGCAGCTACCGTAGTATCTGCTTCTTGTACTGTTCAACTAATGTTCCCTGTTAGTTCAAGCGTATTGGAGAACCCACTCTTTTATCTGAGAGGCAACTTCGGTTACATCAGTATCCGTTGTATCAATAGTAGGCATAGGTGGGTTATAGACCTCATCAGCAATTTCAAGCAATCGTTTTGCAAAGTTTTTGTGGTTTTGAATCTCTTCCTCTGACCAATTTCTTTCACGTAGACGTTTCTCGCGAGTTTCTTCATCACAATGTAGGTTTAGGTAATATACATACTTAAAAAATGGATAGTCCGCACATTTTTCAATATCCCAAGGCATCATTGTTCCGCATATTATAGTCATGCGCCCACTTTGAGCGATATTTCGTGCAACCCTAAGCCAAATATTTCGCATTTTCTCCCAATCATGCCCAATAAATTCAACAAGATTATCAGGGTCAAAAATATCAAAATCAGGCATCAATCTCCGTAGTTCCTTAATGACATATGTTTTCCCTGACCCACTTGCACCTGTTACGATAAATAAAGGCAATTTATTTTCCATTAGTTGTACCACCTCCCATTTACTTATATTCACAATTATAGCACCTCACAAATGATATAAAAGGTAGTAAACAATTATAACTAAACTGCCAGTTAGCGTAATGAAGCAGCCGATCATTGTGATCGGCTACTTCCGTTTTTTTATTGAAATATCGTTACCCGTTAGTTCAATTGGTTGGGGGTTATAAATTGAAAGATTCCAATCAAGATGAGCAAAGTCACGAGTACTATTATAATAGTTAAGCTCAACCTCAATATATTAGATGACTGAAGTTGTTTGTTCTGAACTTGCTTTTCCAGAAAGCCAATACGTTTTTTAAGCTCCTGAATCTCTTTCTCCATTGGTAATCCTCACTTAATACCACATAGCTGAATTGCCTTTACGCTTTGCTTTTTCGGGGTTTAAAAAAAGTGGAGTGGCGTCGTGTAAAATTATTTTAAAATGATGTGGCTTTTTACCTCCCTTCGGTGTCTAATGAATTGTAAGTTCAGGAGGAGGTACTACTGGTGTCACGAGCTCAAGACAAAAAGAAAATCCCTGTTCTTCCGGAGGAGCAGGAGCACATCCAGCATTTCGAAGCCATTTATAATCAATATCGAGATAGAATTCGAAATTATATTGCGGTAAAGACAAATTCGGCAACTGCCGATGACTTAACGCAACAAGCTTTTTTAAAAGCAATGGAAAACTTTCACTTGTTTAAGTGTAACTCCAGCATATTTACTTGGCTATTCAAAATCGCGCAAAATATTGTGAAAAACGAGTATCGTACGAGATCACGAAATAAAGAAATGGTGCACGAAGTAATCGATTTTCAGTCCCAATCGATATCCCTCGATATTGCTAGAGATGTCGATATCCGTCTTGATATTAGTGCTGCATTAGCCCGATTGAATGAATTAGATCAGCAAATCATATCATTGCGTTTTTTCGTTGATTGCACTTTATTGGAAATATCCAAAATCATCGGGATGCCTGAAAGCGCAGTCAAGAACAGACTCTATCGTGCCTTAAACAAACTAAAAAAAGAATTAAAAGAATGGGGTGACATTACAATCATGTCTATTAAAGAATTGATATCAATTGTGGATAAAGGCGAGGCTCCCTCCAAGAATGATAGTATGAACAAGGTATACCATGACTTATTTGAAGAGTTGAAAAGCAATGTAGATCGAATTGTTACAACCTATCGTCATCGACCTTCTCAGAAAATCGCTATTGAGATCTATCCGGATCTGCCCACTTTTCATCAAGCAATAAACGAGCCGGATGCGCCCAATTGGTTTATGGGAACCTATGAAGACAATAAAATTAAAATCGTATCCCCACTCAACCCAGGCCCTGAACATACGTATCAATCGGTACTACGGCACACTATAAGCTTGTTTACGATGTGGTTAGTGAAAGATATCAATCCGTTGGCACCGAAATGGCTTACACACGGGCTTGGCGGGCTTGAAGCCAAACAAATGTCACAAGAATATATCCAGTATAGCACCTCCGAAGCGATTCAAAATAACGCTGTCCCTAGCTTTCAAGCATTAACTAATGATACCTGGGATTTCGAGAAGATAGGGGGATATGGATTCTCGCACTTGCTCGTAGAATATCTCATCCATTCATACAGTTTAGATGCGCTCAACAAATTCATACGCGATGCCACTGATTTTCAAGGCGCATTTCAAGTATCGGAAGCTGAGCTGCACGGGATGTGGGTGCAATATTTAAAATCTAGGCTATGTTAAATTTTGATACTAGTATTTGACCATAACAAAACCACCTTCGAAAAGGTGGTTTTGTTATGGTCTCCCATAGCTCAACAGTACACTATACATTGTTCTATCTAGTACAGCCTTATAGCCCCAATCATTAAACTATCCTGCCCGTTAGCGTAATATCATCAAGTGAAATCGGCTCTTTTAGAATAAACTTCAAACTAACAGCTAATTGATTGTAAACTCCGCCGCCAAAAAGTATGTATCGTAGTCGCCTGCTTTTCTAAAATCGAGTATATCTTTCACTATTCGGTATTCACCAGTAACCAGTCTTCCATAGAGCCAATTCCAATCAACTGTCCATTCGCTAACATTTGAAGACTCCAAGCCATGTCCAATACTATTAAATCCGTAATTACCATCTATAGCAACAGGGACTTGATACCAACTACCCTCCATTTTCTTTTCCAACAAAAAATATTCACCATAAATACATTGCTTACCAGAGTTATTATCAAATACTACAGTCAATTCAGTAGTGGTGACCGTTCCTTTCTTAACAGACATCGTTACTCCTTCAAGGTCGTTGACAGTTTTATATTTTGTAAGTTCCCAATCAGTATTTTCTCCTGTATTAGTCTCTTCATTAGCATTAGAGCATCCGACTATTAGAATAAGACAAAGGACGATGCACAGAGTAAGAACAGATGAACAAGATAACTTCTTCATTTAGAAACCACCCTCATTTGTTATAAATCCGTTTCAACATAAAAACGAGTTCGTCAGCAGTTTTGTTGCGTTAAACTGCCCGTTCGTTTAATAATTGCTCCTCGTTTAACCCTTGTGTCTAATCGCTTAAAAATTCATACGTTTGCGAGATTGGACTCGGATTGCTTTTATCTTCTCCACTTTAACAAATCAGTCTTATGTCTTGTTAGACGCAGCTTTAAATGTATCTTACTCTCATCCATATTAGAATGGATACAATCAAGCTTCCATTAAGAGTACCGCTATTTCGTGCTATGAATGACGCTGCAATATACAAAAAAAAGAACCTTCAAGCTGCTCCATAGGCGGCTGAAGGTTCTTTCGTATTTAAATATGCAAGCGATCAAGCAGCCTGAAAATCATGGCCGCGGCTTCCGCTCGGCTTGCTGCACGATCGGAACGAAACGTTAAATCGGTATAGCCCGTTATAATACCTTCCGAAGCCGCACGGTTAATGGAGTCCTTCGCCCATGCCGGGATAGCAGCTGCGTCTTTAAATGTCATTTCCGCACTTGCTGGCTGCTGCTCGTTAGCCTTTAAAGCATACGCAATCATGACTGACATCTCAGCGCGTGTAATCGTTTGATTTGGCTTGAAAAGCATTTTCCCGTTTTGCTCGTAGCCTTTCAAAATACCCGCTTGCACAGCAGCAGCTACATCAGCTCCAGCCCATGCTGGAATATCGCTGTTATCCGCAAAGCTTGCAGCTCCTGAAGCAGCTGGCAGTCCCAGAGCTTGCACGATCATTTTGGCAAATGCAGCACGAGTAACCTTCTCTTCTGGATGGAATGTCCCATCCTCAAAGCCTTGAATTACGTTCATGCCAAGCAAGCGATCCGCAAATGGTGCCACCCAGTGCGTTGTCGCATCGGAGAACAGCTTCGCTTCTGCTTGGAAAACCGCAAATTTGGTAAAGTGGTTCACCTTTGCTGAAATTGTGCTATTTGCTTTGACAGTGCCGCCAACATAAATCCAACGCTTTTGCAGCTCGTTATAGTAATAAATGGCCGCTTTTTTGCCCGATTGGACTTGATCTTTCTTGTAGTTGAAGTTAATTTCCACCGGTTTGTTGAATTGGTTGCCTGCTGTGCTTTGGAATTCGACCACCGGACTAAGCGCCTCAAGCGTCCCAGCCGACGGTGCCTCATTCGCCCCTACAACCTTAGCGCTTATTTTTCCGTTAACAGCTGCAGCGCCTGCTGGCACATTAAAGCTGACAACATCTTTAATTGCGCCATCAATCCCCTTCGACGCATCCAAGTCTACTTCTACAGAAGTAGCTGGAGCCGGAGGAGGCGTCACGATCGGTCCTGGACCTGGACCTGTGTTACCATCGTCGTTTGGCTCACTCGTTACAAAGATAGGATTCGAATAAAACCAAAGATCCTTGTAGTTGCGATCGTTAATCTCATTAAACCGTTTCATATAACGGATATCTAGATCCTCAATCGTTGTATCGTCTTCTGTTCTGACGTCAATGAGCGGCTCGCCGTTTTCAGTTTCGCCAGCTACATTTTCGCCAAGATTAGTGCCTCTTAGTCTAAAATACTGATCTTTGTACGCTGGATCGAGATCATACGTAATGACATTGTAGCCTTCCGCGTCTGTTGTCCAGTCTTCGCTCGTGAATCTGGCAATGACCTTCGTTGAATCATTCGTATCTTTGTTGTATTCATCCGTACCAGGCTTAACCTCACCTGTAACATCACCGGCAATCAAATCAACGTGGTCAACCTTAACGGCATTTGTCACGTCACTTTGGTAAATATATTTGTCATTGATTGCAGGATTTTCACTTTTAATCACGGCGTAATTGTTTGTCTGCGGGCTTTTGAAACGAATGGTCAGCTTAAGCGCATCGCCATCCTTCACCTTCAAGTTTTGCCCCATTTCGCCTTTGTTTGCACCGTTAGTAATCGTGAAATCTAGAGCATTAATCAGATCACCTGTTGTCGAAAATGATTTGCCTGAACGCATGCCGTCCAGCACAGCTGACATGTCATTGCCTTCTACCCATGTATAATTTTTGGAATATTCACCCGGCGCGTAGCCACTGGAATAAAGACCTTGCGATACTTTAAAATGGGAATCAGAGTTGGTGAAATTCCAAAACCGGCGACCTTCTCCTAGCAGCGCGTCCCACACCCCGCCAACCTTAGCAATCATATAGTCGGAACCGCCGTACGTCTTGGTCTTGGGATTATTTTGATTCAAGCCGGCTCTATCTGGCTCCATCTGATTGCCTGGCATACCCTCCATCCCAAAAAAGATGTTTGGCGCTATATTGTTAAAATCACGTATATCTGAAATTCGAAAAATCGCATTGCCATTGACAAGCTTTCTGGATGGATGATTAATGATCATATAGCTGGAATCTGCATAATTTGTTTTCAACCACTTCACAGCATCGCGCGCCGTATCCGCATTTAGTGCAGGTCGCGTTGGGTACTGCAATTTCCACTCTGCTACGACTGCTGGGTCAAACATGCTCTCCGGGCGATCTGTATACAAATATTCAAAAAGGCTCGTTGCCTTTAAGCTGCTTTCTTCGCTATCTGCTAATATGCCTGCTCCGACATGATCGTAGGTTGGCATATCCCATTCAAACCCTGAAAAAATAATTTTATCCTTGTACTTTCCTGCGTCTTTTAGTTTATTAATGATGTTTACCTGATATTTATTAACAGCATCTGTAAATGATATCGGAGAAGGAAGCGAGTTTCCTTCTTCATCCCGCTTTGAGGTTCTCAGATGATCAGATAAATTCATCCAGTCCATCCCATAGGTTTCAAAAGCTTGATCGAGCACCGTCTGCACTGATTGCTGCGTATCATCTGAAACGTAGGTATGGGCATGGTATTCCCCTGCCATCCATTTTCCAGTGCCTGAAGTCCCAGCCGACTGGTTGCCCGCTTCTGCGAATGTTGTTGTCAACGCTATATTTTGCCCTGCAAAGCTTGCTGTTAGAATAAAAGCTGCTGCCAGCTTGGCCCACTTACTAGATAACATGTTATAATCCTCCGTTATAATGTTGTAATTGCTTCATCTGCCTATCTCATGTTAACTATGCCGCTAATGCTGACCTCCAATTACTATTGATTTGAACAGCTCCACCCAAATGACCACATGTCTAAAATAAGAGATTGCTCAGGCTCTGTCTATACTTTTGGAGCAAACGATATAATTTCTTAACATTAGAGATTGGCGCAAAAAAATCTATTCACATAGGAGCTTCGTTGTAGACTGGCCCCAACTATAAAAAAACAGCGGCAGTCGAGGACGAGAAAAAAAGCCCTAGACTGCCGCTGTATTATTGAGCTAACGTTACCCGTTCCCGTTTACCGCACATGCGTTCAATCAGGACTTCCCGGAAAACGCCCGTGTCTTATTCAATCCTATCCCTCCGACCGACGCAGCGCCCCGACCAGCTCTACAAAGTGGCGCCCGCGCTCTTCAAAGTTGCTGTATTGGTCAAACGCAGTGCAGGCAGGGCTCAGCAGCACCGTGTCGCCCGGTGCGGCCAGCTTGTGCGCATGCGCCACGGCCTCGGCCAAGCCTTCGCAACGGAAAATAGGCGGGCAACTCGGCACGCTGCGCGCTGCAGCCTCGATTTGACTGGCCGCTTCGCCGATCAACAGCAACACCTTGACATGATCAGGCAGCAGCCTAGCCATCTCGTCAAAAGGTACGTTTTTGTCTCTCCCGCCGGCGATCAGCAGCACTCGGCCCTCGTGTGCGTGCAGCGTGGCAACGGTACGGGCGGGGCTGGATCCGATTGAATTGTTGTAGTAATGCACGCCGTCCACAGTGGCCACCCACTGGTTTCGGTGCTCCACGCCGGCAAATGTGCGTACCGTCTCCAGAATTGCCTCGTCCGGCACGGTCCCCCTCACGGCGGTCATGGCAGCCATAACGTTTTCCACGTTATACCACCCGGGCAAACGAATGTCACTGATAGGTACCAGACCATCGATCACTCCATCGCAGACTGTGTGACCGCCGAAATACTTGGTCCGCCCCCGCCCGCGCAGTGCGGCGGTAGCCGGGTTGTCGCCGTTAAGAACGGCAAGGTCGTCAGCACTCTGAAAATCCAGCAGGCGACGCTTGGCGGCGATATATTCATCCATGTCGCGGTGCCAGTCGAGGTGATTGGGCGAGAGGTTGGTTATAACCGCCACATGGGGAGAGCGCGTCATGTCCATCAGCTGGAAGCTGGATAGCTCGACCGCGCACACGTCCAGCGGCGACATCTCGCCCGCGCGCGTCAGCAGTGGCGTGCCAATGTTGCCGCCCAGATGAACCGTACGCCCCCCGTTTTCCAGCATGTCTGCAATTAACGACGTGGTGGTGGTCTTACCGTCCGAACCGGTCACGCCGAAAATGGGACAAGGACACAACGCAAAAAACTCCTCCATCTCACTGGTCACACGGCTGCCGCCAGCGCGGGCCGAGTCCAGCGCCGGATGGTCTGGGCGCATGCCCGGAGTGCGGAACACGATATCGCCCCCAACGCGATCCAGGTAATTCTCCCCTAGGCGGAGCCCAACGCCTAGATCGTCCCACTCCTCCCGGGGCAGGGCCAGATTACGGTCGCGAACGGTCACGCGCGCGCCTGCTGAGCACAGCATGCGGATAAGCGGTGAGTTGCTGACGCCGGCGCCGATAATGGTCACGTCCTGGCCAGCCAGCGATTGGATATAGGTGTCAAAAGCAGGATTCATAAGCACCTCCGCTTAAAGAATGTCATTAAATCAAATATACCACATATTGGAACTACCCTGCCTGCCCGTTAGCCGTTCATTCAGTTCAATAATTAGCCCACAAAGGATGAATTTTTTTCTTTTGACAATGAATGCGCCTCAAAAACTAGAAATAAAAAATAGGACTAGAAACTAGCCCTATTCCCCTCAATATAAATTAAACGACCCTAATAGATCTAGAAACTACACATATGCACGAACCATACTTTAGCACTCAGCTAGAAATCTCTACTTTTGGCACCTCAGCTGCTTTTGGCCGAAATCCAAAACCAAGCAGCGCGAAGATGAGGAAGGCCGCACCTAAAAACAGAAAAATACTATGAACAGAAACATAACGAATCCCATAACCGCCAAGCGTCGGGCCCATGATGCTTCCAATACTAAAGTGAATCGAAGCGATAACATTCGCCGCAGGCAATATCGCCCGAGGCAGTATATCAGCTGCATAAGCGAGACCTAAAGAGTAAAACGATCCAACCACTCCGCCAGCAATAGCAAATAATACAAAGAGCAGCGCAATATTATCTCCAGCGACAGGTATGGTGAAAAACACGAGAGCCCCTACCACTGCACATCCAATCAAAACCGGCTTCCTGCCGATCCGGTCACTCCAAATGCCAAGCGGCAGCTGAAGAATTAAAGCCCCGACTCCGAATGCCATAAGCAGAAGCGAAATCCAATGCTGGCTCAGGTTGATTCGCAATCCATACAACGGAAAGTTGCTATTCATAGAAGCTTCCATCAGTCCATATAAGAAGCCAGGTATAAGGACAAACCACGCGAGGCGGTAGGTTTTTACAAAGCGATTCTCAGATGCCGTTCCTCGTGCTGCCCGCTCCGGCATTTCATTCTTCATACGCAGCACAAGCATCAGTACAGTAACAAAAAATAAACTGGACACTAAGAATGGAACCGCCCTTCCAAGTGGAAGAAGATTAATGCCCAGCGGCCCTAAGCTGAAGCCGAGTCCATAAGCCATACCGTACAGCGAAATAAATTTCCCACGTCGATCGGCTGGACTGGAGCTTACAATCCATAACTGTGTCGCATAATGGAGCGAGCTATCGCCGACACCAACCAGCAAACGCAAGACGAACCATATCGCCAACGAATGGGTAAATGGAAACAGTAGATTAGCAAGTGTAACTAATGAAATGCCGACTAAAATGACTTTTTTGTACCCAAAACGCATGACCGGCTTCTCAACGAAAAACATTGTGCAAAAAATCCCGATATACATTGCAGCTGAATTAATCCCGTTCATATCTGACGATACGCCTGAATCCTCCAGCATAATCGACAGCAATGGCAGCAGCAGCCCTTGACTCATACCGGCTACTACAACAACTAAAAGCAATGTGGTTAAACGAACATGGAAAGAAGGCGAAGCTGAAGCTAAAGCACTTGATGACAAACCTGTTGCACTCCCTTTATTAAAACTATCATTCTGATTTTCTCCTTACACATTGTATACCTGACAGTAAAGACTGACAACCGCTCATTCATTGGCAGCGCCTCTCGCAATCACCTGTGGTGATTCAGAATTGCTTGGTGCAACGATAAGTGATAGATTTTTCTCCCTAAACTACAGGAAAAATCCCCCTTTATTTTTACTCCTTTCCCCCTCAGAATAAAAGTTGTTTCCTCTTGAATTAGTCTCCTATTTGCCTATCAAGTTTTTTACTCCATTGCAAGAAGAGTCGAACTCTATTGTACCTCTCTGTTTTTCGCCACACTCTAAGTACATCCCATTCATACGATTAGGAGGTGATGTTTTTAAGAGATTGAATGTAATCGCTTACAAAAAAGGTAGTGGTCAGAAGCTTTATATTGAGAAGGGAGATAGTTGACGATGAAAAATTATTCGCGATCAACGAAACGAATGATGAAAGCTCTTTTAGCTGCCCTAGCGGCACTGCTAGTATTGACAGGATTGCCTTTAGGAACGGATAGAGTAGAGGCCGCAACAGCTCGCAACAAAATAATCGTAGGCTACTGGCATAATTTTGACAACTTCTCTACCAATATTCGTTTAAGAGATATTTCTCCGGATTACGATGTGATCCAGGTCGCTTTTGCCGAACCAACAGGTGGCGCACATACTGGCAATATGGTGTTCACGCCTTACAACGCAACAGTTAGCGAGTTTCAGTCTGATGTTGCTTTCCTTAAAGCGAGAGGACAAAAGGTGCTCATATCCATCGGCGGCGCTAACGGTGCAGTAGAGCTTACTACACCTCAGGCCAAAACAACATTTGTGAACACGATGAAGGGTATTATTAATTTATATGGATTTGACGGCCTCGATATTGACCTTGAAGGCAGCTCTCTTGCCCTTAACACAGGAGACACCAACTTCAAAGCTCCTACCACCCCAAAAATAGTAAATTTAATTTCTGCTACGCGTGAAATATTAAATAGCTATAGTTCAGATTTCCTTCTGACCATGGCACCGGAAACCGCCTATGTTCAGGGTGGAGCAGGAAACTATACAGGACTTTGGGGAGCATACCTCCCTGTCATCTACGATCTGCGAAATGAGCTGGATTACCTGCATGTTCAGCATTATAATACGGGTCCCATGTTAGGCCTTGATGGTAAAGCCTATTCTCAAGGTACGCCTGACTTCCATGTGGCTATGGCTGAAATGCTGCTTGTTGGATTTCCAGTCGGAGGCAACCCGAATAATATGTTTCCGGCACTTCGTCCAGATCAAATCGTCATTGGTTTGCCCGCTTCACCACAAGCAGCAGGCGGAGGTTATACGACACCGGCTAACGTGCAGAAAGCACTTGATTATCTTATAAAAGGTATACCTTTCGGCGGAACCTACGTTCTTCGCAATACCGCTGGTTATCCTGATTTAAAAGGATTGATGACCTGGTCTATCAACTGGGATAAATATACGAACAATCTATTTTCTACGAGTCATCGTACCTATCTCGATCAATATGGTTCGGGTGGAGGTGACATGACAGCTCCGTCAGTTCCTGCAAATCTTCATTTAACCGCCAAAACGTCCACGAGTGCGAGCCTGTCTTGGAGTGCATCTACCGATGATCGAGGAGTAACGGGATATATCGTCTCATATGGTTCAACTTCAACAACCGTTACAGGTACAAGCACAACAATCAGCGGTTTGACAGCTAACACAGCGTATTCATTTACTGTAAAAGCGAGAGATGCAGCGGGCAATATTTCTGGCGCGAGCAACGTGATTAATGTAACTACTGATGCACCCGTTGTGGATGTAATAGCACCTTCAGTACCTGCTAATTTACGCACGACAAGTACGAGTGCATTCAGTGTCAACTTAGCATGGAACGCTTCGACGGATAACGTTAATGTAACCGGTTATACCGTGACTTACGGTACAACAAACGTGAATGCAACGGGTACAAGCGCAGCAATTAGCGGATTATCCCCTAACACTGCCTATACCTTTACAGTGAAGGCATATGATGCAGCAGGCAATGTGTCTGGTGCAAGTACGCCAATTACGGTTACTACAAGCCCCGCAAATGTTTGCACCGTACAGCAATGGAACACCGACACAGCCTATACAGGCGGACAGCGTGCTTCCTACAACGGCTCTGAATACGAAGCTAAATGGTGGACAAAAGGAGAGCGCCCAGATATTAGCAGCGTGTGGAAATTAATTGGTCCATGCGGCAATGCAGGACCAGCCGATACTACAGCGCCAACTGCCCCAAATAATCTTCAAGCAACAGGTGCTACAGCTTCTACCATTAGTCTTTCATGGGGAGCATCAACGGATAATGTCGGAGTTACCGGTTACACCGTTTATTATGGCTCTTCCAGCCTCAATGTTGCTGGAATTACAGCTACCGTTAGCGGTCTTACAGCAAACACAACCTATAGCTTTACAGTGAAAGCAAAGGATGCTGCAGGAAATTTGTCGGCAGCTAGCAACGTACTTCAAGCCTCAACAACAGCTGGCTCAGGTGGAACAACGACTTGGGCTGCTCAAGCAAGCTATGTTGCTGGAAGTACAGTAACCTACGCAGGCCTCTCCTATGTTTGTCTCCAGCCTCATACCTCACTGGTTGGCTGGGAGCCGCCAAATGTGCAATCTTTGTGGCGGCTTCAATAGTACAATAAGAAAATGGACTATGGGCGCAATAACCCATAGTCCATTCCTATTTATATATCTTATATTACATTTCTAATTGAAGTTTACGGGTATTCAGCATGCCCTCCAGCCCCGTGGGATCGTTGCTTACTTTATAATGTACAAACGCTTCAGCTTTGTCCGATGTACGAATACGCAGCGGCTTCGTCTCCATATTTACTAACTGAAGCACAACATCAGCAACGGATTCAGAAGTTTGAGGAACGGAGTTTCGCTTGGAAAAGGTATTAATAATGGTGTCATACGTTTGTTTATATTCATCATCTGGAATACCGCCTGTTTTTTCGATATGTGCAAAAACAGTATTGTTGAAATGGGTCCCAATTGCTCCAGGCTCCAGCAGGGTCACATCAATATTAAATGCAGGCTTGTAATAGGTCGCTAAGCTCTCCAACAACCCTTCAACTGCAAACTTGCTTGCGCAATAAATTTCATTTAATGGTTGTCCGACCAATCCGCCTACGCTCGTCGTTGCGATCAATTGCCCAGAGTTTGATTTGCGAAGGAGCGGCAAACCCGCACGAATCGTATGCATAACCCCGTACACATTCGTATCAAAAACAGCTTGAATTTCCTCGAAAGTTGCTTGACCTAGTGCACGTAATAGCCCAAATCCTGCATTGCAAAATAAAACATCCATATAACCATGTTTTTGCTTAATGACCTCAAATGCCTGCTCTAATGATTCTGGTTTAGTTACTTCCATTTCAATGAAATGTAGATTGGGCTGATCGCTATACTTTGTTTGATCACGTTCTGCATGCCGAGTTCCAGCGTATACGATCCATCCTTCTTCAGCAAATTTCAATGCTGTTGCAAGACCTATTCCGGATGAAGCGCCTGTAATGGCAATAATTTTATTCATGCCTGATTCTCCTTTTTTGAAAATATGGAAGCGATCTGTGCAGTATGATGCCGATTATGCCAAATGAATCTTTGAAGCGCAGCATCAAGACTCATGGCGCCGTGAGTTGGACTTGTAAACGTTCGTTGAAAATAGGATGAATGTAAAGATCGGAGAATTGCTGTAAACCGACCATGAATGGATTCTAGGAGATTCAGCGATGTTTCGAGCGGTGTTTCATAATCGCTTAATTCCGCCCATAAATCTTCTCTATACGAGCTAGCCGTGGGATTATCCTCCGTTAGCGCTCTCTTGAAACGGATAAAAGCATTCATATCGTTGTCAGCCATATGGTGAACAACCTGCCTGACGGTCCAACTGTCCGGACGGTATTGTAAAAGCAGCTGCTCAGACGTTAAGTTTTGTACCGTGTGCCGCAGAATCGGAGATATTTGCGACACATCCTCAATCCAGCTTTGCCGAAGCTCGGTCGTTGCATGCTGTATGAGTTCAAATTGCCCGATAGGATAACGCAAATCATTCATATGCTCGCCCCCCATTCTTTAATTAACCTTTAATAAACATAGGGATTTCCATATGGTTAGGATTAGAAATCCATTGTGACAATACATTTCTCGTTGGCGCTCCCATAATAAAATTCAAATCATTGTCGGGATGCAAACTATAGTCGGTTATCTCATGCAATGGAATCCATGTTATGCCAATCTGATGTACGTCTGGTGTTTCACCGACCGATGCTTCGTTGTCGGACGTAATAGCACACAAAAACGTAAAATCAATTTGATGAACATCCGGTTCTAATTCAAAAAACGATGAATCTCTTTTTGCGATAAACTCATTAATAAAAAGCAATTGTTCAATTTCAACCTTTAAACTTACCTCTTCTAATACTTCTCTCTTTAACGTTTCATGGATGCTTTCACCATGTTCCTGCCCTCCTCCTGGAAGAACATAAAATTCTCCTTGGACACCAGCTCTCCGTAATACGAGCAATTGCTCATCTTTTATAATGACTGCCCTAGCCGCCGTTCTAATTCTCACGTTATCACCTCATTATTGTTATCGCGTTTTCCTTGAAGATTTACATTTGCTGACTGTCTTATTGCTCTTGCATTTTTTATGCTTGTCGCTTCTAATAATTTGTTTAAAATATCTACCGGAGTGTTGGGATTTTGGGATAATGACAGCCAAACATAGGGCTCTTTTGTCTCAAAAAGAGATTGAAACTCTTCAAGTGTTAAATCATTGCGGCTCGCATATTTAGCAGTGTCCACCACAGTAAGCAATCTTTGCAATCTGTCTGCATCCATATTCCTTTTTATAGCCGCTTCGAGCAATCTTCGCTTTTCAGGTGATGACGGCTGTTTATAAATCAAGCTCTCCATCATCCATTTATGATAATCGTATTTGTTAAACAGCAGCTCCATTTCTTCATGGCCAAAGGATAGTTGAGTGTAGACGTCTATCGCTAGTGTCAATAATGCTTCATCTACGATCTCTGCTAATCTCCACAAGACATCGTATTCTTGTTTCGAGTGACCTAAATCCATAATAGCAATATTCCTATCTATAAGGGAAAAAGCGATTTGTTTCGGGAGAGGTTTATCGTACAACGAGATCAGTTTTTTCCAAACCTCCTCCTCCCCATCCGTATTCTTAGCTTCATTGTAAATTTCAAATAATATGTCTTCCGTTAATTCTATTTCCATTTGATTAGAATGTAACAATTGTTTGATAAAAGGATTCATTTTACTCCATTCCTTTCATTAAGAAACGTCACTACATAGCGTACAGATTATTAAAGTATTCAATAGCTTGATCCAATAGTTGTTGATTCATATCCGAAATCGTTTCATTTGTATAATAGGCCAGATGAGGTGTACATATTACATTAGGCAGATCATATAGCTTTCGAACGTTTGCTCTAATTTATTTCGTTCCTGTGCTGTTAGATGGATTGTTTTGTCTACTGCACATTGCCATTTCTGCTTCATTTCTATCCTCATCTCATGAATTCTATAGGTTTAATTTCATAATAATAGAGAACCTAAACCGTTTCCAATATCTAGTTTATATAGGAAAAATAGATACAGCCTATAACAAAGCACCTCAGAAATTGAAACAGCGACAGCCTAGGATATGAAAATAAAGTCCTAGAGTGTCGCTGTTTTATGAACTTCCTACTTGCTCATTTTAGCATCGCACTGGCAATTGTCAAAAAGTCCTCCCGACTGATCTCAAAATGACCGTAGCGGAAGGAATACCCCCAATTTCGGTTCCCGCGAGTGAAGCTAAGCTTTTCTAATAGATATCTAATCTGTACCTCACGGCATGAAATATAGCAGATATTTCTGCGTAATGGCACAAATGATTCTGACATCTGATATTCGTAGACTATATCATCATCCACTTCCCCGATAGCGGTGAACGCTTGGAGTGGTGCCCCGTTCCTCATTTCTGTTCGCGGAGAATAGTAGATCAACCAATCGCCTGCTCGCATCTTACGTAAAGGTGCTGACTTGCCGTGACAGAGCTGAGCGAATCCCCCCGACTCTCCACATTTCACATGGGATGCGGACACGACACCAATCCAGAAGCGGCTTTGCTCCCTTATTTCATCCATTTGCATGCCTCGAAGTCCTTCCTTTTTTAATAAATGTTTATATCGCTTCCCGTACCAGTCCTTGTTTTAAGCGGTCCAGCTGCAGAAGATGATGACGGTAGTGCATTTCAACAAGCAGAAACCATTCCTCCGCACACAATCCGCCGAATCTCGGATGGGACACTGTATGTTGTTTGGACACTTTTTCAAGGGTAGGTTCAATGTCCTTCATTCTCTGGATGACAGTGTGTAAGCCTTGAATCAGCTGCTCTTTGCTTTCCGGCTGCTCCGGAGTATATTGCGGGGAAGGCGGAACATGAATACGAATGGGCGGAAAGCTTCCTTGAGAAAATATAGCCACACCAACCTCGGTTTTTTCCGTTTCAGGTACCATGGGATCTTGGCTTGGCATCAGGCATTGATCAAGATTACGAAGCTGCATATAAAGCGCCGAGCTAATGAGATGTTGAAACATCTGTCCGATTGACCACTCGTTTTCACTTTGCTTTTGCTTCAGCTGCTCCATACTGAATTGATCCAGTTCATGAATATAATGTGCCGCAGTTTCCTCAAATCGTTGTAATGCTAACTTTGTTGTAATCATCGTCTATCATCGCCTCTAATCATCTTTTTTCTAAGTATACAAAAACGCTACTGACACCATTATGTCAGTAGCGTTTTAACGTTTTTTTCAGTTCGTTTCTAACCCGATGTCGGAAGGATTCCGGCTCCAGCACAACCACTCCGCCTCCCCAGCTGAGCACCCAATGCAGCAATTCCTCAGGCTGCCGAACACGTAAGGTCACCAGCAACCCTTCGGTATGATCCTCTATGGTTTCTATATAGAAGTTGTTTGATTCCCTTACCTTATCGGCAATGTCAGGTTGGACACATATGCGCACACGAACGTTGCGATCGTCTGGAGGCTGGTATGCATCTAAATTGAAATCTGCTGGCAACATAAATCTATCTTCCAGCTCGATAAGYTCCGACATCCGGGACAACCGAAAATGACGGATGTTTTGACGCAATTCACACTGTGCAACGAGTACCCATGACCCTTGAAGAAGCACAAGTCCATAAGGAGCAACCGTACGTACACTTTGGCGGTTCCCATCAGCCTCGGCAATTCTTTTGGAATAGCGGAATCTTATTTTTCTTTCCTCCAGAATCGCTCGACGAATCGCTTCCAAGTATGCCTTCTCTTGTATTCGTGCTATGTCTTCAACGGAAGCAAGCAAACGAAAGCTCTTGCGAATCCGGGATGCCTCGCTGCGGATCGGTTCCGGCAGGATGGCTTCAATCTTCCCTCTTGAAGTTCGAGACTTACTGCGATAGTGAACATCAAACCATTGCTCGATAAAATCTGTCCCGATGAGTAACGTCACTGCTTCTTCCACCGTGAAACTGACTGGCGGCAGGAAATACCCCTCCATTAGGGAGTATCCCTGCCCTGGCGCTCCTATCACGGATACGCCAGCCTCACTTAAAGCCTGTATATCCCTGTAAATGGTTCTCACGCTTGTTTCAAATGTAGCGGCTAAATCCTCGGCTCGTAACACTTCGTTACGCTGCAGCTCAAGAACTATGGCTAACAAACGATCCGTTTTGTTCATGCACTGCACCCTTTTCCGAGAGATTGTTTATACCAGAATTCCTCCACTGAAAGTATTTCACTAGTGTATCCTGACCGTTAGCTTAATGAAGCAAAATCAGTCTACAACTTTATTTTCTTCTGACAACATATAATTTATAGAGAAATGAAGTCAAATAAGGGTTAGGTTCGTTACAAACGTTAAAATGAATAAGCTACCGACTTTGTCGGCAGCCTGTGATCATTTCACTATCCTATATTGAATATAACAATCATAAATTTCCAAGTGCTAAAAACCAGTAACACTCATCTATCAGCTATTCGCGAAGGCGGTTAAGAAGAGCTAATGCCATTTCTCTCGCGGCTGCAACAATTTCTTCGTCCGTACGCTCCGTTCCACTGGCGGCCATCAGTGCCGAGTTAATACTGAGAAAGGCCATTCTTACGAGTAATTTCCGTGTAGGATCAGCATCCTTGCCAGCCACAAGCTCAGCCACTGCCCCAAGGCTGTCGCGGATTTGACCACCGGGATTGCTAACCACGCTCCGCATAAGATTGGGATTCGCATTTACGAAGCGGATGCCGCGCAGCTTGTCTACAGAAGTTGAATCCACCCAACGAAGCACCGTGCGCTCCAGAAGGTCTGGACTCGGTTCTTGGCTGACGGCCCATGCGAGAAGTTCAGCCGCCTCGTCACCGCGGGAGGACATCATTGAATTTACGATGTCATTTTTGCTTTTGAAATGGTAGTATAGCGCAGCCTTGCTGATCCCGAGTTGCTCAGCGATCTCACGAAGTGATGTTGCCTCAAACCCTTTAGCAGTGAAAAGCTCCAAAGCTACACGCTGAGCTTCCGCTTTTGTTTCACTGCCCGTCCGTTTCACTGACTCACTTATACTCATGATTGTCACACTCCTTGCCTTTCACTCATTTTAGCCATAACTCATCATTCTTGACAACTTACCTGTCGGCAAGTAAAGTGTATTTATAGTTAACATTTCAATTTTTCTTCACCACAGTTTGAACGCTCGGTAATCGAGCCGTCATGAAAACAACCATAAGGAGGATATCCAAGTGACTAACATCGTTTTGCTATTATCTCCCCTACCAGCGGCTTATACTTTGGATCGGTACTTGTTATGAATCATATCATTATAGAGTTCATCAGTTTATTTCTTGCAGGCATCCTTGCTGGCGAAGAGCTCGTGATTCGCTATGGGGTGCACGTTTCTCTGGCAGGTCTAGATGACAAGTCTCAAATTAAAGTTCGTCAAGCACTAATACTTAAACTACGTGTACTGGTGCCCGCTATCTTTTTGCCTACGGCCGTGTCGGGAGTTGCGGTGCTAGTACTGAGCGGCTCCGAGCCAGGTTTATTCTTCCGCTGGGCTGGCGTGCTGGCCTTACTCATCTTCATCCTAGTCACGCTCATTGGCACTGTCCCCATCAACAAGGGTGCGCTCGAATGGAAGCCCGACGCGCCGCCTAGCAACTGGAAGTTGCTAATCCGCCGCTGGGAGCTGCTTGATGTGGTTCGTTCATCGGCAGCAGTCTTGGCATTTGCATGTTTCTTGACAGCTGTTGCACTGCAGTATTCGAGCTTGCAATAACAAGCTTTAGACTCATTATAGCGAAAAAGGCAATGACTGCTTCGGACATGGAAAAAGTCCTAGCTGCCATTGCCTTTTTAAAATCAGATAACAGTTGGTTCAACTATTTAGCAGCCGATTTCTGCTTAAAATCTTCAATAAAATGCTGTATATCCATTTTCCAAACATGTTCTTCTTTCTTCAAACCATAACCCACAGAACTAGTGGATGATCCCAAGCTTACAGTAATGACTACTATTACACTATTTTCTTCAGCCGTTTCTTCATTAATTTGAATGGAATCATAATATCTATATTTCAAAGCTACTTCTTGCTCAGTATTCAACACGTACTCATTGTAGTCTTTTCTAAAGCGTTCAGGATCGGCTAATAAACCATCATTGTAAGTAAGAGCGTAAATGGCTGCCGTATCAGCTATAGCAACAGAATGCATGTAGATTAATACTATTTGCTCAGGAGAGAAGCGTTGTAAATGACTCGTATCCCTGTCTTTCACAAATAGTTCATACTCCTTAATCCGCTCAGCAGGCAATTGCTCCAAATATGAGAATCCTTTGTTTGGTGCTTCTTTTATTTCGGTGATGTCTACTTTCTTTTGGTTAAATTCTGTTGTTTTTATGTCACTTTCGAAGCAACCTGTCAGTAAGACTATGCAAATTGAAAAGATGACTATCCTCATATGTGAATCCAGTAGTTGCATTTTCCACCTTCATTAGCTTCTAGTACACCATTATTTAACTCAATGACTCTTCTAGAAGCGATATTACTTTCCACACAAGACAGCATAACATCCTTTATTCCCATGTTTTCTGCGTTTTTTAGGAGTTCATTTAACATGACCGTACCGTAGCCTTTTCCTCGTTTGCTTGGTCTGATCGTATAACCTATATGCCCGCCTGATATTTTTAAGTTATCATTCAAATAATGCCTCAGCTTCCCGTAGCCTACGGGATAGGAATCAACGAATAACCAGAAAACAGTCTGGGGAACGTGCTGGGGTAAGAGATCAATACCTTGCGAGATCGCTATATTTTTTCGAATAAATGCAGGAAATTGACTATAATCGATATCATACGCACTATTCACAAACCCATTTTCTCCCGGGCCTATTTCTACTAACATGTCAAAAATATCACGTCCATCATCTACACTTGCTGCTTTTAGTTCAATCATCTTCTTTAGGCCTCCTATTTATAAGTCTCTTAATCTATTATTTTTCCCGCGTTATAAATGGGCCAATTCCAATACTTCTCACCCTGACATATGATAAACCGATCAAACCATTGCTCAAAATTCATATGCAGCGGCCTCGCATCATGAAATTGATCAATATGGCCTTTGACCATTAAGTAATGGTCTGAGCCTTCATTAAAAGCTTTTAAATGAATAACAATGTCATCCTGATAAATGTAAGCTACTTTCAAATAACCTTCATTAGGCTCCTCGTACGTTACTCCAAATGTATCCTGCCACCCGTATAAGTAGGCCTCTCCTCCGTACTCCGGATGGTCAAAGAGCGAGCAGCCATTCGTTATTCTAAGGAAATTCAAATAATCCTGAGGAAGTTTACAACCCAATTTTTCCTGAAAAAGCATTAAATCTTCTTCCCTTGCAGGAGGTCTAAATGTACATTTGGCCTCATATAGTTCACCTTCACGCAGCTGTAAGGTTAATAACCCGTTGCCCGCCTCTAATCTTTGCTTTAAGGAAGTGATAGTTTTCTTAATAATGTTGCCTTGAATCATCGTGCACCTCCATAACTGCGAAGCAGATCATATGCCATATTTCCAAACTTTCTAATGTCGTATAAGTAATCATACCCGCTCGAATCCTGCAGCTGGTTATACATGCGAACCACTACGGCATCGCAGCTCGGAATGACCAAACAGGCGCAGCCTGTAATTCCAAGAACTTGATAAGCGTCGCTCGGCAGATGCTCCCCAATTTGATTTAAAGGAGTATCACTTTGCAGCCACCATATAAAACCATTTCGAGGCAGGTGTGCCGGAACAGTGAGTGGCGTATGCAGCGAAGTAGCTCTTGCAAAAACAGTTTGCGGCAGCAACTGCTTTCCATTTACATTGCCGTCTTTAAGATGCATATGCCCCCACATCGCTAGATCGCGCGCACTAACGAACAAATTGCTTTGATCACCCGCATCACTATCGTTTGGCCCCACCCACGTATTTTCATCATCGTAATAATTATATATAAGCTGCTCCGCTGCTTTTGTTCTCCAGCCCGTTTCCTTTAACCCATATTGATTAAATACATGACTCGCCATAAAAGAACTTAAGTTTTGCCCCGAAATATGCCTAACTAATTGAAAAAGCATGCCAATTCCCGTATTGCGGTATGCCCATCCATATCCAGCTGGGAACTCTCTTGCTATCTTCCCGTTCTCTTCGATTAATCCATGGGTATGCGTAAGCAAGTACCTCAACGTTACCCCTCGCGCTGCATCTTTATAATCATTGAGATACTGCCCGATTTCATCATCCACGCTGCCTATTTTCCCTTGCTCTATTAATAAGCTGACAGCAAGCGCTAGATACGTTTTACGGATTGATGCTACGTTGAACTGCGTTTGTTCATCCACGAGTCTCGATGCATCTGATGCTTCATGTGTACCGGAATACCACTCGTTTACAACAACATCGTTCTGAATGATATAAGTTGCGGCAGCTGTGGCGCCGATACTTTGTTGAATAACATAGACATACTCATTCAGGCTTTGAAAATGATTCGTTTCCATTCTCTGCACATAATCCTCTCCTGCTTCAGAGTTGATTTACCAATTCTGATTAACAATAATCCGCTGCTCTTACATTGTCAAATAAACCCAACAAAGCGATTTCCAACAGTAATAAACAATTATAGCCATTGTTTCTATCCCCTTCGGTTCACGATTGCTATAGGATAAATAGATAATGGGAAAGACATTGAAAGGATGATTGTGACATGCTGCATATTCCTGCCGTACATACTGTATTTCATAAGGAAACGCTTTTTGAAGCCATGGCCTTATTATATGATATCGGTACACCGCTAAAGAGCCAATTCGTGTCCAATGGCTTGAATGATACCTATTCGGTGGAGACGAATACCGGCAAATTTATATTGCGAATTTATAAGCATTTGTGGCGAGCTGAATCCGATATCCGTTTTGAGCTGGATTTGTTAACTTATCTTAAAAACTGCATCCTGCCGGTTTCCTATCCAATCCAAAGACGAGATGGCGAATGGTTGACTGAGCTTGACGCACCGGAAGGCACTCGATATGCTGTGCTATTCTCTTATGCGGATGGCGCCGGGAAACTTAATGTCGATACAAGCCAAGCTTACGGCAGCGCTATAGCGCAGCTTCATCATGCCATGGATTTCTATGAGCAAAGGCATGAACGGTTTGCGCTTGATGCTGCCCATTTGCTCGACGAGCCTCTTCGGGCGATGCTTCCGTATTTACAGCATCGCCCGAACGATGCAGCGTTTGTTCAAGAAACAGCCGGCAGGCTGAAAGCTCGCCTTGCAGAAGCCGCGAATGGTGCATATGACTGGGGAGTATGCCACGGGGATCTGCATGGCTGGAACGTCTTTCATTCGGATGACGGCAGCATGACACACTTTGACTTTGACTGCTGCGGCGTAGGCTGGCGCTCGTATGATCTATCCGTTTATTTATGGGATCGCGTCCATGGCAGATCGGATAGTGAGAGCTTTGAGGATGAATGCTGGGATGCTTTTTTGGAAGCCTATACGAAGGAACGTCCTTTAAGTGATCAGGATCTTGCGATGATTCCCGTATTCGTAGCCGTCAGACAGCTTTGGCTGATCGGACTTCATACAGGCGGAAGCGCCGTTTGGGGATCTTGGCAGGATGATGGTTACTTTGACGGGAAGCTTAAATTTTTGGCGGCTTGGGTAAAGGCGCATAACCTATAATGCGATGAAAGAAAAGGAGCTGCTTGCGGCTCCTTTCTTCTTTTATACGATTACGGAAATGCTTGTTGTAAAATAAAATGAATGCTTGCCTGTTTACATTCGAATATCGATATGCTATCTTATTTCTACAAATATAGAAATAACGACTGCAAGAAAGGTGAAGCCACAATGACAGAAGATCATGCGGACGTACGTCAAGCTGTAAAAGTATATAAGGCGCTCGGCGAGCCTACCCGTCTAAAAATAGCTCTGCTGCTTACTGAGGAGAAAAATTTATGCTGCTCCGATATTGGCACAAAGCTGGAATCTGTAGCCGGCTCTACCCTCTCACATCACTTGAAGCAATTGACGGAAAGCGGGTTGCTAGATCTCCGCAAGGACGGTACGTATATCTACTACAGTGTGAACCGCGAAATGGCTCGCAAGTATGCGCCATATTTGTTGGAGTAATTTTTTTAGGTTATATTTCTATAGATTTAGAAATATAAAAACAGTGGAGTGGAGAGAGGAGTATTTTTTATATGTCTAACGCGTGGAAAATTTACATGCTGGCTATAATTAGCTTTTTGGTTGGAACGTCAGAATTTATTATTGCGGGTATTTTGGATAAGGTAGCCGACGACATAGGTGTATCCGTATCCGCAGCAGGCCAGCTGATTACCGTTTTCTCGCTAGCTTACGCTATTGGCACGCCGATTCTTATGGCAGTTACGGCGCGTGTTGAGCGGCGTCAGCTGCTCCTCTACTCATTAGGTGTATTCGCGATCGGCAATCTTATTGCCGTTGCTTTGCCTGGATTTGAGTTTTTGATCGTGTCCCGAATTGTTCTAGCGCTCAGCACAGGGGTGTTTGTCGTTACCGCTTTGACCGTCGCTTCTAAGCTTGCACCCGTTGATAAACAGGGCAGTGCCATTGCGACGCTCGTTATGGGCTTTAGCACAGCATTAATCGTGGGTGTCCCTCTAGGCAGGGTAGTCGCATCTGTATACGACTGGCATCTCATCTTCGGAGCAATCGGACTGCTGGGCCTGCTTGCAATGCTCCTCATTTTATCCAGCATTCCAAAAACAGATGGTGAAGAGCCCGTTCCACTTCGCAGCCAGCTTGCTCTCTTAAAGCAGCCGAAAATTGTAACGGCACTGACGGTCACCTTCTTGTGGATCGGCGGTTATTCCATCGTTTACACTTATATTTCACCATTCCTGCTTAGCGTAACGAAGCTGAGTGAACAGGGCGTGAGCATCGGACTATTTGCATTCGGTATCGCCAGCCTGATCGGGTCTAAATTTGGCGGCTACAGCACCGATAAATGGGGAGCGCCGCGAACATTAGTCAGCGGCATGCTGTTCCATACGATAGCACTTGTTCTACTCTCATTGGCTGGACAGTCTCCGGTTATCGTATTTCCTCTGCTTATGATCTGGGCCTTTACCGCTTGGTCATCCGGTCCAACTCAGCAGTACCATCTGATGTCACTAGCTCCAGAAGCTTCGGGTATTATGCTAAGCTTGAACAGCTCTGTACTTCAGCTGGGCATGGCTGCAGGAGCCGGGCTTGGCGGGGTTGTCGTTGAGCAAGTATCGCTTACCTCTATCAGCTGGATTGGAGCTACAGGCGTCATTCTCGCCGCTGCTACAGCCGCAACCTCCTTCGGGTTCTCCCGCGCGCGTTCCCGCAGGAAGATAGCCGAGGGCAGCTTAGCAAAAACCAGTGCTTAAACTTTAGCAGCTTTGCTTTCATCATCGATCAAAGGTCATATGGCAAGTTGTTGCATAAATACAACATAAGTCTCCAACACAGCTAAAAATGGGGAGGTTCCTGCAATTGTGCAGGATAGTTGGGCGTTGATCGCGGAGATTGGTATTGGAAACTTGTCAAAATAGCATCAAAACAAAGAATAAGCGTAAACTCGACTTCCTAAAATAGATATAACATTCAAAAGTAAACCAGACTTCCATTATCGGAAGTCTGGCTTATTTTTGTCCTATTCAAATCGAATCAAGAAGTAATTTTTTTTGCCGCGGCGCAGCACGATAAATTTGTCATAGAGCCTTTGCTCCGAGCCGATGATGGATTCTACATCCGTGTTTTTCGTGCCATTAATCGAAATCGAGCCGCTCGTAATATCTTGTTTCGCTTGGCGGCGAGATGGTGCAGCTCCAGATTCGATCAGAAGATCCATAAGCGCAATCTCTTCTCTATTCGTAAGCACTGTTGTAGGCATGTCCTGCAAAGCTTCAATTAGCTCAGCTTCACTCAGCTGATTTACATCGCCGGAGAAAAATGCCTGCGTAATTTTCTCTGCGCTGTCGAGCGCTTCTTGTCCATGAACAAGGCGAGTAATTTCACGCGCCAATTCACGCTGCGCCACCCGTTTCTCTGGGTGCGACTGAAGCTCTGTCTCCAAAGCTTCGATTTCTGCACGAGAGAGGAATGTGAAATATTTCAAAAATTTAATCGTATCGTTATCTTCAGTATTGATCCAGAACTGATAGAACTGGTACGCCGATGTCTTCGAACGATCCAGCCAAATCGCGCCAGATTCGGATTTCCCAAATTTCTTGCCGTCGCTTTTGGTAACGAGAGGCATCGTCATGCCGTAAGCGTCGCCTCCGCCCATTTTGCCAATCAGATCAAGACCTGCTGTAATATTGCCCCATTGATCGCTGCCGCCAATTTGCAAGGAACAGCCATGCTCTTGATGAAGCTTATGGAAGTCATACGCCTGCAAAATCATATAGCTGAACTCGGTAAACGAGATGCCTGATGAAAGACGGGAATCGACCGAATCCTTCGCCAGCATGTAATTTACAGTAAAGTTTTTCCCTACATCACGTAAAAAAGTAATGACATCCAGCGGCGCAATCCAATCGTAGTTGCTTACGAGCTTAGCCGCATTATCCGCAGCATTGAAATCAAGAAAGCGGGAAAGCTGACGCTTCAAGCTCTCTGTCCATTCGGATACCGTATCCGCTGTGTTCAGCGAGCGTTCCGTCGAGCGGCCGCTTGGATCACCAATTAAACCTGTTCCGCCGCCAACTAGCGCAAGTGGAATATGGCCAGCCTGCTGGAAACGACGCAAGCACAAAATCGGAAGCAAGCTGCCGATGTGTAGGCTGTCCGCTGTAGGGTCGAATCCGCAATAAAGCACGACGCGTTCACTCGTAAGCTTCTTATGTAATTCCTCGCGGTTAGTAAATTGCTGTACTAGCCCTCGGTATTCTAGATCAGCCAATAGATCTTCATGATTAATGGTTAATGCTTCGTTTGTCATTTAACTCTCTCTCCTCTAATGTTTCCTACAGTTTACGTTGATTTCGAGTTTTTTAAAAGATGTGGACGGACGATTACATGGTTTTGGTCATTTCTCTACGTCTACGAATCGTTCTTCTAATTAAAATATCACAAATAAGCAGCCCTACGCCAACAACAAAGTCGACAAACCCTACAAAAATAGCGTTAAACGGATAACCGCCCATTTTCGAGATATAATATACCGTAAAAGCAAAAATCCCAAATGCACTGATCGTAAATAAAATACTTTTTCTAAAAAACAGCGCAAGCGCTGCAGCAATTACCGTTAATGCGGCGACTGTTCCCAGCACCAAGAGATTATGATCCTTCTCTATATTCGTTGGATACAACAATCTTTTGGGATACGTGTAAGAAAAATACCAGTCCTTGCTGGGCAATTCATTAAAAACAGCTTTGAATGTTTTGGAGTCCGTTTGTTCCATTGCTAAATTCGAATGAAGCGCAGCACCGGGTTCGCTTAGCCGTATTTCCAGCTCGACATGCGGCTCGCCCTCCCAGAAAGCTGCTGGGGTCAAAAAATAAAGATGGGAAAAAATCGTCGTAATTACACCTTTATTATACATCCCCCCATTTTCAATATAGTTGATGACAATATTTTTCGTTTCGTTCGGCTCAAAAGATAAAGGGAACCTCGCTCCTTGTGCTGGACCAATTTCCGCTGAGTAATTGGATAAACGCAGCTCCTTGCCGCTTACTGGATCAATGACCGTATTTTTCAATAGGGTATTTTGCCAATTAACCGTCTTTACATTCGGATCCATGATCACATTAATCTCTTTGTTTCCCTCTGATACCATAAGGGCCTCACTTGCAGGCGTTACAAATAAAACCTCCAAGTCCTTGGCGGAATCGGACGTATTGTGAAGTTCATACTGAACCGTTACTTCCGCATGGCTTTTGTACCGTTCGATATCACGGAAGGTAAACACAACCTTCTCGCGAACCAAACTCACTTGCGATTGATCATCCAGCTCCAGCCTGCCATAACCCTCCGCAGGATAATGCAGTGGTCCCCCGTTGGCACTTGCTGCTTCTGGTAAAAGCATAAATAATAGGACAGCGGTCAGAATTAATGGTCGAAGCTTATGCAGGAACACTCCATCACCTCGTTCTCCGATTGTAGAGCCTCACAAAAAAGAAGCCTCCATATGTATTATTTTACCACATAAGAGGCTTCATCTTGTTATTGCTCTATTTTTTCTTCCACGTATCCTTAAGCGGTACGATGCGATTGAAGACTAGCTTCGTATCCGTTGTATGTTTTTTGTCCACGCAAAAATAACCATGCCGAACGAATTGGAACTTATCCTCTGGCTGCGGAAGAACCTCAAAAGGCTCAATCCTACAATCTTTCACGATTTGCAATGAGCTCGGATTAATGACGCTGTCCCAAGCTATATCGGTATCCTTCGGGATTTCATTACCCCGCAGCAGACTCTCATAAAGGTGGACATCCACCTTAGCCGCATGACTCTCCGAAACCCAGTGGATCGTCCCCTTCACCTTCCGGCCGGTAAAGCCCGTTCCGCTTTTCGTTTCCGGATCGTAAGTGCAGCGAAGCTCAATGATCTCACCTGTGGCTTCATCTTTAATGACTTCCTCACATCTAATGAAGTAGGCACCGATCAGCCGAACTTCAGCTCCGGGCGCTAATCTGTGAAATCCTTTGAACGGCTGCTCCATAAAATCATCTTTCTCTATAAATAGCGTGCTAGAGAAGGTGACCTTGCGTTTGCCAAGCGTGTCGTTCTCGCTATTGTTATCAATGGACAACAGCTCGGTTTGGCCCTCAGGGTAATTAGTAATGACCACTTTCAGTGGATGGATGACGGCCATTACGCCTTTGACCTTCGCCTTCAAATCCTGCCTTGCCGCATGCTCCAGCATCGCGATATCCACGGAATTTTGCGCTCTAATCATGCCGATCTCATCGATAAAATTTCTAATGCTCTCGGGCGTAAAGCCTCTTCGCCTGAGTCCACGAATCGTTGGCAGCCTTGGATCATCCCAGCCGTCGACGAAGCCGCCCTCAACGAGCTGTCTCAAATATCGCTTGCTCGTCACGACACCCGTTAGATTCAGCCTGCCGAATTCCCTTTGCCTTGGCGGCTGAGCAAATTCCAGCTCCTCCAATACCCATTCGTACAAAGGACGATGGTCTTTGAACTCAATGGAGCATAACGAGTAGGTAATGCCCTCGATGGCATCTTGAATCGGATGCGCAAAATCGTACATCGGATAAATGCACCACTTATTTCCCGTCCGGTAATGCTCAGCATGGATAATGCGATAAATAACGGGATCTCTTAAATTAATATTAGGCGCACTCATATCGATTTTGGCACGCAATACTTTGGATGCTGCCTTAAAATCACCATTTTTCATTTTCGCAAACTGCTCTAAATTTTCATCAATGGAGCGATTTCGGTAAGGGCTATCCTTGCCCGGCTCCGTAAGCGTCCCCCGATATTCCGTTACTTCTTCTGGCGATAATTCACAAACATAAGCCTTTCCTTTACTTATGAGCGCAACAGCAGCGTCATATATCGCATCCGAATAATCCGAACCATAATAAATATGGCTGCCCGGACTATAACCAAGCCAATTGATATCTTCGATAATGGCATTCACATATTCGATGTCCTCCTTCAGAGGATTCGTATCGTCAAATCGCAAATGAAACTTCCCATTATACTTTTGCGCAATCGTATAGTTTGTATGGATGGCATAGGCGCTTCCGATATGGAGGTATCCATTAGGCTCAGGCGGAAACCGCGTGCACATTTCTCGTGTAAACACACCTGCTTGAAGATCCTCATTAATGATTTTGTATAAAAAATGATCCGTGTTCGGCTCTAATTCGCTGCTCATTGTAAAACCTCCAATTTAGGGTTGCTATCGATACCTTGATTTTTCATGTCCCAAAAAACAAAAAAAAATTCCACCCCCAAGACTTCGCGTCTTGGGGACGAAATTTTTCGCGGTACCACCCCAGATTCGTTAATATGTCGCCATATTAACCTCTTCAAGTACGGCACCAAAGGATGCTTATACTCTAGCTCTATAACAGGAGCTCCTGTCACAGCATCCCCTTGCTCAGGTTCCGATGTGATGCTCAGAGACTTGTTTCGATAAACCATTCCTTGCCCCTTTTCAGCTGCCGGGGCTCTCTGCGAAAGAATGTGTTTATGTACTCTTCTCGTCATCGCCTTTTTCAATATTTCATATATGTTAACAAATCGTTCCCTGAATTGTAAATGGTTATTCTACACAGCAAGCTAGAAAATACTAATGCCTTGGCGCCCACAGTATAACTGAAACACCGACCAAGCAAATAGCAGCGCCTATCCAGTCGTATAAATCAGGTGTTTTTTTATCGACCAGCCAGCCCCACAATACGGCCATCACTATAAAAACGCCCCCGTACGCCGCATAGACTCTTCCGAACGAGGGGAAGGATTGAAATGTAGCAATAACACCATATAGCGCTAAAGCTACACCTCCGACCATTCCCCAATACATCGGTTTGCCTTCACGCAGCCATAACCAAATCAGGTATCCCCCACCAATTTCAGCTAACCCAGCTAGTAAAAATACCAATATTCCTGTAATCATCTCTTTCACATCCAATAACCCAAGCTGATTAAATACTTATTTCTAAGCCTGAGGCAATTTTTCAAAAGCTTGTACATATTTATCGTATTTCATTTTCCATACATCCTTGCGAGAGGCAATGGTTTTTCCGTCCAGCAATGCCTCGATAACATCCAAACATACATCCCAGCCGGCAATATCTCTAGGGGTATGCGCTGTAATTTGGGCAAGCTTCTCGATTAATACCAAGCGGCAGCCCTCTGGCTCTGCATATAATTCAAAACGAACGATATCCTCAGCCCACGTAAACTCCAAAACCGATAACGCTTTGAGCTCGATGATGGCCATCTCTTCAAAATGTCCATTCTGCATATCAAATTGTATTAATCCACCTTCACGCAGGTCCGCGACACGCAGTTCGGGGAACCACTGGGCGAGCTTCTCGTTGTCAGTCAGCATCGACCAGACACTCTCTACAGCATGCTTCAAATTGCGCTCGAAACGGACCGAATATCCATTCTCAGCTTGGGTAATGGAGGCCAACATTTCTACTCACCTCATCCTTATTTATTCCTGATTATATTTTTTCTCAAAAACAGACCATCGAATCAAAGAAAGAGTAACACCCACGACAACTGAAATAAAAATAATAGGTGCCATTTCGATTTGATCTACACTTTTACGACCAAGTACAATGAGTACTCCCTGAATAATTAAAACGTAAATCAATAAATAAAGCACCCATCTAATAGCGTACGACAGCTTGCCCTTTGTTCTTATCTTGCTCCATTTCTCGCGATTGAATTTGTTGAAGTCATTCACAGGTTATCCCTCACCCAATTACATATTTCTAGTGATACATACTCCCGAAATAGGATTCAGCACCTTATTTAATATGGCGATTATAACATAAGTATAATCAAAAATAGGCTGCAGCAAGAAGAAAAATCCTTCTTCACTACAGCCTTGCACGTCAAACGACTATTCATTTTTTGTTATATGAAGCTACGAAAACAACAAAGAATCGCTAATTGCAGGTACATCCATCCACTGTCTCGACTCGGCAGAACGCTCAACGGCTTCAATAACGAAATGATTTCTATAGCCGTCCTCGAAATTCGGAGCAGGATTAATCCCGCTGTGCAGCCCTTCCATGAACGTCGCCATCATATTAATAAAGGTATGCTCGTAGCCGATAATATGACCATCAATCAGCTTCTTAGCTAGCTGTATCGCAGGCGCAAAACGATAATTATGGCAAATCATATGCATAACGCATGCTTTTTTACCGCCTGCAGCATCTCCGCTGCTTGGCTTGCACTGACCGCGAGCGGCTTCTCGCAAATGACATGCTTGCCTGCTTCTGCCGCAGCGATTGCCTGAAGCACAGGCTCTACCGGCGTATCGAAGTAGAATGGCAGGTCGCGATAGGCGTGGCTATGCGCTTTCCCCATAATACAAAGAAAAATCGAAATGATCCCATAGTGAACGCAGAATTGGCGCTCCAGCGTATTCTCCTTGATTAAGATCGTGAAACCGTGGCTGTTCAAGTGTTTGTTTTAAAAAATCACCTAAAACCCTCTAAGATATACCCGGTTGAAAGGGTATCCTTCATGATTATTGGGGTGATTAAGAAAAGTCAAGGGATTTTTTGGTTTGTTCAACAATATACTGACTTTTGGTGATTTTCCATCAGTTGGGATGAACTGCATAAGTCATGTCATCTACAGGTATTATAGCAAGTTTCCAATACCTAATAGAATAGAGCCTCCAAGCCTGCACCTGAGCAGGCCTGAAAGCTCTATTGGTTAACCAACCTTCAATGGCTGATGTCAGGGCAGCAGCAATTTGACTAATAGATCAAGCTGTCGGCTCAGCATAACAAATTGCCTTTATTTGCTCGCTGCTAGATCATCCAATATATATTGAATGATAGCAACGACTTCAGCTCGAGTTGCCTATTCAGCCGGAACAAATAGATTCTTTCCCCGACCCTTCAGGATGCCACGGTCTTTAGCTGTCTTCACAGCATATTTGGCCCAATTTGAAATAAGACGATCATCAGCAAACCCAGTCTCTGGCGCAAGCGCGCCTCCCTCAGGTTCGCCAAGCGCTCTCATAGCTATTACGGCTAACTCCTGACGATTAATTCCCCCCTTTGGTTGGAGGCTTCCATCCGGATAGCCAATAAATAAACCATGCTGGTAACCAAGTGCGATCGCATTCGCTGCATAAGGGGCGATTTGCTCCCCATCACTAAAGCTCGGTTCACTCCCTTGTGCTGGACCAGACCAACCTAATGCCTTAACCAGCATGACGATAAAATCCTGCCTTGATACTTTCTCGTTAGGCCTAAAGGTCCCATCAGGGTACCCCGAAATCCAGCCCTGCTGAACTGCTGACTGTATGATCGGCTCTGCCCATGACCCCAAAATATCGTTAAATGAAATGGGCTTGACGGGACCAACAGGAGTCTCCGTAGTTGGAGTCGGAGATGGCGGAGTATACGGAACAAAAGCTCGGTTTACCCTAATTGTGTATAGCAGTTCTTCACCGCTCTGCGAGACGACTTTAATATGAATATCATTGTTCCCTTGACTCAACAGTAGATCTACGCTGTCGCTAGCACTTGCAACTGGGACATAGGTCGAGTCATTTACTGATACGCTTACTAAAGCATGACTCTCTGCTGCAACTGGTTTTACCGTTATCGCATAAACCGAATAACCAACGGATGCTTCGTAGTTTACTGTTTCAGGATGAAACAAAGGTGTAAGTGTTCCTGCTGACAAACTCAAATCGCTCAGTGTAGCATTGTGGCTTGGCCGCAAGACTTGTACGGTGTAGATTTGCTCATTTCCCTCCTCGGCCGTTACGCGTATGGCAATCGTATTTAGGCCTGCCTCCAGCGGCAGGGGAGCGCTTGCCGTACTGTTGGTCAAGCTTTGATAGGAACCTCCATTGACACTTACCGCTATAGACGCATTCGTTCCCGCTGCCCAAGGCGTCAGCGTAATCGCACTCTGATTACTCCCCACTTCGGCTGAATAGCTATAAATTCCAGCATCGAATAATGGGCTGAGCGTACCAGAAGAGAGAGATAAGCTGCTTAAATTCGCATCGTTGCTCTGCCTATAAACTGTCAGCACATATTGATTCACCGTCGCTCTGTCCTCGGCGGTGACGCGTATCGCAATCGTATTCAGGCCTGCCTCCAGCGGCAGGGGAGCGCTTGCCGAACCGCTGGTCACGCTTTGATAGGAACTGCCATTGACACTTACCGCTATAGACACATTCGTTCCCGCTGCCGAAGGCGTCAACGTAATCGCACTCTGATTACTCCCCACTTCGGCTGAATAGCTATAAATTCCAGCTTCGAATAATGGGCTGAGCGTACCAGCAGAGAGAGACAAGCTGCTTAAATTCGCATCGTTGCTCTGCCTATAAACTGTCAGCACATATTGATTCACCGTCGCTCTGTCCTCGGCGGTGACGCGTATCGCAATCGTATTCAGGCCTACCTCCAGCGGCAGAGGAATGCTTGCCGAACCGCTGAATATGCTAGTGAATGATCCCCCATTAGCACTGTAGGCGATTAAAGCATTCTCTTCTGATGCTGTAGGCGTTACCATGATGGAATCTTGACTATTTGCTACAACAGCCTCATAGCTGAAGCGTCCGCTGGCGAAATCCGGCTGCAGCAAAGCACTTCCGGATAAGCTTAGCTGCTCCAAAGTTGCATTCGTGCTAGGCTCAGAACGAATAACTTCGATAGTATATTTTCTAGTTTGGGAGCCATCCGCAGAAATCGTTTCAACTGGAATGGCCGTGCTGCCCACTCCAAGCTGGATAGCGGAGCTAGCTTCGCCATCTGTGCCCCCTATTCCATTTATGGACAAGCTACCATCGGCATCGTTTAGAGTAGGAGTGACCTTCGTAGAGACTGTCGAATAAGGAACATGAACGGTGTAATTAAGCGTATTGGCATCGAATGCAATCGTCCCGGCTGAAGTTTCCAGCTTCTTTAGAGCAGCATCGTTGGCCATCGGCCGATGCACATGGAAATTGATCAGTCGAGTGACTGTGCCATCGGAAGAAGTAATTTTTATTTCTATGAGGTTATTAGCCGGATTTAGAGGAAGATGGCCTGTAGATGTCCATTGTCCAAGATTTTTCCAATTATCTCCATTCATTTGATATTGTATCGTTGCATTTTCATCGACGGTCTTGATAGCGAAATAGTACGTAGAAATCGAACTTCTCGGAATGTAAACATCATACTCGTTAATCGTGTTCGAAAGAGAGGGGGTATGCGGATATGTAAATTCAACCCTGTCCACATCCACATTATTGCTCCCAGCCGCCCTAACATAATGACTCAAAGATGCTGGAAGCAGCATGCTAACTACTAACAAGATTAGGCCTATTTTTCTTAACATTAAATGAATTCCCCTTTGCTATTCACTTATTTTTTCCTAACGAAAACCACATCTAGCAAACTATGTTTATTATATCATATAGACATCACTTATACAGTTCGATGAATTAAGTGGGAATTGTGAGAATCTATGCTTGAATAAACCGGCCACCTGGTCATGAGCAGACGCTTGGGCCAATAGGCAGAAATAATGCTTGCGAAAATTCGTACTTCTGTGTCAAAATCGATATCGATTCGTTCAGATCCCTTTTGGTTTCTTTTACGAACATGGCAACGAGTTTTGAAGAGTCCGCGAACCATTTCGCCGTGGGTGCAGCTCTCATTACTCCTTTTTTCTTTGTTTGCTTGCCATAACGCATAGGCTACTAATGCCTCCGTAGCGAACACGAATTCCATATGCGCGGTTGCTAATGATGAGATAGGCTCCCTTGTACGTTGCAGGGCTGTATTCATAGTCCTCTATGCCAACTTCTTTCAAGCGAACAGTGACGACCGCGGCAATAGGGACACGCTTATCTTTCGAGATCGCTTGCCCTTTCTTGAAGGACAACCAGATTCATACACCAGCGATACGTTTTGGATGAAGAGTCGAACAACCAGCATAAGAAAGGCAATTTTTTGGCGTAGGGATGGGCAATAAGCGTATCATCCAAGTTTATGACGTCACCTGGTTTTAGTGCCGTAACGCTAACTTCTTGAAGCCTTGCCGCACGTTTATGACCAAACGTTCTCCATGCAAACGAAGTTGTGAAAAATCGACTAAGTGTATACTGCGCAAGCTTATAGGGTTTGAACATGGTCGCAAGTAGAGCGTCCTTACTGGTTAACAAAGCCATTTGGTTCACAGACGAGTGGTTTTCCATCTGTTGGTATGAACTGCATAAGTCATGTGATTTTTTTCTATAGGATCTTTCTATACCGTTCATCAAATTAACCACCTGCTCTGAACATTTAATAAAAATGATCAAAGAGCCGCAACCATTAAAGAAAGCCGAGCGAAATCAGTTTATGGTTAACTGAAGATCGTCGGCTTAGCAGTAAGCTTATTAAGGTGATAAGATAGCTGAAAGTGAGTCCACACCTTATAGATTTGCACACTACGTTAATACAATGAAGTCGTTCCCTCTGTCTCTTCTATCCTTTAGTCGCGCCTGCCGTCAGACCGTCAACAAAGTGCCTCTGCAAATACATGAACAGCAGCGTAATCGGTATGGCAATGAATACCGCTCCCGCGGAGATCGGCAATATTTCTTTACGCAACTCCGCAAAAGTTTGCATTCCCTTAACCGCACCCTCGTTGTTTAGTCCAATGTCAGCAGAATCCGTGCCTCCGCTCCCGAAGATATAACCACCAGTAGATCCGATGAACGGATAGCTGTAATAGAAAAACGGCACATCGAACATAAACGCGTATTTGTTGCTTTCGGGATCGTTAAACGATCGCCCGAACTCGATGACTTCTTCCATCGTCTTCGGAGGCTCAGAAATCAAATCCTTATTGTAGAACATGGCATAAGTCATGACCTTGATGGGATAGCCGAACAGCTTGTTATTATACGAAGCCGCGGCGACCGCCACGTCCTCGTGCTCGCTGCGCGTCGCGTCCGCAAACTCATCGTTAGGCAGAATCAGCCCGGCGCTTGCCGCCTTGCCCAGATGGTCCTAGGAAGTCGTAATGACGTCTGCCGCAATGCCAGCTGGACCGTCCAGCTCGAATTTTCCGATTTGATCCATCGTTCCAAGCTCCTGCATCTTCACTTCGACGCCGTATAGTTCCGTAAATTCCTTGACGATGGCATCCACAAAAGGCCGGGCTTCTTTGCTCTCCTATACCAGCAAGCTCGCGCCAGTCTCCGGTACAAGCTCCGTATCGATCTTCTCGAACGCCAGATCGAACTGGCTTTGCACGGGAGTTACGCCCGCTCCGGACTCGGTTGTGCCGTTGGAGCACGCGGCTGCGGCGAGCAGCGATAGCGTTAAGAACGCGCCGCGAGTCAGTGTTTTACCCCGTATTCATATCGATTGACTTAGCATCCAACTTTGGACTTCATAATGCAACGTCTTGTTGCTGTCGGCGACGAACCGCCGCTTCGGGACGTCCGCCCCCTCCGGGCCTGCTTCCCTTAGACCAGAATGCTCTGAGACGTGAAAAGCAAATCCCGTATTTCTCGGCAGGAAAAGCCGCCTTCGGTAGGAGCGAGGTCCGGACTTCTCCAGTTCCGCCCCCGCATATACTCTCGCCGTTGCCGAGGTATCGTCTGGTACGACAACTTCCAGCTCCACTTCGACCTTTTCGGATAATTCCGGCACGATCCTGATTATTGTCAATGCGTTCAGCCCATGTCCGCTGTATGCGATCTCACAATCCCCCGTCTTGACTGCCCGGATCAAGCCTGTCGGATCGACCGCCGCTGCGCCTTCGGGCGTTACGCGAAAGCTTGCGTCCAGGTCGACCGAAACTAAACCGCTTTCATATGAGACAAGCGGGTATACCCATGCCTCGGCTCCCTCGATCCCGGCGATAGGATCACCGGTCAACTCGGCTGAGACGGGCGATCCTTTGTCTCCGAAGAAGAAGACAAGCGGCGCGTATACCCTCTGCTCCCAAGCTGCCTCGTTATGCTCTGCCATCGGTTCGTAGCAGAACACGAGGTCGTCTCCAGACCGGTAGCCTAGCTTCAAGAAATGCTCCACCATGTGCCTGACGTGATCGACACGCACAGTCATGCCTTCCATGCCGCCAGCATCTATCCATAATTGAAACGGTCCTTTTCCATCGAAAGTCTGAACGATGGGCAGATGCGTCATCGTCTCCTCATTGTATTGGGCAAAATAAGGCGAAACCATGGCCAGCTTGCCAAAAACGTCGGAACGGCGGAACCCGATATGGTAAGTCGCGAGCCCGCCTCTGGACGAACCCATCAGTGCGGTGTGGCGGCTCTCATGCTTCGTCCGGTAAGTACGGTCGATGTAGGGTTTAACTTCCTCCGTCAGGAAACGTTCATAGAACTCTCCCCGGCAAGGGTAGTCGAGCTCCTCCGCGAACGAGCCTTGATGCGCGAACTCGCTGTTTCGCTCCAGCCCCATATTCGAAACCGCCACGACGATCAATTTTTCGATGCGTCCTTCCGCAATCAGACGGTCGCATACGCGGTGCAGGTTCCATGACTGCCCGTTAAATGCTTCATGGAATACGTTCTGCCCGTCATGGACGTAAAGTACCGGATACGTCCTGTCCGCTTCCTGCCCGTAGCCGGGCGGCAAATAAACGAAAATGTCCCTTTCGTTGCGCATAATTTCCGATCGGAAATTCGCGATGGTTTCCACTCGCGAAGGCTGCGTCATTCTAATCTCCTCCTCTCTTCCCGTAACTGGCCTTAAGTCTATCCAATTATGAACCGTGTAAACGACTCTCTTGTCCTCGTCCGTGACAAGCCTTCTGTAAGGCATCCGCCCGAAATCCCGATCGACCTCTTCCTTATCGTAGCCCCGGGTGATGAGAAAATCGAACGTTAATCCTCTAGGCAAACTGACCGTTCCGCCATACAATCCTTTGCCGAGCTTCGGAACGCCGAACGTCGCATAAATCTCGGCATCTTCCGGCGTTGTATCCGGCACGCGAATTTCAAGCTCGACGACGACGGTCTCAGATAGCCGTTCCACGACAGTATACATTCTGGATGCTTCATGGCCCCCATAACGGCAGACGATCGTCGCAGTGCCGGGTTTCCGTGGAAGCAGCCTTCCGTCTGGCGAAATCCCGAGGACATCCGGATTATCCGTCTGGTAATCGGCTCTGAGCAAACTGAAGCGTATGCCGTTGTGAAGCGCGGCAACCGCATTAACGACCACTACAGGCCCGTCGACACCGACGATACCGTCCCCTTCAAGCGCGAGAACCGACACATCGGCGGCTTCGCCAAAGAAGTGCAGCAGCGGCATGTGCGCCCGGCGGCTCCAGTCCCATTCGGAATGCGCGGCTTCCATGTCCAGATAATAATAAAGCTCCTCACCTTGCTTCCAGCCAGCTTGCTGCATATTCTCCGCGACGCTCCGCACGTGGGATGGCATGAAGAACCCCTCCGCCCCACCTATGTCCATCCATATTTTCTGCCCATCATTATAAGGATACAGCCGATACTGCGGCGTTTCTTCCAGCGTGCCGGGATCTACCTGGACGAAAAAAGGCGACAGGATGCCCAGCATGCCGAATACGTCCGGACGGCGGAGCCCGATGTTGTACGTTGCAATGCCGGCCGCCGAGGAGCCCATTAACGCCGTATGCTCCGCATCCGGCAGTGTCCTGAATGCGCGATCTACGATTGGCTTCAGCTCTTCGATTAGAAAATGCTCGTAAAGCTCGCCGACGCAGCGAATAGGATACGCGCACAGGTCGTGGAAATATTCACTGGTTCCGTCCTCGTACTTATGTTCGACCGCTACGATAATAATTGGCCGAATCAGCCCTTCCGCCAATAGTCGGTCCGCTACGCGGTGCATACCCCAGGACTCTCCGGATGGCTTGCTCGGCTCGAATACGTGCTGGCCTACGTGCATGTACAACACGGGATACCTTACGGACGGATCATCGTCATAGCCCGCAGGCAAATAAATGTAGATGTCTCTTTCGTTCCCCAGCCGGGATGCGTGCACCCCGGGTAATACGATCAGCTTCGATTGAGCCGAATTTTCCATATTGCATAGCCCCTCCTGAGAACTTCATTCTTCAAGTTTTAACTTAACCGGTTAAGCGGCTTCAGTATAGGGCGTTTCCCGTGGCTTGTCAACGGCAAGTTTGACATCCTTCCAAGTTCGGACTTATGATTATCTAAACTTTTGATCCTAACGAGGCGGTTACTGATACGATGAAAAAAACGACACTTCGCGACGTAGCCAAAGAAGCCGGCGTCTCCGTCGCCACGGTAAGCTATGTCCTTAATTACGTGAGCACCCAGACGATTCCAGAAGAGACGCGGCAGCGGGTCTTTACGGCAGCGAGCAAGCTTCATTACGTTCAAAATTTGACGGCGAAGTCGCTCTCACTGGGTAAAACCAACGTTCTCGGCGTGCTGTTCGTCAGCACCGGAGACGCCCGCATTCCAAAGCCGGTCAGCTACGGAGCTTTCCTTGACGGATTAGAGCGCCGATGTCGGGAGAAGAGCTATCATCTCCTTGTATCCCAAATTGATCCGGCCAAACCCAATTTCGAGATCATTGCCGAGCGCAAGCTGGATGGCGTCTTTCTGATTGACGCTATGGCCCAATCCTTCCATGCGATATCGAGGAATCTGCAATACGGCTCGCCGCTGGTTATCGTGGACAGCTTAATCGACGATTCCTTGTTCCGGCAAGTCAATCCTGATTTCCAACGATTGTTCAGTGATCTGAACTCGTCATTGCCGGCCGGACAGCCTTATGCTCTCATTCACGAACACATGTCGAACGAGCGGTATCACGAAATCATTCGATCCGCTTCGGGATTGGACGAATCGCTCGTATTTGCGGCCACCAGCGACGAAGAGTCGCTCAAGCAATTTATCCAGCAGCACGAGAACAAGCCTCTCGTCGTCTTCAACGAATTTTTGGCCTTGCAGGTACTGAAGTACCTGAGCCCGGAGAACCTTGTCGTCGTCTGCACCTCGGAATGCCCGGAACTCCTTCCCGAGCAGGTCACAAAGTTCGTTTTCACTCGTTCCAAATCCGAGGTCGCTTTCGGCTTGATGAGCGCGCTACTGCACACTCCTTTCGGCACTTCCGAGGATCAGTACATCTCTCTGGGCAAGAAGGATTAAACGGCTGGGGCTCGTCATGAACCTATGAGACATGGAGGATGAACAGATCCATAGAACGAGTAGCTCGCTGTATCTTTAAGACGGATTTCGCTAACCATGCGCATTTCCTCGCGGAAGAACAGTTTCACATCGAACCCCATGATTACGTCCATTGGTTCAATTTCCAGAAACCACGGGACACTAGATTATTTTATTAAATGACATGGTTATCTTTAATACGTTTACAGATGATGAATTCTAATATGTTGTGATATGAAGTTAATCCACCAGTTGAACATATACATTTTTCAATTAGTCTTATTATTGAAAAATAGAGTTGCACCTAATCAATTTACAGGAATTCTAAAGGTACCTTAATTAAATAATCTAAAAGAAATGCTCGCCTTTGAATTAGGCGAGCATTTCTTTCTTTAAAAAAAGCTTGGTAATATTCAGAATTTCTTCAGAAAGTTCCTAGTCAGTAACTAAGCATTCTTCTCTATACTGATATTGTCGGGCGACCTCAACACTATTTATGTCTGCCTTTTTCAATTGTTGCTAGCCTCTTTCATGAACACGCGTTTATGCCATTGTCATATACATTTCATAAATTGGCTGTCAATCCCTTTGCAGCAACAATATTTTATTTTTTCAATGTGCTCATCCTTATCAAATAGATTGATCTTGTATAAACACGTGTTTATGTTATACTTTGCTCAACATAAGTTATTCCTGCTAGCGAGAAAATATTCGAACAAAGGACGGGGTTTCGATGAGGCTTGGAGGTCAGGTTTTTCTAGAAAATAAAAATCCTGAAAGTTGGTCAAATGCACTTATACAAGCGGGCTTCCGCGCAACAACCTGCCCCATAGACGGCAATGAAGATATTAGCGAGCTGGATGATTACTTAGCCGCAGCAGCAAAACATGATATTCTGATTTCCGAGGTCGGCGCATGGAGCAACCCTATTAGCCGAAATGAGGAAACAAGGCGCAAAGCGATTGCCTACTGCACGCAGCGTCTGGAACTCGCAGAACGGATGGCTGCGCAGTGCTGCGTAAACATTGCGGGGTCACGCGGTGAACAATGGGACGGACCCGATCCAGAAAATTTCAGCGATGAAACCTTTGAGCTGATTGTAGAGACGACGCGTGAAATTATCGATGCGGTTAAACCAGAGAGAACCGTATTTGCCTTGGAAATGATGCCGTGGGTGTTCCCAGATTCGGCCGACTCCTATCTTGCCTTGATCAAAGCGATCGATCGCAAAGGCTTTGGCGTACACTTCGATCCCGTCAATATCATTAGCAGCCCTCGGGCCTATTACCAAAATGGCGAGATCATCCGTGATTTTTTTGCAAAGCTTGGGCCATATATTCGGAATTGCCATGCGAAGGATATTTTGCTGCGCGGCCAATTGACCGTTCATATGGATGAGGTCATCCCAGGTCAAGGCGTGCTTGATTACCGGACATTTCTTACCGAGCTGAACAAGCTGCACCCGGATACGACGCTCATTATCGAGCACCTATCCACCAATGAGCAGTATCAGCAAGCTCGTGAGTACATATGCAAGACGGCTTCAGAGCTTAATATATCGCTGTAAAGGAGATCGGCATAATGAATCACGAACAACTCCTGGATGAATTGAAGCGCGAGGAAGAGGAGCTGCAATTCGACTCCTTCACGAACGAAACCGCCCTGCAAATCGGGCTTGGGCTCATTGAGCAGGCCAAATCGGAGAACAAGTCGGTAACAATTGATATTCGAAAAGGCGAACAACAGCTGTTTCACTATGCTTTTCCCGGCACCTCGGCAGACAATGATGACTGGGTCATGCGAAAAGCACGCGTCGTCAATCGTTTCGGAGTCAGCTCCTATCGTATGGAAATCGAGTTGCGCGCTGCCGGTACAACGCTTGCCGAGCGTTATTCGTTATCCCCTTCGCTCTACGCTCCTTATAACGGAGCGTATCCCATCTACGCTCGAGGATTCGGGGTAATCGGAACCATTGCTGTATCCGGATTGCCGGATGATCAAGATCATAAGCTGATCACTTCTGTGCTCCGAAATATACTTAAACGAGCCTAAATGTAGGTTCCAATAGAAAAAAGGCAGCAGCGAAAGGATTTCTCCTCTAGCTGCTGCCTTTTCCATCGTATCCAAGCATGAATGATTATGCGTTATAAAATGCTTCTAATTCGCTAACGACCGCTGCAAGCGATCCGTCTACGCGAGTCTGACGCTGTTCTTTGTTGAACAGCGAAGCGATTTGCTCAGGGAATTGCTGCTCGATGCCGCAAAGCTCGATGGCTTCGTTGAACTTAGCCGGATGAGCCGTCGCAAGCGAGATCGTGATTCCTTGTTCATTGATGTATTTGTCAGCCGCAGCGACGCCGCAAGCTGAATGCGGATCAAGCAGGTAGCCGTTTTCCGCTTCATATTTCTTAATCGTGCTCAGGCACTCTTGGCCTTGTACGCCATGCGCGCCAAACTCGGCTTGCACTCTGCTCAGCGCATCGCCGGCAATGACGATTTGTCCTTCGGCTTTGAACTGATCCATCAGACTGCGAATTTGAGCAGCATCCTCGCCAAGCACATAATACAAGTAACGCTCAAAGTTGCTGGCTACTTGAATGTCCATCGATGGGCTGTACGTGCTGCGGAAGTCGCCCGGCTTGTACACGCCCTCAAGAATAAAGCGCTCCAAAATATTGTTCTCATTCGTAGCTAGAATGAGCTTGCCTACAGGAAGTCCCATACGCTTCGCTAGGTAACCTGCAAAAATATCACCGAAGTTGCCTGTCGGTACGCTAAAGTTAACCTGCTTCGCATCCGTCTGCTTCACCACTTGGAAGTAGGCATAGAAATAGTAAACCGTCTGCGCCAAGATTCGAACAAAGTTGATGGAGTTGATCGCCGCAAGCTGATTGTTAGCTTTAAAATCAAGGTCAGCGAACAAATCCTTAATCATGCGCTGGCAATCGTCGAAGTTGCCATCTACGGATAGATTGAGCACATTGTCGTCCTGAACCGTCGTCATTTGCAGCTCTTGTACTTTACTTACTTTGCCATGTGGATGTAGAATACAAATCTTGATGCCGTCTTTGCCTTTAACGCCCTCGATTGCCGAAGCTCCTGTATCGCCGGAAGTAGCACCGAGTATATGAATTTTTTTATTTTGCTTCGCTGCAACATACGTATAAAGCTGGCCCATGAACTGAAGCGCGATATCTTTAAAAGCAAAGGTAGGCCCGTGGAACAGCTCCAGCAAATAAAGATCATCCTTCAGCTTGCGGACAGGCGTTACTTCCGGGTCACGGAAAGTAGCATAGCTCGCGTACACCATATCTTTCAAATCCTGTGCTGGAATCTCATCATTCGTAAAATGTGAGAATATAGCAAGTACAAGCTCTTGATAGCTAAGATTCTGCCATTCCTTCAATGTTTCAGCTGAAATAACTGGAATTTCGCTCGGAACAAGCAGTCCTCCATCGTTGCCTAAGCCCATCATAAACGCATCGATAAACCCTATTTTGCCAACATTTCCTCTTGTACTAATGTACTCCATCTGTAAATAGCCTCCTACATGCGCACAATTATCGTCAAATTTCGTTATTTAAATCATATCATCGTTTTCCATAATAATCGATTGTTTTCACAACAGTATATCATTTTTATCATCTAACAAGCTAAAACGCATTCGGCGTTCTTTAGAAAAAAAATATACTGCCTTATATTTAAATAAACGAAAGACATCCCTTATTTTGGGATGTCTCGCGTTAAACCTGCTATTTGACGAAGTTTGCTACAATCGATGCAATCTCGGCGCGTGTAATCTTTTCCTTTGGCCTGATTGAACCATCCTCATAACCTTTAATGATACCCGCTTCCGTTAATGCAGCTATCGCTTCTTTGGCCCAGCTGGACACGCCTTGCTCATCCGCAAAGGATGGTTTGGCCGCTCCGGAGGCAACGATCATTTGATCTTTAACCGCTCTATACAAAATAACGAATGCTTCCTCTCTCGTCATTTCCTGATTCGGCTTGAAGCTGCCATCATCGAAACCAGTTATAATTCCAGCGGCATACAAGCCATTCACATATTTACTATACCAAGCCGTCGGCGTAATATCTCCGAAGCCAGATTCACTGCTTTCTGCTTTGAGGCCTAACAATCTGTAAATAACAGCTGAAAATTCCGCTCTGCTCATTTCCTGATTCGGCTTAAAGCTGCCATCTGGAAAACCGCCCAAAATGTTTTGGTCCGACAGCTTGTTAATCGATGCTGCTGCCCAGTGCCCTGCTGTATCCTTGAAATGCGGCTCTGGTTCTGGGCTCGGTGTTGGAACCGGACTTGGCGTTGGGTTTGTTCCAGGGTTTGGCGTCGGACTAGGCGTTGGATCTGGACTCGGACTTGGTGTAGGGTCCGGGCTAGGGCTCGGTGTTGGATCTGGAGTTGGATCTGGAGTTGGGCTAGGCTCTACGCCAGTGTCCTTCTTTTTCTCCACCGTTACGACAACCTTAGCTGTAAATCCACCGTCTACCGTCACAACCGTAAGGGTAGCTGTTCCTTCTTTTAGAGCTGTAACAATGCCGTTTGTATCGACTGATGCAATGGCTGCTGCATCGCTGGACCATAACACGGCTTTATTATCCGCGTTCAGCGGTGCAACTTCTGCATTCAGTTGCAGCTGCTCTTCTTCCTTCAGCATAACCGCATCCTTGTTCACCGTAATTCCTGTTACATGAACAGCCGTATCCGGCTGCTTTAACACAGTAAACGTGAACGTTCTTGTTACAGTCGATTTTCCATCTGATAGAACAGCGGTCAGTGTTACAATCTGATCTCCATTTTCAAAAACAGGCCGTGCAACAGTACCGCTATTACTAATGATTGACTCATTATCTGATTGCCAAGTAATGGTTGCTCCATGCAATCCAGTCGTTGGCAGCTCGAGATCCGTCAGCACTGCATCCTTGCTGCTATTCTCCCCAAGGAAGCTCAGGTCGTCTAATTGATCGGCCGCATGTTGAAGCAGCAGCACCTCCATGCTTGCCAGCTTCTCATTTGCCGCCACATTAAGCTCGCTCACTTCAGAGGCAAGAAGTGCGCCATTATAGATTTGGAAGTCTGCGATCATACCGCCAAAATAAGCGTCTCCCGCATAAAAGGATTTTCCAATAAAACCGCTGATGCCGTTTTTATTGTTAATTTGATCGAGAGTAAAGCCGCCAGCATTACCAGACGAAACTAGCTGGCCGTCTACATACAGCGACAGCTTGTTTTCTGTACTCGACATTACTGCCGTAACGAGCTTCCAATCATCTGATTGGAGCAGCGGCGCTTTCGTCGCCACTTCATTGCGCCACCCATTCGTTGCGATACCGAATCGCGCCGTGTTGTCTGCATTATATTTTGGCGTCATATACAAATAATGTGTATCGCCTTGTCCAAGCGCAAACAGCCATTCTGCACTGTTCTTGCCTTTCCAATTGACAAGGGCAGATACCGTGACATCCGTCAGCCCATCCAAAATACCCTGCGGCATTTCAATATAAGAGCTTGTATTGCCGCCAGCAAAGCTGATGGCTCCCGCTGCATCCGTCTTAATCCACTCCGCGTTGGCAGGGTTAACCCATTTGCCATTGTATTTGCCAGTCTGGTCAATGACCGAAGTGCCTTCCAGCTTGCTCATGTCATAATGGACAATCAGCTCTGTAGGAGTCTCAACAACATCGCCTTTGCTATCCGTTATCATAATCCAGCTAATTTGCGGATCGGAACTGGTGGCGCCTGCATTCGCTGCTCTATGCACCGTCAGCTCCAGCTTTCCGTTATCAACGGCTACATTGCCATAGCTAAGCACATCTTTTGCTGAGGAGAAAACATACCCGCTTGTTTTTACCGTTCCGTTCAGCAAAATATCAGCTATCCGTTTGCCATTTGAATACTGGGACCACGGGTCGTACAAGCCTACATAAACATCGTAGCTTCCATTATCGATGTCGAAGCGGTACGAGAGATCATTGCCTGCATTGCTTTTCAAATAACGCAATCCATCAAAGATATTGCCGCTGTTCGTACCGGATGTCAGCGTATTGTCTCCGATATAACCCCAAGTTTGATTGTTCGCCGGATCGTATTTCTGATCGATAACGTTTCCGTTTAGCAAATGATATTCGCCAATCAATTGAGTAATATTCTTATAATCTGACGTTTCCGCACCGCCTGCATGAACAAAATAAGTGCTGCCCTCTGGAATGACATACATCTGATGTTCAATTATTTTATTGGAGAGCTCAGTCAGCTTGCCGCTGACGCGCACCGTCCCCGGAATTTTGAATGACGCTTCATTTATGCTCCAGCTCATCGGCGTATCCTTCACCGTTCCATCCGATAAGGTCACTTGTACAGTAGTCGGAAGTGCTGGCGCTTTGCCAATTGTTGTACTTGCAGGAAGCGGAGTATTTAATGTCACCTTCCCCATGCTGTCGAGTAAATCAAGCGACCACTCATCATGCCATTGAAGGGCAATTTCATCATTTTGACCAAATTCAATCGGCAGCCAAATATAGCGGGAATTCGCAAGATCGTTTTGATTCCAGCGGTCACCCATATAGATGAATTTCCCCGCAGCCGCGTCTACTGTAATCACTTGAGTGCTCTGCGAGCCAAAGGTCGTTGAGCTTCCAGGCGCAACATCGCGCATCGTTTTCCACGGTCCCATCATGCTGTCGGCAACCGTATATTTGCCCACGTTCGGAGCCCAGCCCGTCGCACCGGATGAAATCATGTAATATTTCCCTTGGTACTTAAATAGTGCTGGCGCCTCGCGCTGAGCGAGCGGGAATACGCGCACATAGTCCTCGCCATGCACTCCCTTGTACTCCGTATCTCGCTCCTCGTTGCCGTCTTTATGCCAACCAACAACATCTGTATACGAATCATTGAGCTTGGAGATATACATCGTTAAATTTTCTTCACTCGAATAAATCAAATAACCGGTGCCGTCGTCATCCTTAAATAACGTCATATCCCGCGCCATGCCTGGCTGATTTGGCTGGCCGTTATCAGTTGCTCCCTTAGGCGCTTGGTCCATGCGGTGGCTCTCCTGATAGACAAAAGGTCCGAGCGGAGAGTCACTAAGCGCATAGCCGGCTTCTGCTTTCGCATAGTTGGCTGTCGATGTCGCACTTGGGCCATCCGTGTGCATCCACATCACATATTTTTTTGTATGATCGTTATAAATGACTTTAGGACGTTCAATGATGCGATCCGTACCGATGTCGTTTAAAATATCAGCTTGATCTGTCCGACCAGCATATAGCTCTGAAATAAGCGGATCATTCTCAAAGTCATCTATGGAATCGATCGCTGTCAGGGCGAGTCCATGATCCTCCCAGTTGTACAAATCCTTGGACGCGTAAACCCTTACCCCTCTGGCAGGCAAATAACCATAGGTTTTATCCTCGCCATACCAGTAATAGGTTTGTGTATTCTCATCAAACATCATGCCAGCGCCGTGCGCTTGAATGAGCGCCCCGTTCGTATCTCTCCAAACCGCACCGGGCTTAAAAGAATTGTATGTCTCTTTAACCGCCAGCTCTGATATCGCCTTTGATAATGCTGCGATAGCCGAAATAATCTGCTCCTGAATTGCGAGATCCGTAATATCCGCACCGCTGCCCACTAGCGATTGCAGAATGGAGTCACTCTCTTGAATGACCTCGTTCAGTACTGCGAGACTGAATGGCGTATATTTCGTGTTTGCTGCTTCAGCTCTTGCTGCTGAAATCTTGTCATCTAAATCAGAAAGTGGAACCGTTCTGTTCTGTCTAATGATGAGATAATTAACGAGTGGATCGTTATAGTTTGAGAGCGCAGCTGTCGCCGGCCCTTGTATCCTTACGTTTAACATCCCATCGGTAACGCTGATTTTGCGATAAGTAACCGATTTTTCAGCCCCTTCACCGCCAATTGCAAAATCACCGCCAGAAACGTTATTCCCTTCCAGCAGCAAGTTCACGCTTCTTCCGCTCCACGGATTATTGAAGCCAAAGGTCACGTCATATTCGCCTGTTGGCAGCTCAAAGTCATAAGCCAGTGCCTTATCTCTAACCTGCGTACCGTTATAATATCTTAACGATCCGGATTTGGTCGTTGCATCCCAGACGTTTGTGCCGCTCGTTGTCGTCACCAAGCCCCATGATTTAGATGTTAGGGGATCCATTCCATATACCTGCTCCGTAACCGAGCTATACAAGCCCAGCTTGTCGTTCCCTTCAACCGTCTTTGGGGTTGAATCGCCTGCATTAACGAAATATAAAATATAATCGTTATCCTTCAGCTCCTGCTCTGTAAAATCGTCGGTGACAGCTAAAGCTTCCTCTAGCCCTTCACTTGCTGCGTTTACAGGGGCAAGCGAGGTTAGAAAACTTGCTAATAGAGAGAAGCATAGCGCCAAAGACAGCCATTTCTTTCTTTTCAACAATTGAATTCCTCCTTTAGTTTGGGTATCCGCTCTTTATGTATGCGTTTGCAGATCATGCTGCTTAGAACGTCTCCATGAATGTTAGCCTAGGTGTACCGTCTCTTCAACTGAACAATTTAGACAGCAATGAACTTCCATTAGACCGCCTAATTCTCCCGAAAATGAAGCGTTTATGTTCACTCAGGTTTGATTTTTTCACCTGCTCAAAACGGTGTGCACACATGTGAAAAAAGAAAAAAGACTGCCCGTGGGCAGCCTCTACTTCTGTGCTATTTATGCAAATCTCGTCTCTTGATAAGCATTCGATTATTGGAAACGATACGAATAATACCATAAACAAACAACCCAACAACGATCATATACAAGCCTAAAATGATTAATGACCATGGATTGAACATTTGTAACGGAAAAATGTTAATCAATATAATGGGAAACTGTGCGAATAATACGACTGAAAGCAGGGACAAAATTCTTTTGTTGCGATCAATTAGAGAATCCAGATCGGAGTAGATTTCAGGCCGCACCTCACTGTAGGGCATTCGCCAAATATACCAGCCTGCGCCGGAATATACGAGCTCCCAGCCTGCTTCTTTAAACAGCTGCACATAGTTTGGGTCTTTGTTCATCTGATAGTCGAGGCAATATCTTAGCTTTCTAGTCTCACCCTTCTGGAAATGGAAACGAACGACATTGCCGCTTACTTTCCTCAGATGCCATCCTTCAGCTTCCTCTTGCTCAAGCCATCTCTCTATTTTTTCCGAATCCCAGCTTACCCACCATTTCGTCACCCGTTTCTCGTTATTCATGAAGTTTCCCCTCCACTTTTAAACTATTATGATACAGCTCCCCTATCCGGTTCATCTCTAGTTTGAGCAAGGTTTTACCGTCATCCGTGATGCAATAAAATTTACGCCTATCCTCTTCAAGCACAACTTCAATCAAGCTGTCTTTTTCCATGCGCGACAGGCTTCCGTACAAAGTCCCGGCGCCTAAATGAATTCTGTTGTTCGTTAGTTCATCTACATGCTGCATGATCCCGTAACCATGACGAGTCTCTACAAGCGACAGCAAARTATAAAAAGCCGTTTCCGACATAGGCAAATAATTGCGAAGTAATTTCTCCATTGTGACTCGGCTCCTTTTGTGTGGAACAACTGAAAGTGTATATCACCCCATGCTATATCACATCTCGATATATCATGATGCGATTGTATCACGACACGATATATAAGTAAATCATTCCCATGCAAAAAGAAGACCACTGCTCGTACGCAGTGGTCTTCTTTTTTACCATTTAGGCGTTGGTATACTGCTCGCCATTATGTTCCATCATTCACAACAAGCCCAAAAATCGTCGCCATTGTAATCGCCTGTGCAGGCGAGATGATGCAGCGCCGCAAATCCTCTAGCGAAGCGCCTAAGCTGTTAAATTCACAGCTGCTAATATCGATGCCGCCAAGCTTCGTCTGTGAAAGCTGCGCTTGATCGATATTTGTTTCATGCAGAAAGAAATTAGCTAATGTCATATTGGACATGTCCGCTTTGGCTAACGAGCTTTTGTCGAATTTAACGCCTTTGGCATTGGTGAAGCGCAGTACGGCATAATCCGCCACACATTGCTCGAACCTTACGTTGCGCAGCATTGAGCCTGTCAAATCCATGCCAAGCAGCTTGCAATTAAGGAATGTGACCCTATGAAATACCGCTTCACTTAGATCGATATTTGATAAATCGCAGTTGTCAAAACGAACATCGGTAAATTCCGCTTTTCGCAGGCTTGTCGCCCGAAACGATACGTTATTAAACACCACGCGATCAAAACAAGGCTTATAAGCCGATTGATTATGAACACCGCTGTCTTGAATGATGCTGTCGCTAATCTCAATCTCATCCGCCCATTCGTAATCAGGAACGTCTAAAGATTGCAATTCGCTTGATATTTTAGGAGCTTCAATTTTCTCTTTTTTGCTGGACATAAGTATGAGGACCTGCCTTTATTATGAAATAAAATCTATACAACCTCAGCTTCTTTATATTATACACTTTCAAATCCTGATAGGACGAATTCGTTTTTTAAGCAACAAATCTTAAGGATGCGGATTGAACATTATGAAAAAACGGGTAATGAGTTGTATAGTTTGGCATCGCTAATGACTTCTTGTGCTCCCCCATCTATAATGTGAATAAATAAAGTATGCAATAAAGGGGGACTTCATTCCCTTTTTAGACGGAATAGAGGTGTGTTATGAAATACGAGATGTCGCTGGAGCAGCGCGATAACATAATGGGAACGCTCACGGAGGAGCAACGTCATTTTTTGCACCATGAGCTCGTTAGAGGCAGAAGAACGTTGTTCGCACGACAGCTTGCCCGAAAAAAATGCCAGTTCATTCCTGAGGATGCTGAATTCGAGGATATTGAATCGTTTATTGAAGAATGGGACTATATCGGGTTCACCGATAGCGGCGAAGTGTCTCCTCATACAAAATGTGAATGCGGCCGTTCCTTGCGCTACCAGCATCAGGTGCTTCATCTCCCTACCAATACGATTCGCTACTTCGGTATCGAGCATTTACAGCTGCATACCGGAATTGATGCGAAAGCTATATCGGATATTATGAAAGGCTTCGACATCCTCGATGGCGAGATGAATGAAATGTTATGCAAATATAGAGATGGCTGGCAGCTCGATCAGCATCTTTTTTTGCCGCTGCCATCYGAGCTTGAAGTACCTGCCGACATTCAAGCACATATCGATGCCAATCTTCCACTGCTGGAGCGACAGCTGTCCCGTATCCGCAGAAGACTGCATGAACTGGACCTAGCGAGCAGGAAGAAGCGAATAGCAGCCGCTTTAACCTTCTATGATCAATCGTCTTCAGAAGACGATGAACAGCAAATACCGGAGACCCCGAACCTGCATAGCGACTACCGTTCTGACAAGGACATCATGGAGAACAGTAATCAGCCTGTTGACCCTCCAAAACATTCGCAAGACTCCTTCGATTTTGGAGATAACGAAGTAACGCAAGGCGTACTCAGCTTTGACAATTCCGATGATGGCCAAGGTGCGTTTGTATTTGATGAAATCGAAAACAGTCAAGGCGCCTTCGTCTTTGATGAGATTGAGGAGAGCCAAGGCGCGTTTGTGTTCGATGAGCCTCCGGTGAACCAAGATGCGTTTGCATTCGAGGAGGCTGGCAAAAAATTAGGTGCTGCCGCAATGCGAGAATCTGAGCTAAGCAGCTCGAATGCCAAAACTTCAAGTCCCTTTTATTTGTCACAGCCGGCTCAGCGTGTCGTTGATGATGCTCTCAAGTACGGACGTATCAGCACATTAGCGATCTCTAACTTCTTAATTGAACAGAAGCTTGTACAAGATATACGAATGTCTACCGGAAAACCTGGCATCTACATTGCAGTGGCAGCCTATTTGGACAAGCTTTCAGCTGCAGGCCAATGTGAGCTCGTGCTCGGCAATTCCGAGGATCGCGTTTATTCGAATTCGAAGACTTCGTAATTGCTTTTTGTGCCGTGCGTTCATCCAGCTTTCTTTCCAAATCGAATTTCTATTTTTGAGTCCACTCTATCGACCTCGTTTTATTGTGAGAGCTTGACCATCGATATATCGAAAAGCATTGCTGCTTCATGGTCAAGCCTCTCCTCTATGGCAAAAACTCCGCGTAATCACTCATTTTTCTCTCGAATGAAATAATCAAATTCTCATGAATTATTAACGTCATATTTTACCATAATAATTAAACCTGCAACATAAACTTAATATTTTCCGTTTTTAAACTTGATAACAAAAATGACACCGAGGAGATTGATTACGATGAAGAAAAGATATTTTGCATTTATGCTTGTCATTGCATTAGGTTTGGTGCTGACGGCATGCTCAGGTTCAAACTCAAATTCAGGAGCTAACTCCAATACATCAGGCAACAAAGAAGAGCAATTCGTAACAACAAAAACGACAAAAGAGATGGTTGACGGCATGTTGGCCAAAATTGAACAACCCGCGTTAGCAGAAATGACAGGCGACATGGTGAAACAAATGTATTACTTCGATCCATCTATTCTGGAAGAATATACAATTATGTCGCCGTTAATGAATGTTAAAACAAATGAAATAGCTGTTTTCAAAGTGAAGGATGCTAAAGATATTGCTGCTGTTGAGGATGGAATCAAGAAACGTGCTGCGGATGTTCAAAAATCATTTGAAACTTATTTGCCGGATCAGTACGAAAACGCCAAAAACTACAAGCTTGTAGCGAAAGGCAATCACGTCTTTTTCGTCATTTCTGAACAAGCGGATAAATTTGTATCTGAATTCGATTCCTACTTCGCTAAAAAATAAGCAATATGGTATTCAGCAGTCTACTTTTCCTATTTCTATTTCTGCCTGCTGTATTGCTGCTGTATTTCGTGTCTCCGTGGCGAATTAAAAACTTTGTTTTATTCGCCACAAGCCTCGTATTCTACGCATGGGGCGAGCCTGTGTACATCGCAATTATGCTGCTCTCGACGGTTACTGACTACAGCTTCGGACTTGCTCTTAGCAACCCGAAGCGGAGCAGCCTGCAGCGGAAATGGATTGTCGTCGCCTCTGTCGTCGTAAACTTAACCTTGCTTGGTTATTTTAAATACGCTGATTTTCTCATTAACAATGTGAATGCACTATTAGGTACACAAATACCATTAACTGAACTGGCGTTGCCAATCGGTATCTCCTTTTATACTTTTCAATCGATGTCCTACATTATTGATGTTTATAGAGGTACAGCAAAGGCACAACGCAACTGGATTGATTTCGGTACGTTTGTCGCTTTGTTTCCTCAATTGGTCGCAGGACCAATCGTGCAATATTCTACAATTGCGGAGCAATTGCGCCATCGCACAGTGAACATCGAGCTGTTCGCTGAAGGCGTTAGACGATTTATTATCGGTTTAGCGAAAAAGGTGCTGCTCGCAAACAATATCGGACTGTTATGGAATACGATATCAAGCACAGGAGCAGATACGATGCCTGCCTTGACCGCTTGGCTCGGCATTATCGCCTTTGCCTTCCAAATTTATTTTGATTTCAGCGGTTACTCCGATATGGCCATAGGGCTTGGCATGATGTTTGGCTTTCGGTTTAACGAAAACTTTAATCGTCCTTATACGGCGCAAAGCATTACTGATTTTTGGCGCCGCTGGCATATATCGCTCAGCACCTGGTTCCGCGACTATGTGTACATACCGCTTGGCGGCAACCGCAAAGGTCCATGGATACAGCTTCGCAACATTATGATCGTATGGCTGCTGACCGGTATTTGGCATGGAGCCAGCTGGAACTTTTTACTTTGGGGCTTATACTTCGGCGTTGTTCTTGTGTTCGAGAAATGGTTTGGACTAAGGCTGCTGCAGCGAATGCCAGCTTGGGTTAGGCATGTGTATGCGCTGCTGCTTATTTTGATCGGTTGGGTATTCTTTGCCTTTGACGATTTAGGAAATATGGGTACTTACTTTGCTGCTATGTTTGGCGCCAATGACCAGCCATTATGGAACAATGAAACTTTCTATTTGTTGTACACAAATGCAATTTTACTCGTATTATTAGTGCTCGCATCCTTGCCTAAGCGCAAGCTCAAGGAAAACAGAAGTACGCGACCCGTTTTACAGCTTGGCTGGCATGCTTTGTTGTTCTTTATGTCCGTTGCTTACTTGGTTGATGCGACGTTTAACCCATTTCTTTACTTCCGTTTTTAATGTAAAAGGAGGCTGGCGGTTTTGAGCAAGAAGACGGACCACGTTTTTGTGTGGGGTTTCGTCGGTGTCCTATTTGCTATGTCGTTATTATTTTTTTTACTGCCCGTACAAGCATTCTCGGACGTTGAGAATCGCACGCTCCAGAAGTCACCTGAGCTGACTTGGGATAATCTTTGGTCTAAGAAGTTTGCCGATGATACGGAAAACTACGTAACCGATCATTTTCCTTTCCGAACCAACTGGGTATGGACGAAGTCTGTATTTGAGCAGCTTCGCCTGCAGCAGGAAAATAACGGTATCTACAAAGGCTCTGACGGTTATTTGTTCGAGAAATTTAATGAACCGAACTATAAAGATATAGAAGAATACACTGCTGCGGTGGAGAAGTTTGTACAAAACCATCCTAACGCCAACATCACCTTTATGCTTGCTCCGACCTCCATTGGCCTGTATCCAGAACGGCTGCCATGGCTGGCTGATGCTTACCCGCAAACGAAGGTAAACAGCTTTATCGCCGATCAGGTTAAAGGGAGCTTGTCGTTTATCGACGGATTCGAATTTCTGAAGCCTGAAGCCGGCAGCAGCAGACCGCTTTATTACAAAACAGACCACCACTGGACGACTTATGGCGCCTATCTAGCCTATGTTACTTACGCGGAGAAGATGGGCTGGACGCCAATGGCCGAGAAGGATTTCGACATCGAGACCGTTACCAACTCTTTTCTAGGCAGCTATCATACTCGCGGTCAGTTCAGCGGTTTAACACCTGATTCCATTGAAGCCTACAAAGCTAAAAACGGAATGAAAACAGATATGTACATGGCTGATACGGACAAAACCTTTACGACCATGTATGATTCGAGCTATTTGGAAAAGAAGGATAAATACTCGTATTTTCTTGGCGGCGTGCACGCTTTAATGACGCTTCACAGCGAGCTTCCTCCGAAGCAAGCCGATAAGAAGAAGCTGCTTGTCATTAAAGATTCATATGCGCACAGCTTCCTCCCTTTCCTGACGCAACATGTCGAGGATATCCATGTGATCGACATTCGCTACTATAACGGCAATATTAGTGACTACATGGAAGCCAACGGGATTGAGGATGTCCTGCTGCTGTTTAATACAACGACCTTCATTGCGGAACGCAATTTATTGAAGCTGAAGTATTGATGGTGGGTGGAAGTTCAAACAATGGATTCGCAAAACAAAGGAGCAGCCGAGATGGCTGCTCCTTTGTTTTTTGGCGTTCCTATCTGAGGTAACTTAGCAGCTGCTAAGCCGTTTAACAGGAAATACTCCCGCTAATTAAAACGATTATTTGCTCTCAAAGCCACTAGATGGAAAAACTCCTGTTATTTTCAGCATATCCTCACCAAATGGGCCTATTTGACGAATATAGCAGGAGAATTTCCTGCTAATGGGGCAAAAAGCCATTTATTTATCGAATTAACGGGAGGTTTTCCTTTAAGCACTAACAAAAAATTCAATCCATAAATAATACATTTTGCTGTGGCTTTTTCCATCTCCCTGGTGTCTAATAAACGTGAAGACAGGGGGAGGTTCACTTGATGTCAGGGGCCCACGACAAATTCGAGGACATTTTCACGCTATATTACGATAGAATTAGAAGATTTCTCTCGCTGAAGGTCGACATTCAGACTGCAGAGGATTTAACACAGCTAACGTTTATGAAGGCTATGGAGCACATCAATAGTTTTCGTGGTGATTCTAGTCTATTCACTTGGATATGCCATATTGCGAACAACAATTTAAAAAATGAATTCCGAAGAAAAGATCGTAATTGTGAAACCTATGTAGACTTAAACCACTTAGAAAATCGTTTTATATCTTTTGAATTCACCAAAAATGTAGAGATACGAATCGATATCACCTTAGCTTTAGAACAATTAAGCGAGATTGATCGTGAAATCATTTCGCTCCATTATGATGTCGGCTGCACTTTGAAAGAGGTGTCCGAGATTACTCAGATGAAATTAAGCGCAGTCAAAAATCGCCTGTACAGAGCTTTAGAAAAGTTAAGAAAAGAATTGCACAATGACGAGGAGGTTCGAAGCTTTATGTCTGTAATCGACTATATTACTGTTATTAGTAAAAATGAGCTTAAGGGTGCATCCGAGCAGGATAGCAAGGTGTATCAAGATATCATCAATCATCTGAAAACCAGCGTTGATCGTATTTGTACGCAATTAAGACATCAACCTTCAAAAAAAATATCAATAGAAATTTATCCAGATCTTCAATCCTTCCACCATGCGGTTGGTGAGCCAGATGCGCCCAATTGGTTTATGGGTATAATTGAGAATAATACGATAAAAATTGCTTCTCCGCTCCATCCAGGTCCAGAACATACGTATCAATCCATTCTTAAATCAACACTCCATCTCTATACGATTTGGTTGGTGACAGATATTAACCCTGCCGCTCCAAAATGGTTATACCAAGGACTAGGCGGATACGAAGCTGGTCTCATGACAAAGGAGTACATCGATTCTTCAATAGCAGAGCTTGTGAAACACAGCCAAATTCCTACTTTTGAGGATTTAGAAGATAACACATGGGAATTTGATGAGAAAAAGGGGTTTCAATTTTCTTATACGCTCTCTGAATTTGTTTTACAACACTATGGCATTGAAGCCCTTAATAAAATCATCAGAAATCCACTCGATTTTGAAGATGCATTCAACTGTTCTGCAGCAGAAATTCACAAACTTTGGTCTCATACACTCAAAGCAAGGTTAAATTAACATTTCTAGTGAAATGAGCCTCACCAGAAAAAGGGAAATGAATATAACGAAGCGAATCTAATGTTAGAATCCAAATGTTTGGAGGTAAACAAGTGAAAATGAACGCAAATTTCAATTTTTGCTGTCTGAAACCAAGAATGATCCGTCCTTATTCATTTTAAATTTAGGGAGGATCTATACATGAGTAAACAAAAAAGATTAATTATTATTGACGGTATTCCTGGCTCTGGAAAAACGACAACAGCTAAATCCATTTTAGATAAACTAAATTCAAAACAAGTAGCAGCAAGGTGTTTTTTAGAAGAGGAAGCACTACATCCCCTGCTCTTACAAGGACCGGAGTTCAGTTCTTTCACAAATGAAGCAGAAGCAGATCAGTTCATACAGCTTCTCACCACTCGTTATCTTGACTTTGTTCAAGCTGAGCTACACAGTGCCCATGAAGTCATTATTATTGAAAGTGTGTTTCTTCAAGACACCATTAGTGTCGCTCATCTCATGGGCATGGATAAACAGAAGCTTCTCGCTTTCTCTTCTTCCCTACAGCAGATACTGGCACCACTGGCACCTAACCTTATTTACTATTATCAAGTGGATGTTGAGAAACAATGGCGGTTTATTTGCAGCGTAAGAGGAAATGAATGGGGTCCTGTCTCCCTGCATACAGATGAGGATTTCAAACAAGCTGCAGAGGTGTGGTCACGGAGTCAGTCCTTTGTCCGTGCAACTGTTAATGCGTGGGACATCCCAAAACTAATCATTGAGAATAAAGACTATCTCTGGGATGAATATCACCAGCAGATTAGTGAATTCATTGATTCGCTGCTTCCAGTTCATTAAATAAGCTCATCTAACCCCAAAAGAGGCTGTTCTAAAAGTAGATAAATCTACGTTTAGAACAGCCTCTACTTCATTTAAAGCAGCTATAGTTTAGAAGAACCTCTTCTTCCAGAAGATAACGGCAGTGACACTCGATAAAATAACGGAAATGGTCATCGCGATAAAAAAGGCATGAGGGTAATCCTGAAACGGAATTTTAACGTTCATCCCATAGAAGCTTGCGACCATCGTAGGCAGCGATAAAATAATCGTAATCGATGTCAAAAACTTCATAACAATATTCAGATTGTTGGAAATGACCGAAGCGAAAGCATCCATCATACCGCTTAATATCGTCGTATGCGTTTCAGACATTTCAATAGCCTGTTGGTTTTCTACAATGACATCCTCTAGCAATTCTTGGTCATCCTCATACATTTTCATGTATTTGCTTTTCAACATTTTCTGCATGACGATGTTGTTGGACTTTAATGAGGTTGTAAAATAGACCAAGCTTTTCTCCATATTCAATAAGGAAAATAGTTCTTTATTTTTCATCGACTGATGCAATTTTTTCTCTATTTCGTCTGTCATTTTAATAATTTGCTTAAGGTACTTCAAATATGAAGTCGCTATTAAATATAAAATTTGAAATGAAAACCTAGTTTTTTTGTACGTGTAAAATTGTTTTATTTTATTTTGTGCAAAAACGTGAAAAATCGGATTGTCTTTTAGACACACTGTAATAAAACAATCGTCCGCAATAATCATCCCTAGTGGAATCGTATCATACATGGGAATACCCTTGTCATCCGTCGAAACCAATGGCAGATTTACAACGATAAGCACATTGCTATTATCATTTTCAATCCTTGACCGTTCTTCTTCATCTAATGGATCCTTTATAAAATCCAAAGGAATTTGTGCTTTAGCAGCTGCTAGATTCATTTCTTGCTCCGTTGGTGCTACAAGATTGACCCAGCATCCTGAAGTAATCTCATCCGTTTCTTTCAGTATTCCGTGCTCGTCAGTAATATAAATATTCAACATGGTTACAACCTCCTCAGATTAATGAGGAAGCCAGAAATGCCCCTGCCATACAAAAGAGTTGACCTTCAGTTCAGTAATCAATCTTCTGAAGATTGGTTTGTTCATGACTTCCCCCTGCAACAAGCTTGGCTCGGGTTCGGCGCTACTTCGACTATCCATTACAGAACTCAACTCCTTTTTTTCGCTATGGTTAAGCACGCTCATTATAATACGCCAAATAAATGAAAATGTCATGAAATTAAAAAAATCATAAAAAAAGATGGCCCGTGCTTGCAGGGACCACCTCTTGTACGCCTAAATATGGCATTTGCTTATTCAAGCGCTATCCTCAGACAGCGCTGCTTTTCACTATTCAACCTATTCATTTAACGCTGGAATTTCCGAAGGAACCCATAGATTAGCAACGTCGATCCCTTTTTCATCTCTACTCTTTAAGTCTCTCAAAAACTCAAGAAAACCATATGCCGGTTTCCATCCAAGCATCTCCTCTGCCTCTGATAGATCATRCTGCTCAACTTGTTTTGGCAGCGTCAACTCATACTTCTTCAACAGGCGGCTTGCGCCCGGCACTTGTGTCTCACACCATTCTGCGCCAAGCTCGCTGAAGTTTTGAACAACCTCTTGCGGCATATGATGATTGGTATGTACAATTGTGCGAAATAGCCCAATCTTCTTTTCCAAAGCTGCTTTGACCGATGCCACTGTAGCTGCCGCCACATCTCGTCTGTCTACCCCATTGCGAAGTAATCGTTCCCCAAACTCTAAATATGGCCGAGGAATAAATTCATGATAACGCAGCATTGCAATCGATGCGCCTGTCATTTCATGATAAGCCTTGCAGAGGTCTTCCCCGATGACTTTGCTTACTCCATAAACCGAGCCCCATCCGAATGCCATCGAGGAGGCATAGACAATCGCTTTTATACCCGCTTGCTTGCATGCTTCTAATAGATAAAAAGTACCATCGACATTAACAGAAAAAATAGTTTCATCACTAACTGGCGGATTGTGTGCACAGTGCCATGCTGCCAGGTGAACAACGGCATCCATGCCCTCCACCGCACGCTGTACATCGCCTGGCGTCCTAATGTCACATCTAACAAACTCAAGCTGCTTCAAATCATCAGACTGAGGGGGCATAACGTCTGCCATCCGAACGGTATAACCAGCTTGGGCCAATGCTTTGCATACGGCCTGACCTCCATTGCCCGCAGCCCCTGTCACAACAACTCTCATTTCGTTCACCTCGTCAGTTTTATCGTAATTTAAAATGGTATAGCTTGGTTGGTTAATATCATGATAACGCTTCCAAAAATATCAGAATCATTTGTTTATTCATCTGCTTAAGCCTTACAAGTCTAATAATAGTACAACGATATACAAATATGAAGTACGCAATTTCTTTTTACTTAGTAACCTAAAAGTAACCTATGGATATACATGGCAGTAAGCATGCAAATCAGAGGAGATTCTCATCTCCCCCTGGTTTAATGTCCGTTGGATTGGACGATTCTCATACTTGAATTTCCTTATCTTGTTTAAAATATTCAATAATTTTTTCTTCTATTTTATTAAGATCCCCCTAATTTCATGCGGTTGATCAACTAAATAATTTGGATCCTCTCCCAGCAATGATTCTTTTGTATCCAATCCCCAAGACACTGCAATGACATCGATTTCGCATTTCTTGCATGCAATAATATCTCTTGTTTCATCACCGATATAAATTACATCTTCACGATTTAAATGATTATCTTTCAAATATTTTTTTAGCGTTTGATGTTTTCCAAATAGTCCATTTGACGATCGAACTTCATTGATACCCTTGAAATTTTGAGTATGTAAAAAATTAGAGACATTCGCTGCAGAGTTCGATGTAATGATTGCGATTTTATAACCTTCACTTTGAAGTGCATTTACCACTTCTCTCATCTGATCAATAAATAATATCGAGCTAAGATGCTGTTTATAGCGCTCCTTAAATTCCTTTCCTATTTTTCTAATCAAAAGGAACTTGTACATCGGAACGTTTAAAGCTTTAAACCGTTCTTTTAATGATAAATGGTTTAATAATTTGTATTCTTCATGATTTACTTTTTTAAAATTATATTTTACTGCTAATTCGTTATAAACAATCATAATTTCCGACGTTGAATCTACTAGTGTGCCGTCAAAATCAAATATTATATGTTTATACATCTATTAAATACACCCTCAATCTATCACTGCTGCTTTAGGTAGTTGAACCTCAAATTCATGAACATAAATAGCGTTGCCAGTAATCTCGATATCGAGCTGATCAACATTCCTCGTTACCGATACACCAACTCTGCCATTGCGGCCAATCTCTTGCCCTTGTTCAACGACAAGATGAATTGATTTTTCCGAGTTGTTATCTATGTACTTCGCGTAGTATGCACCCATTACACCAGAAGCCGTACCTGTTACGGGATCTTCAATCGTTCCTGAAAATGGCGATGAGAAATGACGAGCATGCATCTGTGCATTCACATCGTATGTTTCTAAACAAAACGGATGGATGGACGCCCTTGGCATTTCTTTTAAAATATGCGGAAACAACGAATTGTTTGGCTTCATTTTACTGAAAGTGCTTAGGTTTTTTATAGGAATTAATAAGGTCCACGCACCGGTACTTCCATACACAGTGGGGAGCTCCGTCTCGATCTCACTTTCATCGATGCCCATAGAATGAGCCAGCTCCAATAAAGAACCATGGAATGGCTGAAATTGAGGAGCGGCTTGCCGCATCGTAATAAGAGGTTCACCATTTGCATCAAAATCGATTTTTATCGGCAATACTCCAGCTTTTGTTTCAATCGTGAATGCTGACGGATGTTCCAGCAGCCCTTTCGTTTGCAGCGCATATATGGTTGCCATCGTTGCATGACCACAAAGATTTATTTCATGGCCTGGCGTAAAATAACGAATTCGAAGATCAGCCTTATCCGATTTCAGCGGAAATGCCGTCTCATTGAAGCCTACTTTTTCTGCGATGGTCAGCATCTGCTCTTCGGAGAGATCATCACCATTAAATACGACTCCCGCAGGGTTTCCCATGTTTGGAATATTGCTGAATGCGTCATAGTGATACACATTGATCGTTCTCATAAACAGTCCCCCCCCTACTCAGCGTATTCAATTTTTATTAAAGTGGAGAATAAAGTTGTACTCACTTATTGTAGAGAATCGGACTCAAACCAATTGGTTATACTTTTCGTTTTCGTAAAACCTAAATATTTGTACGTGATCGTTACATTCTGTATGGGTTGATGTTCATAGCGAATTCGGAGACCGTATTGCATTGGTGTATGTTCTTTTTTCTCTAGTGCTGCTTGAATCTCACCTCGAGAAAGCGCTGGATAAATAGAAGAGGCCGATAGTTTCATAAACTGAGTAGCCGGATCTGAATTCGGAAGGACCTGCACCATATGAGTAGAATCATAAGAGATGCCTAGTTGAACGTCATCCGAGCGATCTTCACCATTCACGCTGACCTTCTTAATGTCGATTTTCTGAAACCCTTCATTGCTGAGCTCAACGACATACTCTACTACCTTTCCATCATGATTATTGATTCGTTGAAGTCCGTTATTTACTAACGGGTCCGTTATTCGATACCAAATAATTACGGATAAAACCAATGCGATAAGAATGAACAAGCTGAAACTTACAACTGTTCTCTTCACGCTCCAACTCTGGTTCATATCAAGCCTCCCATTACATTAATTGGATGATTTTGTATTTACTAAATTATATTCGTCAATCTAAAATAAATCCAACTGCTCGATAATCGGGGGCGGCGGCTCATTCGGACTTTCGCCGTTCGGGCGAGTCAGTCCCAGTATCTCCATCATCCGCTTCGCGTTGTCTGCTGCGTCCCCTCCGGAATTGTTATTAAAAATGACGTAAATATGCTCGCTCTGCTGCTCCAGCAGCCGCAGCTTATTCGCCCAATCTTGCAGCTCTTCCTCGCTATAGCGATATAAATACCGAACTTCGCGCCAATTCGGTGCACTGGCTTGATTCCAGCCAGACACATTGCGTCCATGGAACCTCACAATAGTTGATTGTGCATCGGTTGCTGTGAGAACGATCGGTATGGAGCCTATTCCTGCCTGCGGCTCATCACAAACACTGTGCATCCACTGCTCCTGCCTCATGAAATCCAGCGTTTTTTCACAGTACTCCTGTGTAAACCAGCTTTGATGACGGAATTCCAGCGCACAAGGAATGCCATTCATTCTTGCTTTTGTCTCCCGCAGAATTCGCACATTGGCTGCTGTACAATCAAACCACGGCGGATACTGGAACAAGGCTGCCGTCAATCGGCCTGTCTCCATTACGGGCTCCAGCATTTGTCGGAATGCACCGAACATTTCATTTGTCTCCGAAGCCGGCACGGTAGGTCCGCGCTGATGTCCGGTCATCCCTTGATAAGCTTTAACGACGAAGTGAAGGGATTCCGGCGTATCCGCCAGCCATTTGCTGAATCGCTCTTTAGATTGTATGGCATAAAAAGTGCTGTCTACCTCTACAACAGGAAAATGTTTTGCATACTGCCGCAGCTTGCTGCCCGCTTTGCTAACTGGAACATACAGCTGGTCATGATCGCCCCATCCTGCAAGGCCTATTGAAATCATATCTTCACCCTCTTAAATACATTCATTCATGGCGTGCTCTTAATCTAATTATTTCTATTAAATGAACACAAATACTCATTTTTCACTTCCGCGATCATCGTCCGGTTTCTTCCCGTATTCTTAGCCTTATACAAGGCTTGATCTGCCAGTACAAACAGCTCATCCGCGTTTCTTGATTGTGATGGAAAATGAGCAATGCCAAGTGAAATGGTAATCCTATGCTTTAAGTGATTCTCACTGTTTTCCATCGATTCCCGAATGCGTTCAGCAACCTCATAAGCATCATGCACATTAGTATAGGGCAGCAGAACAACAAACTCCTCGCCTCCATAGCGACTGCATAAGTCTCCTGGCCTTATCGTAGCCATGACGATTTTCGACAAATGCTGAAGTACTCTGTCCCCTTCTTGATGTCCGTACGTATCATTAACCAGCTTGAATCGATCAATATCCAGTACGATGATGGAATAGTTTTTTTGCTCCTCTATCCATTGCTTCATCGTTTTTTCTAAGCTTCTTCGGTTGCTTAAGCCCGTTAATGCATCCGTCATTGCCGCCTGGGTTAGCTGATCTGTTTTCAATTGTATGCCATTCAAAGCAAGCACTACCGTTTTGGTTAGCACATCCGCTTCGCGATTCCAGTGCTGATCCATCGTAAGGAGCTTTTGTTCCTTGTTCCCCATGTTGCCCACGATATTGGCAAGCATAACAAATGGCCTTGCTAGTCGGTGAGCAAACCAAATCGTAGCGAGCATTAATAGAATAAATGGTAAAAGCGAATAAAGCAAAATCTGTCGGATTTGGATATTAAGTTGTGCTTTAATCGTACTCATTTCGGAATATACTACAATTCCCCATTCATTTTCCGGCACATAGGAATACCCAGCCAATAAAGAAATCCCATCTGTTTTCGTAAGTGTATACCCGCTTTTTCCTTGCTTGAGCTGCTGAACAATCGGATAGGAGCTAATATTTTTGCCAATTTGAATGATATTAGAATCGTAAAGAAGACTTCCATCAGAGTCTACAACATATAAGCTCGATCCGCTTTCATTAAGACCGTAATTTCCAAAAATCATGTTTAGGACATTATCTTTTTGCAAATAGATGCTCCCGCCAATAAAACCGCGATAGATTCCTTTTTCGTCATATAAAGGCTCACTGATAAATACGATAAGCTGTTTCGTAGATGGGCTCATGAATGGTTTTGATATATATGGTTTTTTACCTTTAAATGCCTCAATCGCTGCATCCGTAACAATTTTCTCCCCTTTAGCCCCAATAGAAGAAGGAGAAATATTCCTAATCACGCCTGATTCATCTACGACCATAATCGAGTTAAAATAGTTGCTGCTTTTACGGATGAGATCAAGATAGTCCGCATCTGCCGCATTAACCACTGAATAAAAAGAAGCAGCATTTTTGAGGCTGCTGCGCATGGATATAAAGAGAGAATCCATCGTTTGACTCATCTTAGAAGCGGTTGAAAGATTTAGAGTTAGCGTTGTTTCATATAATGATTGTTTCTTGTATTCATAAGATACAAAAAGCAATATCGATAACGTAAGTAGAACTGAAATCGATACTAATCCGATTAAAAGCGTAGCCAAACTGATTTTATTTTTCTTTTTCTCTGTAATTTTGCGCAGTATATACATACTACTCACCCCTTAACAAGTCCGAAATCTCAAAAAAATAAGTTGCTATATTACGAATAGTTACCTCCTTATCGTTCTTATGCATAATATTACCATGTAGTGACAAAATCGTCTTTCATTTGTCAAATATCGACATCAACCCATTAAAAGAAAAAGAAAGCCACGTTTCGGAAACGTGGCTTGACCTTTATGATTAAATTATAACTATCGCTTCGCCTTGCTTTTGTGAACAAGATTGATCTTCTCTTCCTACCCTAATTACCCTGCTTTTTCACTCGTCCAATTAATCCGTGCAATGTTTGAATAAACCCATGTCCAGTTAGACGCCCTAATCCTCCATACGCACAATCTAATTCATTATATTGTTTGGTTCGATCTATTCGAATACTAGGGCCATTGATTAAAATAGGCACGGGATCGCCGGTATGCTCACCGATTTCACAAGGGGTAGAATGATCAGCCGCCACAGCCAAATATACATCTTCAGATATTCCCTGCGCTATAATCCCTACCATTTGATCAAACAATTCAATCGCTTTTGCTTTTTCAAACGGTTTATTATCATGCCCCTTAACGTCGGGTGCTTTTAGATGCACTAATACAAAATCATTTTCAGAAATTTCTTGAAGCGCCAGCTTAGCTTTTAGTACAATGTCCGTATCCATATTTCCTGTCATTCTACTATCTGTTACCGGTTTAAATCCAGCCAATTTGGCAACGCCAAGTACGGTACTTTCTCCAGCAATACAGCTTCCCTTCATATGAAGAGCATCGGTTATGGGATCAAGCTGAATCATCTGTCCAGCTCCACGCGTGAGAATAAAATTAGCTGCTAATTCCCCTTGTTTCATACGCTCTACATTAACAGGATGATTGGATAAGATGACATGCGCTTTATGAAGAAACAAATTTAGAACCATCGCTGTTCGTTTGGACTCCGCCGAGGAATCAAGCGAGACTATAGTATGATATGGGCTGCCATCGTTTGGCGCTTTCGGATCTGAATCGCTGATTTGATCACTGAGCCCAGTTCCTCTTAATATAAGTACAGCACGATGCTCTGTAGCCGGTTTGAAATATATGCTCACTCCCATTATTTCTAACCCATTAATCGCGTCAGCAAGCTCTTCTGTTCCATTGCGTATCCGTCCTGCCCTGCGATCAACGACAATCCCATTCTCATCCACTGCAGCAAAGTTGCACCTCAGCACGATATCGCCCGGAAGAACATTCATGTTAATTCCTAAAGCCTCAATTGGCCCGCGTCCCGGATAATGATGAGGCTGATAGCCAAACAAAATTAGATGCCCCATATCGGTGCCTACTGGAATGCCAGGGCTAATCAAATCCATGATGCCTGTAACCCCCGTAGAAGCTAATCTATCTAGATTAGGTGTATCTGCATATTCCAATGGCGTTTTGTTTTCAAGCAAAGGATGTGGAAGATCCCCTATTCCATCTGCAATAGCTAAAATAACTTTTCTGTTCAATATGGCTCCCTCCTGCTCTCTCTATATTCCGATTACTTTAAACCAAGTAAAGATCGCCAAGCTAATTACGCATGCTCCGACAAAACAAGTAACTACCGCATATTTCACTTGATCCAACACCGAGAAGTATCCTGTTCCAAAATAGATCGTATTTACCTTCGAATGCGGCGGAAGTGTAATGGTATAAGTCATGGTCATAGCTGCTGCTAATGCGAGAGGCACAGGGTCCATGCCGAGCGTTTTCGCTAAAGCGATGAATGCTGGTATTAATATAGTGACCCTCACTGTTTTACTCGTAAATATAAGATGACTGTACATGCTAAGGAATACGACAACGACATATACCCAAACATGATTCATGCTTTCCAATCCGAGCGCAGCGACTACTTTTCCAATAATCCATTCTGCGCCGCCGGATTTATCCAATGCATTACCTACTGCATAAGCGCCTGCTGCAAAAATCATGAGCTCCCATTTGATGTTCGTTTCTTTCCAGGTCAACAAACCTACCCTTGGAAGCAAACAGAGAAGTGCTGCGAGTACAGCGGTCTGTTCCGTACTGAGTTCAAAGCCAAACCAAGCGTTATGGTAATCTCCTGTAGCCCATAATGCCACCGTAAGGAGGAATATCGTTACTGCCTTTTTCTCATCTAAAGAGAAGGAACCTAATTTTAACAACTCATTTTTTAACGTATCCCTCGCATGATCGAAGTGGGATTCACTTTTGATGGAGAAGAGCTTTAAACCAATGAAGAAAGTAATCATCATCGTAATAATTGCAGTTGGCATAGAGGCGAGAAGCCAATCCATATAACCAATATCTCCGCCCGCTTGTTCATTAATGAAACCAACAGCTATGATATTGCCAGAAGTAGCTGTCATAACACCCGAGGTAGCAAGCGCATCTGCTTGCACGCCTTGAAGCATCATTACTTTTCCAAGATTGCTCTCACCTGGCAGCGCTTTATACACCTCTAATAAAATCAAGCATATAGGCACCATGAGCGTAGCTCTTGCTGTAGTTGAAGGAACAAAAAAAGCTAAAATAAAATTAATGACGATTAATAAAAACAATGTCTTTTTTGGCGTTTTACCAAACTGCGTGACCATCCATAAGGATAAGCGTCTACCCAAATTTGATTTTATCATGGCCGAAGTGAGGATGAATGCGGAAACCATCAGCCAGATCACATCAAATCCTAACGTACCGAATGCCACTTCTTGATCTTCAACTGCTCCTACTAATGGAAGAAGCAAAATAGCGATGATAGATGTTAAGTAAATAGGCAGCGGAGTCGTAATCCATAAAATCAATGCTCCTGTAAATATTGCAATTGCTCTTTGAGCTTCTAAGCTCATGCCTTCCGGTGTAGGCATAAAGAACAAAAGCAGCCCCACAATAAGTGCAAGTGGAATACCAAATCTTTGCATCCCTTCTTCAAGACTCCCTTTTTTCTTCATAGGCGGCTTTTTAGTCTCATTTTCAACATCTCGCGAGACTTCACTCATCTTGCATCCTCCTCAAACTAATAATGTTACCGTTTTCATTTTATAAAACCAGAAAATATAATACAATTTGATTAACTTTGAATAACCATAACGTTTCGTTATAGATTATTTTTAAATGATAAGTCGAAAGGTGTCGTGGAAATGAATATCAATAAACTTCAGACCTTTATTACGCTAACAGAATGCTTAAACTTTACAGAAGCAGCGGAACTTCTCTACTGCTCACAACCATCGGTAAGCATGCAAATTCAAAGTATAGAAGAAGAGCTTGGCGTTCCTCTATTTGACCGAATTGGCAAAAAGCTTTATTTGACGAAACAGGGAGAAAATTTCAAGCCATACGCAGAGCAAATTATTAACCTGCTTCATACAGCCAAAGACCATATTAAGCAGCTGGAAGACTTATCATACGGAACTTTATCGTTTGGTGCGAGCAATTTTGTAGGCGTTTATTTGCTTCCTATGATCCTTAGAGGTTATACCAAAAAATTTCCGCAGATTAAAATAAACATGAACATTACAGCTTCAAATCACCTTGTTCATATGTTGGAATCCAACAAAGTAGAGTTTTTAATTATTTCTGATCGTATTGAAATCGATGAATCCCGTTTTCAGCGTAAAACCTTTTACGAGGATGAGCTTGTCTTAATTGTAAGCCCCTTGCACCCGCTTGCTCATAAACAAGAGTGCACACTCGAAGATTTGGTCAACGAAACGTTAATTATTAAACCCGATAAATCAGCAACACGCATTTACTTAGAGAAAAAATTTGCTGAGTACGGGCTTGAGTTTCCTACGCAAATGGAAATTAGCAATTTAGAAGGAATTAAACAAGGGGTTATTCATGAGCTTGGGGTATCTATTGTTTCTAGCTTTGCTATCCAACAAGAGATCAAAAGCGGCTTATTGGTGAAGGTGAACATTAAAGGAGTAAAATTCAATAGAGGAATTAGTTATGTCTATCATAGGAATAAGCATCTTTCCCCTGCGGCCAAACAATTTATTTCTTTGCTGGATACTAATTATTTATAAACGCAGATATCGGATTGCTTTCCACTATTTTTGCAGATTGCTGCCCGCAATACACGAATTTAATTTTGCAGCTGTTTTACTTATTCGTTTGTAGACGTATACTTAGTCTATACCAAATGTAAGGAGCAACTATCCAATGAGCTATGAATCCTATTTTCAGAACCTAAGAGAACAACATTTGGATGAGCTGAAGCAGTTTTTGACGATCCCGAGTATTTCAGCTTTATCCACACATAAAAACGACATGAACGAAGCAGCAAAATGGGTTGCAGCCAAATTAGAGAAGGCTGGTCTTGAGAATGTGGAGATCCATCCTACCGCTGGGCATCCCATCGTGTACGCCGAGCATATCCATGCACCAGGCAAACCGACAGTACTTATCTACGGCCATTATGATGTGCAGCCTGTAGATCCGCTTAACCTTTGGGAGACTCCTCCTTTTGAGCCAACCATCCGCGATGGCAAATTATATGCTCGTGGTGCAACCGATGATAAAGGCCAGCTTTTCCTGCATGTAAAGGCGGTTGAGGCGCTTCTAAACCAAGAAAATGCGCTTCCAGTCAACGTTAAGTTTTGTATTGAAGGCGAGGAAGAAATTTCAAGCCCTAATCTGCCGACCTTTATGGAAACGAATGCGGATAAGCTGAAGGCTGACGTCATTGTCATCTCAGATACATCGCTTCTTGAAAAAGGAAAACCAGCTATTTCTACTGGGCTGCGCGGACTGTGCTCCCTTGAAGTAACGATACTTACTGCCAATACCGATCTGCATTCGGGTTCATTCGGCGGCGGCGTTCCGAACGCTCTTCACGCCATGATTTCCTTGCTGAGCTCATTGCATGATGATCAAGGCAGAGTTTCAATCGAAGGTTTCTATGAAGGTGTGCCAGAGCTTTCCGCTGCTATGCGTGAAGAGTTCCTAAAGCAAAATCATAATGAAGAAGAATTAAGAAAAAATCTCGATCTTGACGCCCTGTACGGGGAAGAAGGATATTCCTTTGTTGAGCGTACAGGCGCAAGGCCAACTCTTGAACTGAACGGCGTTTATGGCGGGTTTCAAGGCGAAGGTTCGAAAACGGTCATTCCAAAAGAAGCTCACGCCAAAATCACTTGTCGTCTAGTTGGCGATCAGGACCCGACTCAAATACTAGAGCGTATTGTAACTCATCTGGAATCGCATGTTCAGTCCGGTGCAAAGCTAATTATAAAACGCGGCGAAAAAGCTCGTGCCTTCGACATGGACCCATCAAATCCAATGCTCCAAAAGGCAGCCGATGCTTACGAAAAAGTATATGGCACTCGCGCGCTCTTCACGAAGGATGGCGGCTCGATTCCAATTGTCGAGACATTCTCCCGTGTATTAGGCGCTCCTGTCGTCATGATGGGCTTCGGGCTTCCAGACGAAAATCTGCATGCTCCTAATGAACATTTCAACCTTGAGAACTTTGACAAGGGACTTCTGACGATTGTTGAATTTTTGAAACAACTTTAAGCCGAGGCGTAAACGGAGCTGTTCTAAGCGTAGATTGATCTATGCTTGGAGCAGCTCCTGCTTTTTTTCTGATGGAGCTTGGGCAGAACGATGTTCTCCCCTTATCATCCGTATAGCTAACGAACCCAGTAGGTCTTAATTAAACCATTTGTTATGAATTAAAATTGTAACGAACTCCAGAATCTTTATTTTGAGAAAATTGACTCATGACACCCTATAAATCAACCTATAGTGCTGATACGGTTCGTTAAAATGAAAGGAAAGTAGTTTTCATTATAATAAGCATAATACAGTTCGTTAGAGAAATGATTCTGCGACGATATGTGCTTAGCCTAATAAGCAATCACAATAAAGGCAGCTGTGCACTCAATTTTTTTGAGCTGCACAGCTGCCTTTTTCATGAAATTATGACTGTTTATTTAGCTTCTTCAAGCGAAGCAGCGCCGTCAAAATGATCAAAAACGCCACGAGAGCCAGCATTGGAATGGTAATAAATCCAAACCAGTTCAAATAGTCTCCCTGACAAGAAACGGGGCCGCACGCAGCAAGCGGAGAATCATGCGGCAGCTTTTGCAGCACTGTATGATAAAGCGAGAAGCCTCCACCAATTACAACTAAAGGCAGTGCGTATGATACGATGCCTTCATCTCCCTTAGAGTAGGCTATGCCTAGTAATAGTGCCAATGGATACATGAATATTCGCTGGAACCAGCATAAGCTGCATGGTGCAAAATGCATAACCTCACTCAAATACAAGCTTCCCGCCGTCGCCAAAACTGCTGTAGCCCAAGCCACAAACAACCAAAATGATTTTTTCTTAGCCAAATCCTCTTCCACATCATTCGCCTCGGCTTCCATAGGTTATATTACTTTTTTTCTATCTCCTATTCTCCCTCGATAGGGAGGGTAAAAACATGACTCGAAAGGGCTATTGCATGTGAATTATATTTGTGAATTGTAAGCATCAATGCGTGCTTACAGCTTCTTTTCGGCGTAGGCGAACGTGCAAAACACTGCTGTAAGAACCTATTTGCGCTTACAGCTGCAAAGTAACCTCAGTTTGTCCGGTGTAAGAACATATTCGTGCTTACTGATTCATTCCGGCGTCGGCGAACGTGCGAACCATTGCTGTAAGAACCTATTTGCGCTTACAGCTGCAAAGTAACCTCAGTTTGTCCGGTGTAAGAACGTATACGTGCTTATTGCTTCATTTCGGCGTCGGCGAACGTCCGAACCATTGCTGTAAGAACCTATGTGTGCTTACAGCTGCAAAGTAACCTTAGTTTGTCCGGTGTAAGAACGTATGCGTACTTACAGCTTCATTTCGGCGGAGGAGAACGTGCGAAACACTGCTGTAAGAACCTATTTGCGCTTACAGCCACAAAGTAAACTCAGTTTGTCCGCTGTAAGAACGTATGCGTGCTTACAGCTTCATTCCGGCGTAGGCGAACGTGCGAAACAATGCTGTAAGAACCTATTTGTGCTTACAGCCACAAAGTAACCTCAGTTTGTCCGGTGTAAGAACGTATACGTGCTTACAGCTTCATTCCGGCGTCGGCGAACGTGCGAAACACTGCTGTAAGAACCTATTTGCGCTTACAGCCACAAAGTAACCTCAGTTTGTCCGCTGTAAGAACGTATGCGTGCTTACAGCTTCATTTCGGCGGAGGCGAACGTGCAAACTACTGCTGTAAGAACCTATTTGCGCTTACATCTGCAAAGTAACCTCAGTTTGTCCGGTGTAAGAAAATATACGTGCTTACAGCTTCTTTTCGGCGTTGGCGAACGTGCGAACCACTACTGTAAGAACCTATTTGCGCTTACAGCCACAAAGTAACCTCAGTTTGTCCGGTGTAAGAACGTATACGTGCTTACGGCTTCATTTCGGCGTTGGCGAACGTGCGAACCACAGCTATAGGAACCTATTTGCACTTACATCTGCAAAGTAACCTCAGTTTGTCCGGTGTAAGAACGTATACGTGCTTACAGCTTCTTTTCGGCGTAGGCGAACGTGCGAACCACTACTGTAAGAACCTATTTGCGCTTACAGCCACAAAGTAACCTCAGTTTGTCCGCTGTAAGAACGTATACGTGCTTACAGCTTCATTTCGGCGTTGGAGAACGTGCGAACCACAGCTATAGGAACCTATTTGTGCCTACAGCCACAAAGTAACCTCAGTTTGTCCGCTGTAAGAACGTATGCGTGCTTAYAGCTTCTTTTCGGCGTMGGCGAACGTGCGAACCATTGCTGTAAGAACCTATTTGCGCTTACAGCTGCAAAGTAACCTCAGTTTGTCCGGTGTAAGAACGTATACGTGCTTACAGCTTCTTTTCGGCGTAGGCGAACGTGCRAACCAYTGCTGTAAGWACCTATTTGCGCTTACAGCTGCAAAGTAACCTCAGTTTGTCCGGTGTAAGAACGTATACG